>JBMDXW010000187.1:0-9736 GCA_048594965.1 Chryseobacterium sp.
ATACAATTTTTAAGTATTTAAAATCTAATGAACGCTCATTATTAGTTACAGCGTTGAAATTACGGCAGCAAAACCGCCTCTCCTCAATTCTTTCACGGTAACGGAATCTGCACTTCCAATGACCAGATCATCGGTCACCATTTGCTTGTCGTGCTTTCCGTCTTTTATAATCCTTAGCTTGTACTTTTTATTCTTTTCTAAAAAATCAAATGTAATCAGGATGTTTTTCTCAACATTTTCGCCATTGATTCCGCCGATGTACCAATCCGTGTTTTTTCTCCGGGCCATCACGACTTCTTTGCCGGGAAATCCCTGCAACAGTTTCGTTTCATCCCAGGCCGTCGGAACTTGTTTTAAAAATTGCTTCGGCGCATCCGGCAAGTCGGAATAGCCTTCCGGCCGGTCCGCAAAGTGCTGCAGTGCCGATTCAAACAGAACGCTTAACGCCAGCTCATGGCCATAGGAAGTGAGGTGCGGAAACTGTGAATTGGTAAAGGTGACCGGCGTGTAATCCATGGAGCCGACTACATTTCTGGTAAAAGGCAAAATGGTATTGTGAACCGGCGCGGTGGCGGTAAATTCAGGTCCGTTGGTGTACCATTCGGCACCACGGCCGGCGTCGTAGGTCATGAGATTCGGGTAGGTTCTGGCCCAGCCTCTCGGAACCAGGCATCCGTGGAAATAGACCATCATTTCAAACTTTGCCGCATCTTCCAGAATATCCAGATAATACTGAATCATTTCCTGTTTTTCACTTTCGAAAAAATCGACTTTTACCCCGGCAACGCCCAGCTTTTTAAGTTTGGAAAATTCTTCTACCCTATTTTCATGATTGAGCATCCGGTCTTTCGGAGTGGACGCAACCCAGGTATGGTCGCCGCCGGAATTGTACCACATCAACGGTTTGATACCTTTAGAACGAATATATCGTAACGCATCTTCCAGATTTCCGCCGTTGCCCATTGAATCCCATTCCCAGTCCAATAAAGTATACGGCCAGTCCATGGCAACAGCCAGATCGGCAAATTCGCAGACGGTTTTGAAGTCTCTGGTCCCGTGGTTATCCGACCAGTAGTTCCAGGAAACCGCTCCCGGTTTTATCCAGTCCGTATTTTTGATGACAGAAGGCGGCGCCACGTCATCAACCAATGTGGAAGCGACCATATCATTGAGACTCCCGATAATGATCACTCGCCAGGGCGATTTCCAGGGAAAGGTAATTTTGGGTAACGATTCTCCTTTTCCGCGGCCGTCTTTCGGATCCGGAAAGGTTATTTTATATGTATTTTTATCGGATCTGTTACTCAGTTTGGAACCACAGTAACTTCCATCAACAGCCGATTCGTGCAGTAAAAACCAGCAGTCCTTCTCTTTGGTCTGGAACAGTGCCGGATACCCCCATTCTTCCTGCTGCGTTTTATCACCAGCCATCGCAGAATATAGGCCCTCATTGGCGAGATTCCATTTTTCGGTCCAGCGTGCGGTTTCGTTTCCAACGGTATAGGAAGTCAATTCCTCCAGCACGGTATAATTCCCTTTTTCGGAAAGCGAATACCGGAAAGCAATGCCGTCGTTGTACGCACGAAGAATAAGATTTAGCTTTTTCTTTTCTTTATTTTCAAAAGTAAACACCACTTCATTTCCTTCATTGTGCCTCTGTGAAGATTTTCCGTGAGGCATCGAATAATTTTCCTTTATTAGAATCGGTTTCGACGTTTTTAATAATTTCATTTCACCAAAAGAATTGCCTTCCGAAAGAATCAATCCCAAATCAATTTTTGAAATAGTTTCAGTCATTTTTCCATTATTATTAAACTTCACATTCAAAAACCAATTTCCATTTCCGGTATTATTTGAATTGAAAACATGGACGATAATTTTATCATCCGGAGATTTTACCACCCAATTATTTGCTGAAAACCAACTGGAAAAACCCAGCAAAAGCATCATCAGAATTGCTTTTGAGAAAATGTTTTTTTCGATATGAGCTTTAATGCAATCCATTTTTTGATTTGGAATTTTTAACTGAATTATTTTGAAATGAATTTGTAATAAGCCACGCCGTGCGCCGGAATATCCAAAGCAAGGTTTCCCGAAGCGGTATTGAGTTGCGTAACATCCTTCTGTCTCCAAATATCTCTCACCACCTGATTTCCTGAAATTCCTAATGTTTTAAAATCTTTGTAAGACATTTTCACTTTTTCCCTGCCGAAATTGGCAAAAGCCACCGCTTTGCTTCCGTCTTCAAGTTCTTTGACATAGATTTTCAGTTCACCAACGGTGTCCAGGCAGACGCCCTGTTTTCCCAAAGCGTCCTGATTGACGGCAATTACCTCATCGTTGGTTAAAAGATTTAAGGTAAAATCATCCAGCTTTTCAAGGTCACAGCCGATCAGCAACGGTGCGGAGAAAATGCTCCAAAGGCTGATGTGGAGATACTGCTCATCGGGTTTCAGCTTGCTCTGGTGGGGATTTCCCCAGCCGACCACGCCTACGACCAGCATATCCGGATCATTCCGGTTGCCGGGTTTTGCGTACGGAGCGGCTTTGTCCTGCGCAAGCGCAATATTTTTCACGCTGGCCCAGGTATCGGTAATATCATTGGTGGTGCGCCAGGACTGGGCGTGGGTTTCATCACCCCATTTCCAGACATCGCCCATCCCGTACTGGCAGAGGTTGTAGACAATATCCCTCGGCTGTCCGTAGAGCAGGTCGCCCATCAGTTTAAATGGTTTTACCCCTTTATCCAGATCGCCGCCGCCGTTGAATGCCAGCGAAGGAACTTTGCTTGGGTCGTTATCCGGCAGACCGTCGATCACACCGCCGTAGCTGCACCAGTCGTATTTCAGGTAATCGACGCCCCATCTGGCGTAGCTTTCGGCATCCTGCTTTTCGTAGCCGTAGCTTCCGGCACATCCGCCGCAGGTCCAGGGTCCCGGAGAGGAATAGATCCCCATTTTCAGTCCGTTGGCATGAATGTAATCGCCCAGGTTTTTCATATCCGGAAATTTGGAGTTGGTTAAAATATAACCGTCATTATCCCGGAACTGCCCTTTGAAAGACGGGTCTTTCCCGTCCCGGTTGTATTGCCAGGAATCATCAACATTGATGTAGTTCCAGCCGTGGTTAACCAGCCCGGTTCTCACTAACGCATCCGCTGCCCTTTTTACTTTGTCGGCAGATACTTCGTGCCCGAAACAGTTCCAGCTGTTCCAGCCCATGGTTGGCGTCAAAGCTATTTTGTCACCGCTTTCTATTCTTAATTTTTTTGAAACTGAGCCTTTGGCATTTTTAGCTGATAAAAGGACTTCGTAGGTTCCTTTCGTATCTATTTTTCCGGTAATAATTCCGGTTTGAGAATCTATTGTTAAACCTTTCGGAAGATTTTTCGCCGCAAAAGCCATCGGACGGTCTCCTGTTGCCGCAACTCTGAACAAAAAAGGTGAGCCCGGACGGACGCCGTAGATCCCTGCGGAATTGATCTTCGGTACAGCCGAAGGTTTAGGGGTTAAGATATAGGGTTCCGAAGCAATCGGGTTGAAGGTTTCCAACGTAGAAACGCCGGTGGTTTCAAACCGGGCATCCACCCAGTCGGCGTGGTCGTAATACGGGCCGTTTCCGCCGTCTGCAACGACCAGTTCCAGCTGTTTAATTCCTTTTAACGATACCGAAACGGGTTTGGCTTTGTCGCCCAGATGCATAACGCCGCTTGACCAAAGCTTTTTGTTGTCGCCGTAAATTTCAAATTCCACTGCGGGCTCGTGGCCTTTCATTTCATCGTCGATCCCGACCCATGCTGAAAATTTTGTGGCTTTTCCGTCTAATCTAATCAGCAAAGAACTTTCGGCGTGGGTTCCGAAACCCCGGTCGAACGTTTTGCCGGCAATCGTCAGTTTTTTCCCGTCCACGGACGTATTGATTCCGGGTTTCCCGTTTCCCTGCGTGGCAACGCTCAGGTCCAATTGGTCTAACCAGATGGTTGTTTGTGCATTTAAACAGCATCCGGCAATGAGAAAGCTGAGAACAAAAAGTTTAAATCTGAACATTTTTAAAATTTTAACCAATGATTAATACAACTCATAACAATATGTTTTGGCTAAAGCCCTACGCGTTATTCTCTGTGTTAAATGGGCTAAAGCCCATTTCTATTGATATTCCTGAATTCAACATTAATTTTTATTAAATTTCCACCAATCGAAATAGAAAAGGTCTTTGTCTCCTTTAAAAACAAAATAGAGATCGTGGATGCCCTTGATGTTTTTTACCGGTGTTTTAATTGTTTTAAAAAGATCGCCTTCTGCTTTTCCGGTTACCCGGACGGTTCCTAAAAGCGTTCCGTCAACAGCATCGGTATGGATTTCTATGCTGCCGCCGTACAAAGCAGCTGCGGAGACTTCCACGGATTGGGTTCCCTGGGAAAAATCCACGCCCTGCACTTTGAGGTAATCGCCATTATTGACGGATGAAACTACAATCCGGTCGGTAATTTTCTTGCCGGTATCATAGGGATTGTTCCTTTCCCATTCGGTCATCTGCTCTGTTTTCAGGCCTTCGCTGAAGGCAATGGTTTCGGCCTCTACCCTGTTGTACGGATTGAGGGTTGCTATTCTTTTTACGCCTTCAGGATTCCAGAACGGAAGTTTCTGGATGGTCCCGTCGGCATTGTATTTCATTTCACTTACGCAAACCGAACGGCGTTCGTAATGTTTGCTCATGGTCTGTTTTCCGATGTTGTAATTGAATCCGAAAACATAGGTTTTGCCTTTATAATCGATAATTCCCGGATGATTTCCGTTGGAGCGTTTGTCACTGTCCATGATCATTCCTTTGAATTCCCAGGGTCCGGTCGCCGATTTTCCCATCGCATAACCGATTCCTTCGGGACAACAGGTTGAGGCATACGCCATATAATATTTCCCGTTTCTTTTCCATGCCCACGGCCCTTCCTGGTAATGAAATGGATCAGCTGCCCCTTTTACTTTGGCAATAGACGGATCTTTTACCACATCTCCTTTAACGGAAATCATATCTTCATTCAGCTTAACGTACCAAAGGTTGGGATTTCCCCAATAGAGATAGGCCTGTCCGTCATCATCGATCAGCACCGTCGGATCAATATCATCGGAGGAATTTTTAACCAGCGGCTTTCCGATCGGATCTTTGAAAGGACCGTACGGACTGTCCGCCACCAACACGCCGATTCCGCGTTGTCCCGGCATCGGGCAATACATGTAGAATTTTCCGTTTCTTTCAATGACCTGAGGCGCCCAGGCTCCGTTTTCGGGATCGGTCCATTTAAAATCTTTCAGGGAAGCTACAACGCCATGATCGGTCCAGTTGACCATATCCGTAGATGTGTACAGCAGCCAGTTTTTCATTTTGAATCCGAAAGCATCGTCTTCATCGTGGCTGGTGTAAAGGAAAACCGTGTCTTTGTAAACCATCGGCGCAGGGTCGGCAGTGAATTTGGTCTGGATGATGGGATTCTGGGCAAATGCGGCCTGGAAGCATCCGAATATCATGGTTAAACTTAAAAATTTCATTGTCATACTTTAAGATTATTTAAAACTTATGTTGATCTTTTTCCCGGAATAATTCACGGTTTTCTGCTGACCGTCCGGAAGAAGTAAACTGAAATTTCTTTTTTCAATCATCCCGTTAAATTTACCTTTCCGGGCTTCAACGGTAAGTGTCTTTGATTTTTCGTTCCAGTGAAAAGGGATTTCAGTAAAGACTCCTTTTTCATAATTGTAATTGTCGAATTCAAATTCGTACAGGACAAAATCGGCATCGGCTCCGGGATAGATTTTTACGGTAAGGTGATCCCATTTTTTCTCCATTGCATATTGTACATCAGGACCGAACGGAATAATGCTTCCCGCTTTCACGTATAATGGAATGCTCTGGAGGGTAACGGATTTTTCAATCTTCTGACCGCCGCTGTGCTTCTGATTCGTCCAGAAGTCGAACCAATCGGTTCCGGCCGGAAGATAGACCTGCACGGTTTTATTTTGGGTGAAATCGATTCCGGAATCCTGATTTTCTTTCTTCGTACCATTGTCTTTATTCCAGCCCTGGTTTTCATCGGTGGTTATGATTTTTTCCGGGGTGTACTGCGCATGGAGAACAGGTGCTACCAGCAATGACTTCCCGAAAAGATATTCATTATTGATATCCCAGGTTTTTTTGTCTGATGAAAAATCCATTGACAATGCCCTGAGAAAACTCGAGCTGTTTTTGGAAACGTCATGGGAAACGGAATAAATATACGGCAGCATGCTGTAGCGCAGCCTGATGAATTTTTCTATTGCATCATACACGACATCACCTTTTTTTCCTAACTGGTAAATTTCCCTGGGAACATCGGTTCCGTGGGAACGCATCATCGGAGTGAAAGTTCCGTACTGGAGCCAGCGAACATACAATTCCTGGAACACCGGGCTCTTCGCACCGCCATTCCTTCGGTAAACACCGGCAAAGAAACCGCCGATATCGGAATTGAAATTCGGGTTTCCCGTCAGGCTGAAATTTAAACCTGCCGGCACCTGGTTGCGCAACATTTCCCAGGAAGAATTAACATCACCCGACCAGGTATTGGCTCCATATCGCTGCTGGCCGGCAAATGCCGATCTGGTGAGAATAAAAACCCTTTTATCGCCTGTCGTTTCGCGCTGATGATCATAAACACCGCCTACCGTCATTAACGGATATGCATTTCTCACTTTTCTGAATGATCCTAAATACGTTTTGGTATCGAGGTCTTCCGGTTTCTGGCTGAGGTGGTCGGGTTCCGTAGAATCCATCCACCAGGAATCTACTCCTAAGCTGAAAAGGCCCTTGTTTAAATATTTCCAATATATATTCCGCGCTTCGGGGTTGTACGCATCATAGACGCGTACTCCAGAAGGATAGTTCATATCCGGCGGCCAGACATCACGTCCCGATTCCGGCCACGTTTTAAAGTTGAAGAGCATTCCTTTCTGATCCATTTCCCGGTACGGATTCGTCATCGGGCCGAATGACGACCATATGGAAACGGAAAGGTGTGCATTGTTATCATGGATGTCCTGAATCATTTTTTTGGCATCGGGAAAATCAGGGCTGATGAAATCCATCGCATTCCACTGGTAATTGTTTCCCCAATATTGCCAATCCTGAATGATTCCGTCAAGAGGAACTTTTAATTCCCTGTATTTTTTTACTACATCTACCAGTTCATCCTGACTTTTGTAGCGTTCTTTGCTCTGCCAATAGCCGTAAGTCCAGAGCGGAAGCATCGGCACATTCCCGGTCAGGTTCCGCATTCCGGCTACAACACCGTCGGCATTTTTTCCGTAAATAAAATAATAATCAATGCCCTCGCCCACCTCGGAAGAGAAAGACGTCTGCTGCGGCGTATCGGTAAATTGGGTCGGCGATTCGTTATCCCAGAACACTCCATATCCTTTCACCGACTGAAAGAACGGAATAAAATCCCAGGTGTTGTTCTGAATCATTTTAACATCGGTATTCCGCTGAGACATTTTTCCGTTCTGCAGAATTCCCAGGCCATAGATCGGCTCTTCTTTCTCCAGCTGAAAAGATTGTGAAACAGAAAGGGTTTGATTCCCAGCATCGTTGAATGGCTTGAAATTACTTCCGGTTTCTTTCAAAAGTTCCTGTCCTGACGGTGACCGGTAACTTATTTTTCCGGTCTTAACATCAATGGAAAGCTGTAGATGATCCGATTTTAATAAAATAACATCACTGTTTTCGGAAACCGAAAACCGGGTCTGCTGTTCCTTTTGAATGACTGCCAGGCTATTTTTCACCCATGATTTTCCGATAGGATATTTCATTACCCTTACCGTGTTCCCACCATACCATTTTACCTCAATGGCCAGATTTCCCGCAGAAAGGCTCAATCCGGAATCCGTTTTTTTATAGGATTGCGCATCGGTATTTCCTGAGAGCATGACCACCGTAAGGAAAAATGTCCTGGTTTTTATTGTGTTAAAATTCATATTTTGTGATTTGGAATAAGACTAAATTTTACAGACTTAAAGTTTATTTGCTTTTCCGGATTTTTGTTAACGCAAAGTTTGCTTTTCCTGATGTATCACGTAAGGAAGCAAAGAAGTGATCAGCAAGCTGATTTGATGAAGCGTACATACAATCTGCTTCATCGGCGGCTCTGTCGTCCGGCATTGCTCCCGTTACAATGTGCGCCTGTCTCCGGATTTATTTGAAAAGCAGCTGCGCAAAGTTGTACAGGTTGTTCCTCCATACCGGCCAGGTGTGACCACCCGGATATTCGGAATAGGTATATTTAATGCCAAGATCATCCAGTTTTTTCATCATCACCTGGCAGTTTTTGTAAGCGATGTCTTCTTTTCCGCCCATCGAAATCCAGAAGTTTTTGATGTTGGAATTGATCTGCGATTGGTTATTGGTCATAAACTGATATTCTTTGTCCGCTACTTCCTGAAGTGAAGGCAGGATCCATCCTGAACTGAAAACACCCAGCGAGGAAAACATATTGTAATTCTGAACACCTGTGTGCAGCGTGTAGATTCCGCCCATTGAAAGTCCGGCCAATGCCCTGTTGGCCGCATCTTTTTTAATCCTGAAGTTCGCTTCGGCAAACGGGATTACCGATTCTTTCAGTTCCTTATCAAACATCTGAAGATTACGGTCTCCGAAGCTTCCGAATCCCGCAGGTCCGATGTTGGCATCCGGCATCACGATGATCATCGGTTTGGCTTTGCCTTCGGCAATCAGGTTATCCATAATCAGGTTGGTTTTTCCCTGCATCGCCCATCCGCTTTCGTCCTCGCCGCCGCCGTGCAGGATGTACAGCACCGGATACGATTCAGCAGTATTTTTATCATAGCCCGGCGGCGTATAAATAAACACCCTCCTCCAGGAATTAGTTACTTTCGAGAAAAGATTCTGAATCCTGATGTCTCCGTGCGGGACGTCTTTCATGGCATAATAGCCATCGCCTGCAAAAGGCACCTCGATTCCGCTGGCGTATCTTCCCATTCCGTAAAAGGTTTTGCTGGAAGGGTCTGCCACCGGTACATTGTCAATGACCATCGAATAATAATGGAATCCTTCGCTTAAAGAATCGGTGGTGGTTTTCCAAACGCCGTCCGAATCTTTGGTCAGTTCATATTTTTTGCCGAGATCGATCTGAACTTTCTGTGCCTCCGGAGCTTTTACCCTGAAGATAGCTTTTCCGTTGGACATGATTTGTGGATACTGCGCATTTCTGATATTGGTTTCGGCAGGAAGGCCCAATACGGTAAAATCGGAGAAGGTAGTTTTATCAACAGGTTTAAAAATCAGTTGGGAGAAAATATACAGATCGTTTTTCCATACTTTGAAATCGTGGCCACCCGGTTCGATGTAGAAAATATGCGGAATTTTATTCTGCGCCAGATAATCGTGGGTTCTTTTGCTGAACGGCATCAGCCCGTCTGCATCACCGCAGGAAATCCAGAGCAGTTTTAAATTCTTTGCTTTAGCAGGATCGGGAAGCAGCTTCTGCGGTTCTTTTGTATTCGGAGCCGATGAGAACCCTCCCACCCAGGCGAATTTGTCGATGTTTCCAAGCCCGAAGTTCAGGGTTTGTCCGCCTCCCATGGACAGTCCGGCAATGGCGCGGTTCTCGCGGTCTTTTTTAACCGGGAATTTCTTTTCTACATACGGAATGAGATCATTCAGTAAATCCTTTTCAAAAGTGGCAAATGCT
>JBMDXW010000188.1:0-5976 GCA_048594965.1 Chryseobacterium sp.
AACAGCTTCCCATCGTCCTACATTTTTTAAAGCTTCCCGCGCAATCAGAAACATTCTGTCTCCGTCCGGATGGGCCAGCAAAGAAGCTTTATCCTTGGGAAAAGCACTTCTATTGGGAGCATCCAGCGTATCTCCGGTACAGCATATCAATAGATCTTCCAGGGTGGTTTTGCCTATCATTTTACTCCAGACATAGCCCGTTTCCTGGTAGGCGATCGCCATTACAAGAGGCAGGTCAAAAGGAGTTCCCGCGAGCTTTTCTTTTATTTTCGTCTCAAAGTTTTGTTTAAACCACAGCATGCTTTTTTCAATAGCAGTAAATTGCCGTACCTGAAGGGATCTCAGGGTATCTGTAGCTAATACCGCATCTACCACAAGTCCTTTCATATTCTGATAATTGGTAACGGCTTTAGCGGTTTCATCATCATACACCTCATCGATAACACCATGATACAAATTGAGCCTGGAAAGCCTCTTTTTGGCATCCTCAACAATCTTATGTTTCATGAGCGGTGATTTTACATAAAAATTAAATGACGGATGATGATAATCGGCAACTGCTTTTGAATTGGTTTCATAATCAACCCCATTGATCAAAAGGCCGTATTCCCATGGTCTCCCTTGAATGGTACTTTTACATACACCATCTTTTGCGCTTTTGGCTTCTACAGTTCCACCTTTTCCGTCACTGAAAGCAATATGCCCTATTTTTACGCCTTTGTAACCAGGCGATCTGAACAAAATGGCACCATAGGTTTGAGAGGCTTCATCGATGGTTATTTTTTTACAGAAAGCCGCGGCATCTTTGGCCCAATACCCCGTGTAGGCTTCCTTACCTCTTATTCCTATTTTAATTCCTGTACCCTGATATACGATCCAGGAAATAAATTCTGCGCAGTCCCACGGGCCTTTGTAATTTGAATTTTCAAAAGGTATAATGGCCCCAAAAACATATTTTTCTCCAATATGATTTCGGGCTGCTTCCAATAGTTGTGTTCCGGTACTCATAGCTTTATTCATTTAATTATTTAGTAGCGGTACTGATTTTATTGAATGCGTAAGGCACCACCCCGATTCCCAGAGAAAGTAAAACTCCTACCAGCTCGTTTAGATTTGGAAAGTTGTTCGTGTCAAAATGGTTCCACATGGCAAAAGCAGCCAGGACACAGGCCAGTCCCACAGACACCAGTCCGCTTATAAAAGCTAAAAAACGGCTTACGCTTGTATTAGGTTTCTGTGTATTGGGATCGTTACTAGTCATGGCGGCGGTTTGCATCAGTAACTGCTGGTTGGCAGCAGGAGCAACAGCATAAGCTTTAATCTGTTCTGTTTTTTCTTCTTCCATCTGCACATTGGCATCTTTATCCAAAAGGAGATCTTTGAGAGATACTTTATCTTTTTTCAGTTTTAAAAAAACAATAGTTACAATTAACAGAAATAGTAAAATAGGAGAAATGGCGAGCCATTTTTCAACATCAGTTATCGGAATTAGGGGTATTGTAGGTGTTGCTTCTGGTTTTCCAGAATTTCCTTGTCCAAAAAGGTCGGCTGATATAAACATAGTGATCAGCGACATAAAAAAAGTTAATGGTTTCATAGGTATTAATTTTTGATGGTTAGTATTTATTTTAAAATGGTAAAATGGACATGATTTAAATGAATCTTTTCATTATCTGTGATACCTTTGTTGGGCTCTTCAATAAGTTTACCTTCCTTATTGTAATAATACATCGTCCACGGTGAAAAAAATTGAGTGATCAGCCCCTGGCTTACTGCATAAGTCCTGAGTTTTACAAAATATTCAGGTTCGCTTTTTGTAACGGTGCTGCAGACAATTTCTTTTCCAATATTAGGCTGGATGGCAATAATATCCAGCCCTCTCCCATCTTCATGCGGGGAAGTGCCTGCTGTAGAAGGCCTCCACAAGCTGGATAAAATAATTTTCCTGATAAAAATGGTATGATTATTTTCATCAAAATCAAACCTTAATATCCAGAGCAGCAGATTGAATGTACTTTCCTTTGTCTTCTCGAGAACCTGTTTGAAAGTATATCCTGCCAGACGGGCTTTTTCCCATGAATGGGCAGGGAATTCAATTTGGCATTCGTGAACAATATCATGGTAGATAAAATTCAGTTTACTGATACAGCTATTGTCAGTCAGTACCGTCAGATTCTTAATGATTTCTTCTTTTGCACTCATAATTTTATGATTTAAATTTCACGGGTATTCTTTCAGTAATAATCGGCATGGCCAGGATGTTGTCATTGTTGATTTTTGTTTTTTCTTCGTCATTTTCCTTTTCACCAAACAATTCATCCCAGATATGCGTTCTTTTTGTCTGGTTCTCATAATCTTTTGATTTTCTAACAACCATTATCCGCGCATAACCTTCCGGAAAGTCTTTCATCTCGGTGTTTTCATGCACCGAAACCGGGCTGTTTTCACTGATTCTATACGTATCATAGTATCTTTCAACGGGTAAGCCTCCGATATTGCTTTCAATGGTAGACAGGATGATGTACCAGTTATGATGCTGCAAAAATGCATCTCCCAACAATTGAAAATCTTTCAATGCAGGCTGATTGCTGATATCTACAAATCCCTTTTTCCGTACATCGTTTCTCCATGGGTCAGGAACAAAAGAGTCTACTGCTTTCAGGAACTGTACCCATTGGGCACCACTCCATTTGCTGGTCATTTCCCCGACAAATTCTTCTTTTTCCTTCTGGCTAAAGGTGGGATGCTCATTCACGGTATGGAGTCTGGGCGATATTTCACTTCGTACAGCCAGCTTAAACATTGGGTAAAACAGATCATTTTTATCTTTACAATCATTCCTGATGTAGGAAGCCAGTCCATTTCCTGAAATCACGAAGGACGTGGAATTCACTTTTGGATTGGTGGCCACAAAATCGAAAGTAAAGCCTAAAGGACCTGTTATATGCTTGTCGTCTACCACAATAACATCCTTATCAATTTTTAATTTCTTGTCAGTGATAGCGGTTGGCTGGCTCTCTTTTTTCTGAATCACCGATACATGGGGTTCTGTAATGGCTTCACTTAGCGTGACATCAAATCCGGCTTCCGGATACTGTTTAATTTGAGTTGGATCTTCTGATCCGGGTTTAGGCTCTATCCTATATTCAGTGTTTTTTATACCCAGTGTAAATTTTTGCGCCAGTCCTGCTTCTCTGTACCAGACATCATCCATGACCAGCATTACATCTGCAATATTGAGCTGCGAAGTATCGTTTGCTTCTTTGATAGAGCCTGTAAGCGGGATATAGAAACGCACAGACGGAGCCGGAAGTCGCTCTTCCCGTCTGGATTTTTTAAGATAAAATTTCCATGGGTAGAAAGTACCGTTTTTATCGGCCCCTTCTTTGTTATCAAATTTTATTTTACTTGTGATCATTTACTTATCATAATGTCCTTCCAGAGATTCATATCTGTTATACAAGGTAATGGTATATTTCAGGAGCATGGCATGATTGTCCAGGATGTTCTTGTATTCATGCAGGATATTATCCTTGCCCTCTCTTGAAGCCAGAATTTTAGCATAGGATATCACCGAGGTATCATGCGGCCGCTCTGAATTCCACCAGGCATCCAATTCCATTGCCTTGGTTATGGTTAAAGTGTCATTTTCCCCTACAACATCCGTATTGGGATTAAGATCTGATCCAAGTCCTGCAAGGTTAATATTAGGCTGTCTTCCCTGCCAGTCAAACTTCTGATGCTGTACTTTTATCCTGCTGTAGCTTTTATATTTTTTGCTGTTGAGTACAAGTTTTACAGAATCAGACAATTGCATGGTTTCAGAAACCAATTCTTCACTGAAACTCAAAGCTTTCCAAAGCTCTTTGTTCAGATTATCGCTGTTTATATTTTGGTAAGCCGTTTCGAAAATGAGGTATTCACCGGAAACTTTGTAATAATTAATACTCCGTTCGTCACGTGTCCCTTCATTTTCAACAACTTTTACCAATCCATCTCTTTCCTGCACTTCTCTATCCGGTATGAAATTTCTTTTCAAATCAAACCTGCATTCGCCTGAAGGATTTTCATTATTATCTTTTTCAAAATATTTTTCATCAATTAAATTGAAGAAAGAGATTTTATAAATTTTCCCCTGGGAAAGTGTGAGGGTATTATTTATAAAAGAATCTTCAACTCCCCATTTGAAATTCAGTTTTACTTCATGGTCTTTATTATATTTAACCGTTTGGGACAGAACAGTCCCTACAGACATAGGGGAATCCTGATCTTCTACTATTTCAATCTCTACCCTGAAACTATCCGCCACGCTGGGATCTAAAAACTCTTCTATCTTCTTGGCCTCATCTCTGACTTTGTACTTATTAGGTTTTGTATTTCTTTCATTAAATTCAGCCCAGTCAAAAGAATAGCAGTCCCAAAAATCGGTTTTTGGTTTTTTGATTTTTATAGAAAAATCTTTATTAAATTTTTCACCTAAAATAATAGGTGCTTTAAGATCTACGTGTTTTTTATCTTCTTTATCACTTTCATCTTCATTGACTCCAAATAGCTCGTGATAAAGCGGGTTCAGTTCTTTGGGATAGTCTTTAGGATAATGGGTTGTTTTATCATCAGGATCTTTTATAATAACAGAAGGCGGGCTTACCGCTTTTGTGCGTAAAAAATGGAATGTTTTTGTAAGATCACTGATATCGTCAGTAATATCTTTTTTAAATTGATTCAGAACATCCCCGTCTCTTAAAGGTTCCGGCAAAACCCCGGAATTCATGACGGCAAATGCTGCAAAATTGTAATAATGACCATAGCGCAATGCATAAGGATTATTTTCATAATCATTATCAGGAAGTAAGAAATCAATAGAAGGTGCGTGATCTTTTTTTCCACCTTCCGCACTAAAATCCTCCTGGCTTAATCCTTCAAGGTTGGCGACCAATGAAGCACTTTCATTACTGATCTCCAAAAATAGCTGCTGTACATCGTTCTGTTCCGGCAGATAGCTCGGTATAAGAAAAGGAGTCCTGAGTTTGTCATCCTCAGTACTTAGTTTTGCTCTGGCCCAGTTATGATATTTCCAGTTTTCGAAGTTATTATGGTCATTTATTGATGTACTGCGGGTACTCAACAGAACATAACCGCTCAGTTCATCAGCCAGATCATCCGTTTCATCCTCTTTTTTAGGGGCCAGCTGATCAGGTTTCCCGATCTGAATGCGGATGGGAAGCTGGTCTGTGGATGGGGTTTTGGGTTCGGCTGTCAGTCTGTTTATTTCATCTTTTAAATAATTGATCAGAGCCTTTTCAGCCATTGTCTTAAGCTTGATATCCAGTACTTTTTCGCCAACTTTCGGAAAGTGTAATGCTGTTTTCTCTGTTCCCTGTTTATCATTATAAATTGTATCTGTCAGCTCAGGAATACTATTAGCAATTAAACTGGTATCGAAACTGGAAGTATCTTTTATCAGATAGGTTAAAAGGCCTATACCCGTACTTGTCAATGCATTTTGCAGCAGATATCTAAAGAAAATATTATAAATTTCCAATGAAGGAATATCGAATTTAGCACAATGACCTTTTTCAACTTCAACCTCTATTTCTTTGCCGTTTTCCAGTTGTTTTTCCATTTTAAAAAGAGAAATGGTATTTTCATCGATACGGAAGAAATATTTTTCTTCGCTCCCTATTATTCCCTGCAATACATCAAATCTGAATTGCAGCAAAACTGAAATTAAGATCTGCTGAATTCCTAGATCCGATAAACCCTGAAACAATTTGAAAAGGTTGTTTATGGTATTGTTTTTATTTAACTCAATATTCCCCAACGGATTATTGGATAAGGCAAGTTTAAAAATCACTTCTAAAAGTTCTTCCTTTTGAGGATGCTCATAACTTTCTATGTTGGCTTCAAACCCCTTGAATTGATCTTCAATCTTTTCAAGAATTTCCTTTAATTCTGTCTCATTGGCTGTATTGTTTT
>JBMDXW010000189.1:0-4867 GCA_048594965.1 Chryseobacterium sp.
ACGGTTATTACCGATAGCCCAGATATCATCTGTAATCTTTTTACTCATTTTAAAATATTACTAGGTGGCCATTAAATCGGATGATAAAGATTATATGTATCGTCTTTATTTCCCCATCTTCCAATTTTATATTACGGGTTCTATTCTCGAAGTGGTTTGGATTTTTGAAAGGGGTCGGATCCGCAAGCCGCATCAATCCTTTTTTTTTCGGTGGCCTGAGCAGTTCAGCATTTCTGTAGATCACAGTTTTGCCTCCCGATTTATTATATCGGTTGAAAGTCCGCATCTCCAAATTGAAAGGAGCCTCTTTCATTTTTTCCAAAACTTCACTCAAAAGCATTGTTTTTTCCACAGAACAAATGTCTTTTAACAGCTTCAAGACCAAAAGGACACGGTATTTTTAAGAAAATAAGGGTAGTAATCCCACGATAATTTTTTTAGAATTCTGAAAATCAATTTTTTAGAATCAAAATTTAACATTTCAATCCCAAAATTTGTTCGTTAACCCCACGGCCGCCTTAGTTAAAACTACAATTTCCGTTTTCGAAAAACCGAAATATGGAGGATCCGGCCGGTTCAACCTCGGTAGATACCACAAAAACGCCCCTTTATGGGCTTTGATGGGTGACGTTAAGTTAAAGATTGGTGATTAGGAAAGAGGATGAGTATGTCGGATCGATGACGGATCCGAATCCCCAGTAGAGTCGGTAATCAAAGGTATCGGAAAAGTGAGTGGCGTGCTCCTGCGGCAATGTCTTCGACTTCTCACTACTCTTATCTTTTTCGAAGCCATCTTTATGAGTCACTTCGGCATTCTCCATTGAGATAATAAGGTTCGGGCATCGGTCCTGGTTGATACGTACAATTGGAAGTTCGTGATCAGTTTCACTGAGTATAGTTTCAATTAATCTATACTTAAGGATATGCCCGGGGTTATTGGTGTTCGGAGTTTGGTTGATAACTTTCCATCCTGCTTTTCGTAGTAGATTCTCTACATCTTCAGCGAGTGTAGTCTTAGAGTTTGCTTCCTCTTTATATCCGGATCTATCGTGATAAAGATTCACGACATTACATGTGGCCTTATGAGGTTCGTAGTAATCAATAAACTTCTTAACCAGATCACTGAGCTTCTCTCCATCGGCCGCCTTAGCAAAGAACTCTTTGATAAAGTTTATCTGGTGCTGGGACTTAAGATATTGTGAAACTGTACCGCAGTTGATTTTACCTCCAAAGTCTAGGTTAAAGTCAATAGGTACCCCACGTACGAGATCTTTATCATACTTACAAGATGGGGTATAACCTTCGGTAACTCCTCCGAGCATATCGATATCATCCTGATATTGGTAGTAATGTTTAAGCTTTAGTTGGGGATAGAAACCGTCCTGTACACCGCGGGGCCTTACATTCATAATCTCAGCATTAAAGATGATCTGAGATAAAGCTTCACGCTTCATATCCGCAATCCAACCCTTACGAAGGTTATGAGCATTCACAAACGCATTTGCCTTGATAAATCGGTATTTTTTCGTATGCTTCTGGCTGAGTGCATCTCTTCCCGTAAACCATTCACCTTTCCTCGTCATCGCAACAGAGGAAACGAACATTACTGAATTCAGGGATTTAGCGTACTTAAATTCTGACTTAACCGTTCGGTTCGTTGTCAGAACGTTATTAAATAGCCTGGTGTAATCAAGCAATGCTGCTTCATCTCCGACGACCCAGGAAGCGTTTAGACCACGCCCAGAGTTGGGATTATCCAAAGAAACAAAAACAGCTATGGCACCATTGAAAAAGTGAATAACATTTTGCCAGGAATCTGGAGCCTGAAAAGGCATTTCAAAGCCATAGTTTTTACCACATTTACCAACAACATAATGAATATCTTCGTGAAGGCCGTACATCTTAAGGCCTTCTTTTGTTGACGCTAATGTTCTTGTCTTAATCTGGACGAACGTTTCTCCAACCACAACACCGGTAGACTTGGGCATTTCCTTGACATTCGTTTTAATTTTCTTTCCTAAAACGGTAGACTTACCCGCTCCCCTTGCCGCTTCGACATCAATTTCAGGTACTCCATCTTTGATAGCTTCAGCAACCGCCGCCTGCATAAGATTATGTGCAACATTCACAACCGGCATTCTGTATGATGATAAACTACTCATTCTCTTCCTCCTCTTCGTTGTCTACTTCTTGGAATTCGACATCTTCAGCGCTAAGGAACATAAGGTCAACCACACCACGCTCAGCAGCTTTCCGGAACATCTTTTTAACGGCCGGAGGAAGCACCTGTCGATATACTGAAGCCTTAAGCATTTCAGGATCAATTTCACCGCTTTTATCCTCAGGTATTAACTTTACGTAATTTTCGTATGCTTTATTGGCTGTTTTAAAGTCCCCGAGTTTATAAGCTTGAATGTATAGATCATGAAAAGTAGATCTTGCAACAGCACTTTCTGCAGCAGAATTTACCAAATCAAGTTCGCCGAATAATTGTTGAGAAAGTTGGTAATTTCGGTATGCGGTCGTACGGCTTAAACCTTCGCCACCCCGATCTTTAGACCGTGTAAGAATTAAAATGATATCCTGCTGCTGATACTTATTATTTACTCTTAAAGACCAAATTTTCTCAAGAAGATTCTTCTTCTCAATATCAGCTGGTACCAATGGGTAATTCTCATCGTCTATATAATTATTTTTTAGACGCTGTAATAAGTTATTATGGGTAAATTTTGCAACTTCCATAAAACGAAAATAGCCACTTGTAGAGGCTATTTAAAGGACATCATCTCCGACCGTACAGCTTTTTCCCGCTCATAATATCGAAAACTTCAAAAGTTCCGTTATCATTGATTACAAACCTTAAATCTGAGTAATTATACTTTTTACAAAGCCTTGTAGATATGAATTCTCGCAAGAATTCTTCAAATTGTATATCCATAGAATATAATAAATATTTACGAATATATTATGAAGTCTAAATAAAAAGTGGTTTGCTAGATCTGTGTTAATTTATCAAATCTTCCAACATCTCCAGCTCGTTTTCAATTTTTCGTAATTGCTCTATTTTCAGATTAATTTGATGTAATTTCTTCCGGTAATTGTGATCACTATGCTTCGGAAGCAATTTTTCCAAATTTTTGATTGTTGCTTTACGTTTTGTAATATTTGACCTGGTAGAATTTCTTTTTTTTAAAAGATCCATCGCTGATAATTTGGAAAAATCCGCTGTGGATTTTGTTTCAAGAATCCTTTTATTTTCCTTGTAGTGTTTAAGGGCTTCCTGGCATCGATCCATCTTCTCTAAACAATCCCAAAGTCTTACCTGAATTTCATAAGCCGTATCTTCATCAGAGTAATGAACCTCGTTCAATTCGATTTTCAGACTACAAGCATTCAGCCAATAATCATATCGATCTTTAAAGGCGTTGTGAAGCTCCTTAGGATAATTCGATATCAAGTCAGAAAATATACTTTTTCGCTCTTTTACCGATTTGAATATTTCTTTTTTTGGAATTGGATGTTCCGGTATAACTTTTGGAACTATAATATTCAACTGCTTTACAAAGTACTTCAGTTTGGCGTAATTGGCTATGCTAAAGGATTTGTACAACTGCACTTTCTTAGCATCACCTCCATTGGACAGGTAATGCTCGTATAATTTTTTGTGAGTTTCTCGGTTCATTTTATTAAAAAAGCCTCTCTCCATAGAGAAAGGCTTTAACACCATTAAAAAAATATACTATTACTTTGAGCTTTTTTCGTTTGCTTCCGGATTTTTGTCCTTACCGGATTTCTTTTCGGCCAATGCCATTTCAAGAATTGCAACATCATGTGTCAATTTTTGAGACCTACGCATTGCTATAAGCTTGTTAAGCTTTTCTTCAGAAAGTTTCTTAAGAGGCTCCTTGGCCGATTGTTTAAGCATCAACCAGGTAACGCCCGCCTCAATAAGGTCTAATGCATTCTCCGGAACTTCATTAATCGTGGTAACTGTACCGTTTCCTGATCGTACCTGTGAGCCTTTCGGAACCGCCAATATAATATATTCATTCATAATTACGGAGTTGAAGGATCTGCAATTACTGTTAAGTCACCGTCGTAAGCATATATTGAAGTGTTGGCCATGATCTGGCCTGTCAATCCGCTATCCGCTTCATCGGTATCTCCGGACGCAAGCGTAAGATTTTCGAAGAATGATGGGTTGTCCTTATTTCCAATGATCCACATCTGACCCGAAGAATCCGGCATTCCGAAAATTAAACGTGTATTGAGATGCGTATTCTGGAAACCCACCAGCTTCTTCTTAAAACCTGGAATAAAAACATCCAGCTGACCTTTCAGCTTCTTATTACCACGGCTACCTACTGTCAGGTTCTGCAATTGGTTTTTATTGACTAGAACATCAATCTTCTTCCATCCTTTACCCGTTTCAGACACTAATCCTGTCGAAGGAATAGTCGCGCGGTCCTCGTAAGAGCCAGTTTTCGGAGGCTTTGTAAAAGTAGCCAGGTGCGGTTCCAGAATATAATATAATTTTGTTGCCATACCGGCCACAATCTCGTCGTTCGGACAATTGTTGATGTTTTCAACGGTAATATCACCAAAACATGGTTCTAATTCGTCTGCCATAACTTATTTAATTTTTTCGATGTGAGTTGTTTTGATAATTTTCTGCAATAGATCTTTATCTTTTACGATTTCCTCCTGTGATAAGGTTTTACCACCAATTCTCAGATTCTTAGGAGCAGAATCTTTAAATTTGAATTTATCTTTCTCAAACTTGAATTCTAAGCCTGGCTCAGGCTCTTCAACCACATTATTTTCACTTTCTGTGTTCAGCAAAGTTTGCTCAAGTTCATCAAGATCG
>JBMDXW010000019.1:0-25603 GCA_048594965.1 Chryseobacterium sp.
CTTTCTTACCTTCTGAAGTAAACTGATGAGCCAGTTTTCCTATAGTGGTGGTTTTTCCGACCCCATTTACCCCTACTACCATAATGACGTAAGGCTTTTTGGACGTATCTATATTTCCGGTTCCGGCATGAGGGTTTTCCAGGAGAAGCCCTGAAATTTCTTCACGAAGAATTTTATCCAATTCATTTACACTTACGTATTTATCTCTGGCAACACGTTCTTCAATTCTCTCAATGATTTTGATGGTTGTAGATGCGCCGACGTCGGAAGCGATAAGTATTTCTTCAAGGTCATCCAGAACCTCGTCGTCTACTTTGCTTTTACCGACCACGGCTTTAGTCATTTTTTCGAAAAAACCCTGGCTGGATTTTTCCAATCCTTTATCTAAGGTTTCTTTTTCTTCTTTTTTAAAAATTTTTTTAAACCAACTCATCTTTATGAATACGGAATTTATAATTAAAGATAGAAGCTGGATGATGGAAGTCTGAAGTTCTACAGTTTCGTACCGTTTCCAGCCTCCGGCTTCTGATTTCCAGCTAGATTAAAGCAAAGATAACAAAAAAACTACCCAAAAGCTGAGTAGTTTTTTTATATTGTAAATAAAGTGTAGATTATTTTTTCAAATAACCGTCTACTTCGTCTGCATTCATTACTTTTTCTTCGAAAACGTAAGCTCCTGATTTAGAAGACTTCACCATTTTCACCACTTTAGTCATCTTTTTAGACTGACCGCTTTGTAGGGTTGCTACTACTTTCTTTGCCATGGTAAATTATATTTTAATAATTACTTGATTTCTTTGTGAACGGTTACTTTCTTAAGAACAGGATTGTATTTTTTCAATTCCAATCTTTCTGTGGTGTTCTTTTTGTTTTTTGTAGAAATGTATCTGGACATTCCTGGCATACCGCTTTCTTTATGCTCTGTACATTCAAGGATTACTTGAACTCTGTTTCCTTTTTTTGCCATGATTCAATTACTTTTTAATCAATCCGTTTCTTACAGCTCTTTCAAGAGCCTCCTCGATTCCAATCTTGTTAATCACTCTCAATCCATGAGCTGATACTTTCAGTGTTACGTGCTTATCTTGCTCCGGAAGGTAAAACTTCTTCTCCAATAAGTTAATTTCAAAACGACGCTTCGTTTTGTTATTAGCGTGAGAAACGTTGTTACCAACCATTGCACGCTTTCCTGTTATTTGGCAAATTCTTGACATATCTCGATGTTCTTATTTGTACTATAATATTTGAGAGTGCAAAATAACGAAGAATTTTTTAGATAGACAAATCTTTTAGGAAATTATTTGTAAATAAATTAAATATTCTTTCCTGTTTTAAATTCGGTTTTTTCGCGTCCAACTTCCTGTCTCTCTAGCTTTTTTGTGTTTTAGCCTGAAACCTTTTAATCAAAAAATAAAACAGGAGAAAGCCCAATGCAAAAATCGAAAAACGGGAAAGTAAATCTCCGGCTTTTGTATAAAAAGTAAGTTGATCATAGAGATTCACTTTTGCAAATAAGGCCGTTTTATCTCCGTAAAAAGTATCTTCAATGATTTCTCCTTTCGCGTTAATATGTGCGGAAATTCCGCTATTTGCAGCCCTTGCAATCTCTCTTCTGGTTTCGATGGCACGCAGTCTGGCGTATGATAAAAGCTGTCTGTGCCCTTCCGAAACACCCCACCAGGAATCATTGGTCATAATTCCGAGGAAGTTAGCCCCTTTTTTTACATAATCGCCTGTGAATTCACCATAAATGCTCTCATAGCAGATGATGGGAGCCATCTTGCCTTTGTTGAAAGGATTTGAAAAAGCGGTTCTTTCTTTATCGGTTCCGAGTGAAGCAACTGTTCCTCCCAGGTTCAGCATAGCGTCTCCCAGAATAGGTTTAAGATAATTCATGTACGGAAAAATTTCGACTCCCGGAACCAGTTTTCCTTTATGATAGACCTCTACTTTATGGTTGGGAATGACCTGAACAGCCGAATTGAAGCTTTCTACCCAGAGACCGGGGTTAAGTTGATAAGCTTCCACCGGAAGATTTTCTTTGGAGGTATAAAATTTATGAGAAGAAATTCCTGTTGCGAATACAGAACCTGGATGTTTTGTTAAAAATGTTTTAAGGTTATTTAAAATAACACTTTTTTCAAAAGAGCGCTCGGAAATTGAGCCTCTTCCTGGAAGAGCAGTTTCAGGGGCGATGTAATAATCTATTTTTCCTTTTGAATTTTTTTCTGCCAGTTCGAGAAGATCACTTTCAATGGCTAGGCTGTCTTTGGAATACTTTTCGGCATAAGGGTCAAGGTCGGGCTGTAGCATGAGAACGTTTACGCTTCCGATTGGTTTTTCATTAAAATTATTAAATTTAATAATGGAAATAATCATCGGAATAACAATCAAAGCGGCTACGATCGATGTGTTTTTGATCAGATCTTTTCTTTTCCTTCCGGCCTGCCAGATTCTTAAAGTATAAAATATCAGGACATTAATTAATAATATCCAGAAGCTCCCACCGGTAGCACCCAGCGTGTCATACCACTGAATCAGTTTGGGATAATCTGAAAATGCATTTCCCAGATTCAGCCACGGCCATGTAAACTCCCAATTAAGATGAAATTTTTCAAAACTCATCCAGATGGCAATGAAAAACGCTAATCCCCAATACGTTCCCTGGGCATTTTTATACCAGTGATAACATTGAAATACCAAAGAATAGAGAAAGGAATTAACCAGTACCGGGAATAC
This sequence comes from Chryseobacterium sp., assembly GCA_048594965.1. GTDB lineage: Bacteria > Bacteroidota > Bacteroidia > Flavobacteriales > Weeksellaceae > Chryseobacterium. Next base: position 2,740 of record JBMDXW010000019.1, read on the forward strand.
AACCGCTAATATCGAGTGACTTCCATCCGGGTTTTTAGCTCCGTACAACCATCCGGTCGTTACAACGTTCCAGATGACAAAGCATATATAGGAAAGCCCGAAAACCACCCAGCTTTTTCTCTTATATTCTGAAAATTTTGAAACACCGTGCTCCATCATCAAAAGAGGAACGAGGGCAAAGAATATAAAAAACGGAACCCCGTAAGTGGGCCATGATATCGACAGCAGCATTGCTGAAATGAGCGTAAGTAAAACGTATTTCATTCAATTGATTTAACATACAAATTTAAGGCTTTTGAAATGAAAAGAAATGCAATTGATGTTAAAGAAATCTTATAAAATTTTACGATAGCCGGTAAATTATCCGTTCAGTTCTTTTGCGCGTTTTTCAGCATCCAGAATTCCGTATTTCAGGATTTCTTTCAGGTTGTTTTCGTTAAATGTTTTAAGTGCAGCTTCTGTTGTCCCGCCTTTTGATGCGACATCTTTAATCAGTTCCTCCAGGCTTTTATCTGAATTATTAATCAGATGATAGGCCCCCAACATGGTTTGTTGCACGAAAAGTTTTGATAAATTTTCATCGATTCCCATATCAATGCCTGCTTTGATCATGGCATCCACAATATAATAAAAATAAGCAGGTCCGCTTCCGGAGAGGGCTGTAACGCTGTCCAAAAGCTCTTCATTTTCAAGATAGACCGATCTTCCGGTGGAGTTAAGTAATCTTTCGATATTGATGAGCTGACTGAAAGAGACTCCTTCTGCGGAAGTATAGCCGGTAATCCCCATTCCGAGAAGAGTAGGGGAATTAGGCATTGCTCTTACAACCAGAGGATGATTTAATAGTTTTTGAATTTTTTGAATTTTAATTCCTGCCATGATGGATAAAACCATTTGATTTTCCTTCAGCTGCAGCCGGAAGTTTTCCGAGAGATGCCGGAAATCTTGTGGTTTTACGGCGACGATGATCAGATCTGCATCAATAGTACTGAGCTGATCAAAAGTTGAAACTTTTGACTTGGGAAATTCTTGCGAAATCTCGGGAAATCTGGATTCATTTCTGGTAATCAAATGGAGGTTTTCCGGCTTGATCAGTTCATATTTTAAAAATGATTTAGAAAAGGATAAGCCCATTTTTCCGGCTCCGAGAATAGCTATTTTCATGTTTTCTATGTGTTTTTATGATAACTTTGTCAAAGTTCAGATCTTTGACAAAGTTTTTTCTGTTTATTTTAAATAATATTTACTTCTCTTTCAAGCTCAATACCAAATTTTTCATGTACAGAATCAATGATTTTTGTGGAAAAATCAAAAATCTCCTGCCCTGTCGCTTCACCTGTTGCATTGATGATAACCAGTGCCTGTAATTTGTGAGAGGCAACATTTCCGATCTGTTTTCCCTTCCAGCCGCATTGTTCGATCAGCCAGCCTGCCGGAACTTTTACGAAGTCTCCATTGGCGTATCCCGGGATGTTTTCAAATTGTTGCTGCAATTCTTCAAACTGAGTCAAAAGAATGGTCGGGTTTTTAAAAAAGCTTCCTGCATTTCCGATTTCTTTGGGATCGGGAAGTTTGCTTTTCCTGATGCTGATAACTGCTTTGGAAATATCCTGAATGGTTGGGTTTTCTATACCTAAATTTTCCAGTTCAGACGTTATGGCGCCATATTCTGTTTTAATATGATGATCTTTTCTCGTTAATTTGAAAGTAACTTCTAAAATCACATATTTCCCTTTTCCTTCCTGCTTGAAAAAAGAATCCCTGTATCCGAATCTGCATTGCTCCAGATTGAACGTTTCCAGTTGAAGGTTTTCAAGATTAAGAACGGTGCAGTTCACGAAAGTATCTTTTATTTCAGTGCCGTACGCTCCGATATTCTGCATCGGCGATGTTCCTACATTTCCAGGAATCAGAGAAAGATTTTCCAGTCCGCCATAGTTTTTATTCAGGCAGAATACAACAAACTCATGCCAGTTTTCACCGGCTTTTGAGGTTACCAATACTTCATTGTCATTGATGAAATCTTCGTGAATACCTTTGAGATTAAGCTGAATGGTCAGCCCGTTGAAATCTTTTGTCAGTAAAATATTGCTTCCTCCGCCCAGGAAAAGTAATGGTAAAGTGCCTGTTTTTGAATAGTTCAGTGCTTCAATTAATTCTTCTGTGGAATGAACTTCTTTAAAGTATCTGGCCTTGGCATCAACACCGAATGTGTTATAGAGTTTTAATGAAAAATTTTCTTGCATTAGTATTATTTAAACAAATTCGTTTATCTAATTTAAAATAAAATATCAGCAATAAAAGTGCGGAAAGAATATCTCCACCAAATTTATTGCTGACAGATTATTATTCTTTTTTCAGCTTAAAGACTGAATTCTATTTTGTATTGTTGAAGCGCATCTTTCAGGATCGCGGCACTTCTTTTCAGATCTTCTTCTTTTAAAACGTATGCAATTCTTACCTGTTTTTTGCCAAGCTTAGGATTGCTGTAGAATCCTCCGGCTGGCGCTACCATAATCGTTTCATTCTGATTCGAGTATTTTTCAAGAAGCCATTGTGCAAATTTCTCTGTATCATCTACAGGAAGTTCAGCAACACAGTAGAAGGCCCCTTTCGGTTTCGGGCAAATTACTCCAGGGATAGCATTCAAAAGGTCCACCAGAATGTTTCTTCGGTGTGTATATTCTTCCCTAACCGCTCTGATGTAAGCCTGATCGTCCTGATGGGCGGCTGTTGCAGCGATCTGGCCTAAAAGAACCGGACTTAGTCTTGCCTGTGCAAAAAGCATGGCCGCATCATGGATTTTTTTAGAACGGGTAATCATGCATCCGATTCTTACTCCACACATTGAGTAACGCTTTGATTCTGAATCGATAATGATGCAGTTTTCCGCAAGCTCAGGAAAAGCCAGCATAGAGATCTGCTGTTTTCCGTCGTATACATATTCTCTGTAAACTTCATCTGAAATCACCACAATGTCATATTTCAGGGCAATCTCTGCCAGCTTCTGAAGCTCCTCGCGGGTATAAAGGTATCCGGTCGGGTTGCCCGGATTACAGATGACGATTGCTCTTGTCTTTTCGGTAATTTTTTTCTCAAATTCTTCGATCGGCGGAAGGGCAAAGCCTGTATCAATGGTCGAAGGAACCGCTACGACATTTACATTGAAAGTACTCGTGAACCCGTTGTAATTGGCGTAATAAGGTTCAGGAATAATCACCTCGTCTCCATCATCACACAGGGTGGAAATGGCGAAATTCAAAGCTTCGGAACCTCCGTTGGTCACGATAAAATTGTCTGTAGTAAGATCATTAAAACCTAATGAATGGTAATATTCGGTCAACGCTTTCCTGTAGTCCAGGTTACCTTCAGAAAGCGCATATTCCAGGACTTTCAGATCAATATTCTTTAAAGCATTCAGTGCCGTTTCCGGAGTTTCGATATCGGGCTGCCCGATGTTCAAATGATAGACTTTTATTCCCCTCTGTTTGGCTGCAAGGGCAAAAGGAACCAGTTTTCTTACCGGCGAAGGCGGCATGTGCAGTGCTCTGTTTGAAATATTCGGCATTGTTCAAAAAATTTGTATGGCAAAAATAAGATTTAATTCGGCAATATTAAAATTAAGGATCGGAAAGAAGAGGATTTTATAAATATCTGTTCAGTTTGAGTGAAGTTTAAGGTTGTTTATGAAGCAAAAATATGGCGCTCCGCAAAGAACGCCATAATGTTATAGAGATTTAATGACAACTATTTTATAATCAGTTTTTTGGTAATCTTATTTAAGTGTACATAGTAAACTCCCGTTTTTAAATCCGACACCTCTACTTGCGGGTTGTCAGCATTGATAAATACCGTTTTTATAATTCTACCGGCTTCATCCGCTATTTCAACTTTTTGATTTTTATTACTTATTTCAGATTTCGAAATCATAAAAAAGTCTGCTGTGGGATTGGGATATAGGGTAAATGTATTTTTTTCTGCTGTTTCCGTCGTACTTAAATAGGGTTGGTTGTTGAATCTCGCCAATGATCCTGTATAAGGGTAATTGTAATACCCTGCAAGCAGTACTTTTCCGTTGGGCTGCACAGAAACAGAATTGCCGTAGTTTGAATTGGCTCCAAAATTTACTAAAACTTTTCCGTCATAACTGAAATCTGTATTCAGCGTACCGTTGCTATTGAAATTGAGAAGATAAAAATAAGAAGTACCTCCCGTCAAAGTTTTGCCCACTGCATATATTTTCCCTGTACTATCAATATCAAGGTCGACAATACCGCCATCCGAACTGGAATTATCAACATCGACGATGGCTTTACCGCTATTTCCGAATGTTGTATCCAATGTCCCATCTAAGGATATTTTATACAGTGCCGCATCATCATTGTTCCCGGAATAGTAGCCTCCTAAAAGAACTGAATTATCAGGAAGGAAATAGACGGTTCCAAAATCAAAATTATTATCTGTGGCGAATGTCTTTTTTCCTCCAGTTCCAAAAGAAGAGTCGAGTGATCCGTCCGGCTGCAGTATACACCATGCGCCATCATTGAAAGAGGTTTCGCCACCAATAAGGATTCTGGAATCACTTAGAATTTTTATCCTGTGCGCTTCATCATAATTAACGGTAGAATTGTAAGTAAAACCTATGAGGACCTTCCCGTCATTGCTGAAATCGGAATCTAATGATCCGTCGGTATTAAGCCTTGCAACGGCAAAATCCGTTGAGGGACTGTTATAGTACGTTCCTGCTACAATTATTTTTCCATCAGCTTGGAGAGCGATATCTTTGATCTGATTGGTCGTAGAACTGGAAGAACTCATTGAAAAAATACTTTTTCCCTGGTTTCCGAAGGTGGTATCTACAGTTCCGTTTCCATTTAATCTAAGTACCCCAAAATAATAATTGTCTCCATTGATGTATTGTGCAACAGCACCTCCTAAAACTATTTTTCCATCTGGTTGTAATTCAACGGTTCTGGCAAAGTTATTATATCCGAGACCGCTCATGTCTAGATTAAAATACCCATTTGACCCAAAGGTCGTATCAATCGCTCCGTTAGCATTAAATCTCGCCGCATAGAAAGTATTATTATTGGAAGAACCTACCGTAGCGGCTCCTACAGCAATAATTTTCCCGTCCGGTTGAGTGGCGGTGTCAAAAATCATTTGCGTTGAAAAATAATTGGATGTGATTTTCCCTGAAATTCCAAAGGTAGAATCAAGAGTTCCGGGAACCTGGGCTTGAAAGTATCCACAACATATCATGAGGATACTCAAGAAAGTAATTTTTTTAGTCATTTATATTTTTTTAGGTTACAAATATAAAAAAAATGTTGTGTATATAGTTTTCGTTTACAGATTCTTAATGCAATATTGTGTATAGATTAGGGAATGGTTGTCTTTATAATTTTAACTTGAATAATCAATTCACAGAAAGGTATTAACCATTGATAAAATGTAAAAGGTTTGTTTCAATTTTAAGGCGTAGTTTTCGTGAAAATTTTATTATTTTCGTTAATCATTAAAATTTAAAATGCAGATACAATCCGTTTCCATAGAAGATTATATTTCCCGGATCCCTGAAGAAAGGCAGGCGATTTTCAGAAAACTTTTTGATACGATCAATGATAATTTACCTGAAGGCTTTTCCCAGGGCAGCAGCTACGGAATGATCGGCTGGGGCATTCCGCTGGAAACCTATCCCGCCGGTTACCATTGTGCACCGGGGACGCCGTTGCCTTTTATAAGTATTGCTTCTCAGAAGAACTTTATTGCCTTGTATCACATGGGAATGTATGCAAAACCTGAATTGCTGAATTGGTTTGTAGAGGAGTTTCCCAAATATTCCAAAAGAAAACTCGATATGGGGAAATCGTGTGTGCGTTTCAAAAAACCGGATGAGATTCCGATACAGTTGCTGGCTGAGCTGTGTACGAAAATGAGTGTTCAGGAATGGATTGATTGTTATGAAGAACATTTTAAAAAGTAAAATTGTATTTGTAATTTTTGCTGCCTTTTATATCTTGTGCGGTATTGTGAGTTGTGGAATTTCAAAATTTTCCGGGCTGGAAAACGGCGATCTGCTTTTTGTCACGGCAAAAGATTCCGGGCTTTCAGGGGCAATCAATAACGTTACACAAAAACAGGAAAATGCTTCTTTCGATCATATCGGAATTTTACAAAAGTCGGGGAGTCAATTTTATGTTTTGCATGCGGCTCCCAAAGGCGGCTCCCAAAAGCAAAAGCTTAAAGATTTTCTTAAAGAACAGGCTGATGACGGGCAGAAAGTATTCGTTTACCAGCTAAAACCTCAGTATAAAGCGGCGGTTCCGGCGGCTATTCAAAAGGCAAATTCAATGCTGGGTAAACCTTATAACTTCAATTATATTTTGGATGAAAATGCTTATTACTGTTCGGATTTTATTGAAAGAGCGTTCCGGAAAGATCACATTTTCGGCCTTGAGCCCATGACTTTTATCGATCCTGCGACCGGAGAAACGAATACTTTCTGGAAAGATTTTTATCAGAAGAAAAACCTGGAGGTTCCCGAAGGCCAGCCGGGCTGCAATCCTAACGGACTGGCTGCTTCCGAAAAGGTTGTACGGGTGCGGGAATTGAAATAAATGATCTTTTATAATGTCCAAAAGATAAGCAGATTCAAAAGGATCTGCTTTTTTTTTTTGATTTTTTTTAAATTATTATCCTACTAATTTGGTAGACTAATAATTTTTTATATTTTTGTGGTAAGTTTTAATGAGAAAAGAACAATGAGCAATTCGTTTTAAACCTAACAAAGTTTACCTATGATAACCCCAAACCCGAATCGGCAGATCCTACATAATGCAATGAATTTGCCCAAAAAAGAATTGATCCTGGAAATTGAGCTGAACGGAAAAATGAAGTTTGAGCATCTCATGAACACTATTTACCATCAGTTCGGGATTTGTCACAAGGTGTTGTCGGCTAATGTGGAATATGTGAATGGGCGTAGCTTTGGTTCTGTGCAGCTTTATATTAATGTAAATTCAGATGATTTTAAAGAGCTTGAATTGTATCTGAATAAAAATAAACTTCTGAGTACCACTGTAGAATACGTCTGCAGAAAGTACACTTAAGGATGGTTCATATCGTTTTTAATTACAACAAGCGTTCAGTGAAAACCGAACGCTTGTATTTATTTTTGGATGGAATATTAATGCTGTATTAAATTCTCTCGATATCGGCACCGATTGCTTTCAGTCGTCCATCGATATTTTCGTACCCCCGGTCAATCTGCTCAATATTGTGAATGATTGATTTTCCTTCTGCAGAAAGCGCGGCAATGAGAAGAGCATTACCCGCCCTGATATCCGGAGAAACCATGGTGGTACCTCTTAGAGGAGCTTCCTGGTTCAATCCGATGACGGTAGCTCGGTGCGGATCGCAAAGAATAATCTGAGCACCCATATCAATTAGTTTATCCACAAAAAATAATCTTGATTCAAACATTTTCTGATGTACCAGAAGGCTTCCTTTAGCCTGGGTCGCTACCACCAGGATGATGGAAAGCAGGTCGGGCGTAAATCCGGGCCACGGCGCATCGGAAATCGTCAGGATGGATCCATCGATAAATTTCTGGATTTTATAATTTTCCTGAGCCGGAATAAAAATATCATCGTTACTCTGCTCAAGCTGTATTCCAAGTTTTCTGAATGTGTTTGGGATGACGCCGAGCTGGTTCCAGTTTACATTTTTAATGGTGATTTCGGATTTTGTCATGGCGGCAAGACCGATCCATGAGCCGATCTCCACCATGTCGGGAAGCATGGTGTGCTCTGTACCGTGCAGATATTCCACACCTTCGATGGTCAGTAGATTAGAACCGATCCCTGAAATATTGGCTCCCATTCTGTTCAGCATCTTACAAAGCTGCTGAAGATAAGGCTCGCATGCGGCATTGTAAATTCTGGTTTTGCCTTTTGCCAGAGCTGCGGCCATAACAATGTTTGCGGTGCCCGTCACGGATGCTTCTTCAAGCAAAATAAACTTCCCGTTTAGCTCTTTCGCTTTTAAAGAATAAAAGAATTCTTCTTCATCATAATGAAACTCAGCGCCAAGTTCTACAAGTCCCTGGAAATGAGTGTCCAGCCTTCTTCTTCCGATTTTGTCACCTCCCGGAGTCGGCATGTAGGCTTCACCGTATCTTGCGAGCATTGGGCCCATCAGCATGATAGAACCTCTCAGTTTAGCGCCGTCTTTTTTAAATTCGGAAGATTTTATATAGTCGAAATTTACCTGGTCTGCTTTGAAAGTATAATCTCCGTGTGCGTTTTTGGTTACCTTTACCCCGAAGTCTCCCAAAATTTCAATTAATCGATTAACGTCGTGGATATCCGGAATGTTTTTGATCCTTACTTCCTCATCGGTTAATAAAACGGCACACAGAATCTGTAGAGCTTCATTTTTTGCTCCCTGTGGAGTGATTTCACCTTGCAGTCTCTTTCCTCCTCTTATTTGAAATGTTCCACTCATGTCTACTTCCTGTTTTTATGATTGTTGTTATTGTGTCTTCTTTTGTTGTTATTGTTATTGGATTGATTTCTGTTGTTAGACTGGTTTCGGTTATTGTTGTTCCGGTTGTTGTTATTGCTCGTATAATAGATTTTACTCTTTTCAAGCGTATCGATCCCCGTGAGATCGAGCCTGTTTTCGGAAAGCTCTTTCAGGTGACGGAAAATTACGTCATCCGTTACGTGCTCTTTATTGTATACGTTGTAAGATTTCTTCATGTTGTTGGCAATCACTTCGATCAGGGCTTCTTTTTCGTCTCCCTGTTCCAGCTCTATTGCTTTTTCGATTAATTGAAGAATACTTTTCCCGTAAAATTTGAAATCTCCCTGAAGTTTCGGGTATTCCATTCTTTTGGGTTTTTCAGCCAGTTCTTCCCTGGTCGGAAAAGGGTATGGTGAGTCTACATCAAGATCGTAATCAGCAAGAATGAACAAGTGATCCCAAAGTTTATGCTTGTAGTTTTCTTCGTCGCGGAGCTGCGGGTTTCTCTGACCCATAAAATCGATGATTGCCATTGCCATTTCGCTTCTCTCCTCTTTTGAAGAAAGCTCTTTGCAACGCTCAACCAACTGTTGGATGATTCTGCCATATTCCGGCAGATGAAGCTGGGTTTTTTGGGTATTGTATTCCATAATATGCAAATATATGGATTAATGGAAAAATTGTACTGAAAATCTTTAAAGTTTATGATTTTTTAATGAAGCGTAAAATTATTTTTTTAATGTTAAAAATAAAAAATATATCACTATTTGCAGATGTTGTTTTAATAAAAGTGTAATTTAGGTAATGCATTAATAATTAAAATTTTAAATATGAAAAAAATACACTTACTGCTTTTATTACCTGCTTTGAGTCTTGTCAACTCATGTCAGGATAATGATGAGATAATTAAAGAAACTTCACAGAATCCGGAAGTCCATAGTAAAATCATCAATGTCACCCGTCATGACGGGCGGCCTTTCAGTAACGGAACTTCTCCTTATGCAAAATTCGTTGCAGGGCCGGGAGGAAGTGTTCTCATGCAGGGATTCTACTGGGATGTTCCAGATGGAGGAAACTGGTGGAATACTGTGAAAGGAAAACTCACCGACTGGTCCAATGCAGGTATAGGAGCGGTCTGGCTGCCTCCTGCCTCGAAAGCTCAGAACGGGCCTTTTTCAATGGGATACGACCCTACCGATTATTACGATTTCGGAAATTATAATCAAAACGGAAGCGTTGAAACTCGTTTTGGTTCCCGGGCAGAACTTGAAGCGCTGATCACAAAAGCACATGCAGAAAATATGCAGGTTTATGCGGACATCGTAATCAATCACAACAGCGGCGGGCAGTCGGAGTACAATCCTTATGTAGGTTCCAATACCTGGACGAACTTCTCGGGAGTCGCTTCGGGAAAGTTTCCCAGAAGCTATAACGATTTTTATAAAAATGCTTACGGCAATAATGACGAAGGCTCCTTCGGAGGCTACCCCGACCTGTGCCATGCCAATCCTTATGTGCAGGACTGGCTTTGGGGAAGAGACGATTCTGTGGCAAAATACTATAAGAATGTGATGAAGTTTGATGGCTGGCGGTTTGATTACGTTAAAGGATTCGGGCCTTGGGTGGTAAATGCCTGGAACTCCAGTGTGGGCGGATTTTCAGTAGGTGAGCTTTGGGATTCCAATGTCAATACGCTGGAGTGGTGGGCGAATAACGCCAACAGTTCGGTTTTCGATTTTGCAGCCTACTACAAGATGGATGAGGCGTTTGATAATGGCAATTTAAACGTCCTCAATGATGATATGATGTGGAAGAGGAATCCTTATAAAGCGGTGACGTTCGTGGCAAATCACGATACCGATATCATTTACAACAAAATGCTGGCTTATGCTTATATTTTGACTCATGAAGGCTATCCCACCGTTTTTTACAGGGATTACGAAGAATGGCTGAACAAAGAAAGGCTGAATAACCTCATCTGGATCCACAACAATAAGGCTACCGGTACGACTTCCATTCTTTATACCGATAATGATGAATATATTGCACGAAGAAACGGCTACAACGGGAATCCGGGGTTGGTGGTGTATATCAACAATTCATCAAGCTGGCAGGAGCGGTGGATCCAGACCAATTGGGCCAGCCAGCAGATCAAAGATTTTACGGGAAGCTCAGGATGGTATCCTACGACACAGTCGGACAAATGGGTTAAAATTCAGTGTGCTCCAAATTCGTACTCCGTATGGTCACTAAATCAGTAATAACCATTAAAAAAGACTGCTTCCATGTGAGGCACTCTTTTTTTGATGAATCTGATCTTTCTTTAAACTTCAATAAACTTTGCCCTCTGATGCGGAGTCGGCAGATAACACTTCTGGTTGGCGATCTTCATCCTGTTTTTCGAGATGAGATCATAGGCTTTATCGCTTAATGATGAAGGAATAATTTTCCCAATAGCCGAAAGTTTATAAATACCTCCCAGAAGGTTGGCAATCTTTAATACGGCCCGGGATTTTTCAAGGTAATAATGTCCGGGTTTCCAGAGGTACATTGTGTTGAAAACTTTGGTATTTAAACCTCGTTCGGATAAAAATTTCTGACCAAATTCCGATTGCAGCGAGGCAAACAGAAACTGGTTCTTTTTATCTCTTTCGAGAATCCACTGTACCCAGAAATTGCATACCCCGCAGTCGCCGTCAAAAAATACAATGTGTTTGTTTTGCCAGTGTTCTTCCATGATGTGTAAGATTTAATAAAACATTTTTCTTTCCGTTTCGGTTTTCTCTCTTTTAAAATAATCTATTAAGATCTTTCTCTGATCATCACTCAATTTTGCATTCTGATGTCCTATAAAATAAGACTCCAGGGGCATTTCTTTCTTTTGAATCGTTTCCATACATTCCTGCAATTTGTGTGCCTGATCTTTCGGCGGATAAACGGCGAATGTGGAAAAATTAAGTTCTTTCCTTCCTTCATCGATGTGGTTTTTCATGATCCATGACGCTGGAGCTACATTAGAATACCATGGATATTGTGTTTCGCTGGAATGGCAGTCATAGCATGAAGTTTTTATCAGGGCAGCTGTTTCAGGCGGTGTATTTTTTATGTTCAGAAAATCCATACCCGGCGTCGGTGCGGGGTTGGTCTTATCAATAGGAAAAAACTGGATAATGATGAATGCAACAAGGATCACAATCAGAACTTTTTTCATAATCAAATGCTTTTATGTACTATAAAAATAGATAAAATTTTTAAATGATGACCTCAGTCATATATTGGAATAGTTCTAAATAGTATGAAAGTTTAAAGTTGTATTTCAGTCTATTGCAATTTTTATTAATTTAAATGGATCATAATTTACTATTTCAGAGAAAGCACTTGATTGTTTTATTATTGTTTTTAACTATTGATTAAATATTTTTGATAGATTGTATTTATGTTTTAACTGGTGTAAGTTTGCTGTAAATAAAAATTTGTAATCAACATAAAAAATTAAACTCCAATGGAAAAAGATTCTAACGACATCAGTAAATGTCCGTTTCATAACGGAAGCATGAAAAAAGAAAACGTTGCCGGCGGCGGAACCAAAAATTCCGACTGGTGGCCGGACCAGTTGAGGGTTGATATTCTTCGTCAGCATTCTTCGCTCTCAAACCCGATGGATCCTGATTTTGATTATGCAGAAGCTTTCAAAAGCCTTGATCTTGAAGCGGTAAAAAAAGATCTTCATGCATTAATGACCGATTCCCAGGATTGGTGGCCTGCCGACTTCGGTCATTACGGACCGCTTTTCATCCGTATGGCCTGGCATAGCGCAGGAACGTACCGCGTGGGAGACGGAAGAGGAGGGGCGGGAGCCGGGCAGCAGCGTTTTGCGCCACTGAACAGCTGGCCCGATAATGTGAGCCTGGATAAGGCTAGAAGGCTCCTGTGGCCGATCAAGCAAAAGTATGGAAGAAATATTTCGTGGGCTGATCTTATGATTCTCACAGGAAATGTCGCTCTGGAGTCGATGGGCTTTAAGACTTTCGGTTTTGCCGGCGGTCGTGAAGATGTCTGGGAGCCGGATATGGATGTGTATTGGGGATCAGAGAAAACCTGGCTCGGCGGTGACCTCCGTTATTCGCATGGCTCCGATGGGGTTGTGGAAGGGCGCGGTGTTTTGCCTTCCGACGATGATGCCGACGGAGATATTCATACAAGAGATCTTGAAAAACCTCTGGCAGCCGTACAGATGGGACTTATTTATGTAAATCCGGAAGGGCCTGACGGAAATCCTGATCCTATTGCCGCAGCGAAAGATATCCGCGATACTTTCGGAAGGATGGCGATGAACGATGAAGAAACAGTAGCGTTGATTGCGGGAGGACATACGTTCGGAAAAACCCATGGAGCCGGACCGGCAGATCATGTAGGAAAAGAGCCGGAAGCAGCGGGGATTGAAGCGCAGGGATTCGGCTGGAACAGTACTTATAAATCAGGAAAAGGCCCGGACGCGATTTCCAGCGGTCTTGAGGTTACCTGGACCGAAACCCCGACCCAGTGGAGTAATTATTTCTTTAAAAATCTATTTGAAAACGAGTGGGAACTTACGAAAAGCCCGGCCGGAGCACATCAGTGGGTAGCTAAAAACGGAGAAGAGATTATTCCTGATGCTTTTGACCCTGCGAAAAAGCACAGGCCAACAATGCTTACCACAGATCTTTCTTTAAGGTTTGACCCTGAATATGAGAAAATTTCAAGAAGGTTTTACGAGAACCCCGACGCTTTTGCAGATGCTTTTGCAAGAGCCTGGTTTAAACTGACGCACAGGGATATGGGACCGAAAGCCCGCTATCTGGGACCGGAAGTGCCTGTAGAAGAGCTGATCTGGCAGGATCCGATTCCGGAAGTAGACCATGTTCTTATCAATAATTCGGATGTTGAAGCATTAAAATCAAAAATTCTGAACTCCGGATTGAGTGTTTCGGAGTTGGTGTCAACTGCATGGGCGTCGGCTTCAACTTTCAGAGGAAGTGATAAGCGGGGAGGTGCGAATGGTGCAAGGATCCGGCTGGCTCCTCAAAAAGACTGGGAGCTGAACAATCCCGCTCAGCTGCAGAATGTTCTGGGAACTTTAGAGGATATTCAGAAAGAATTTAACGAAACTCAAACCGGAGGTAAAAAAGTTTCACTGGCCGATCTTATTGTGCTTGCAGGAACTGCTGCGGTAGAAAAAGCGGCTCGTGAGGCAGGGTACAATATCGTTGTTCCTTTTGCGCCCGGAAGAGCAGATGCATCACAGGAGCAGACAGATGTAGAATCAATGAAATATCTTGAGCCTGCAGCAGACGGATTCAGAAATTATTTAAAAAAGAAATATTCGGTTTCTACAGAATCATTGCTGATCGATAAAGCACAGCTTTTAACCCTTACCGCTCCCGAGCTGACTGTGCTGATCGGAGGGATGAGGTCTTTGCAGGCTAATTATGATCATTCACAGCATGGTATTTTTACGAAGCAGCCAGGCGTTCTTACCAATGATTTTTTTGTTAATCTGTTGGATATGAGTACCCATTGGAAAGCTGTTTCCGACGACAATGAGCTTTATGAAGGAACAGACCGGAAGACCGGTGAGAAAAAATGGACGGCTACCCGTGCGGATCTTGTGTTCGGATCAAATTCTGAACTCAGGGCTATCGCTGAGGTTTATGCAAGTTTCGATGCGCAGGAAAAATTTGTCACCGATTTTGTTTCTGCGTGGGTGAAAGTAATGAATCTGGACCGGTTCGATTTGAAATAATTCCATACATAATTCTGTTGGGCAATGATTTAGGTGTCTTATCACTTTAAATAATAGCTTGCAAAGTTTATAAAATCCATATTGCTTTATGTAATGTGGATTTTTCATTTTATGGAGATTTAACTTATTAAGCTGAGTTTAAGGGTAAAATTTTTGTGATAATTTCTATTGTCATAATAGGTATTTATTATGGATTTTATACCACATTGCGTTCTTTTGATAAATGGTTTATCATTAAATATCTCTATTATTGTTAAATATTTTTTTTAATGAAAATACCCAAAAAAGTAAATGCTATCAGGAGGTCATTGATGAGAAGGCTGACAGAAAATATTGGCAAAACCAATTTTGAAAAGATAAAGAAAAATGATCTTAAAATCAAAAGAATTCTAATATCACGTCCCAATCACAGACTCGGCAATTTACTTCTTCTCAGCCCTTTGGTGCAGGAAGTAATCAATACGTTTCCCGACAGTAAGATCGACCTCTTTGTAAAGGGCCAGATCACTCCAGTTATCTACAAGAACTATAAAAATATCGATAAGATCATTCAGCTTCCCAAAAAGCCATTCAGTAATATTTTTAAATATCTGGGCGGTTGGGCATCACTTCGGGCAAGAAAATATGACCTGGTGATTAATGCGAATTTTGGTTCATCCTCGGGAAGGCTGTCTACTTCATTCGCGCGTGCCGAATATAAACTGTTCGGGGAATACGATGAAAAATATGTGGAGAAAATTAGTGACTATCAACATTCTGCTAAACATCCTGTATATAATTTAAGGCAGTACTTATCACAGTTGGGAATGCCGGTCCCTGAAAATGAGCCGCCCTTCCTGGATCTGAAGCTGGACGCTGCGGAAATTGCAACCGGAAAGAAAAATCTATTTTCCATCATACCAGCCGGAAAGCCCGTCATCTGCCTTTTTACCAATGCTACCGGAGACAAGTGTTACTCAGAAGAATGGTGGCATGATTTCCACAGCAGTTTAAAACAGTCATTTCCTGACCATCACATTGTGGAACTTTTGCCCGTTGAAAATACCTCCAAGCTGAATTTTTCCATACCTCATTTTTACAGTACGGACATTCGGGAAATGGGTGCTTTTATCGCAAATACACAATTGTTTATTGCGGCCGACAATGGAGTGATGCATTTGGCCAGCGCCAGCGGAACACCTACCGTAGGCCTGTTCTCGGTAACTGATGAAAATCTTTACCGGCCTTATAATCCAAAGAGCTTTTCCGTCAATACACTGCATACACCAAACGAAAAAATCGTGGCTTTGCTGCATAGAACCATGTAATCTAATAATATATGATATGAAATTAATTTTTGCTGAAGGCTTATATACGTATAAGGAGGATGTTCTGTCTACATTGAAGAAATTCAAAGAAGAAGGCAGGTTGATTGGAGATGGCTCACGGAATGTGATTAAGGTATTTAATTTGAAGGGGATTCATTTTAATTTTAAATTGTTCAAACAACACAATATTATCAACAGGCATATCTACAAGTTTTACCGGAAATCCAAGGCGCAACGGTCATTTGAATATGCGCATATGCTTCTCAGGAAAAGCTACTGGACCCCAAAGCCGATCGCCTATATTGAAAATCATGACCTTATCGGACTGACATCCAGCTACTACATCAGTGAGCAACTGGAAGATTGCCGGACATTTGATGAGGTTCTGAGGGATCACTCTTTCGCTGACCGTGAAGAGATTATAAAAGCGTATGCCTCACTAATGTTTCGCCTGCATAATGACGGGATTTTATTTCTGGATAATTCACCAAATAACTTTCTGATCCGGAAGGAAAACGATGCTTATTCAATTTATATGGTGGATCTGAACAGGATGAATTTTTATGATTCGATAGACCTCAATAAAAGACTTTCAAACTTTGCCAGGCTCACCAATGATCCTCAGGTGATCCGGATTATTGCCGAACAATATTCTTCTCTCTACGGGAGTTCTGCAGATTTTTGCGTGAACAAGATTGCCCAGCATGCTAATCGGCAGATTGTAAAGCGTAAAATAAAGAAAGTATTGAAGTTCTATAAATACTTCACAAAAATTTTTAAACGATCTTTTTCTTCGCCACTATGCCTTGTTTTATACGAACTGTGCATTTCTTATTAGCAATAAATTTATATTAAACAAAAACAGGAAAAGTGATTGTCGTTTTTCCTGTTTTTTATAAGAATGAATTGTATCGCAATCTTACCCTGCCTAAAAACAATGAAAGTAGCTTTTAAAGCTAAATTAGATGCGATAGAGAATGCAATAGAGAATCATACTAAATTCACTTTAAATAGGGCTGACTAGACATTGAGTTCGGAACTTCAGAAACCGATCTTGCAGAATGGATGTCCTAGCAAAGATATCGAAATAACATTAGAAGTAACACAGGAAATAATATTCTTCGATATCATTTTGTAGAACTGTCTCTTTTAGGAGGAGCATTAGGGATAGATTGCTTTATAAAAATAAAATCCCACGGAGTACGCAGGATTAAAGATTTTCTTCGGCTTTTAGCCTTATTGTGAATTGCTTTTTACAAATATAAAAACTTTTTTTTTGTTGTAAATATGGAAAACCATAATGTGGTAATTTTTTTTCTGTTTATTTTTATACGATATCAAAAAACTAAGTAATTATGAAAAAAGTTTTAGGAATCGATCTTGGTAGTAATAGTACTGGTTGGGCAATTAGAAATTTAGATTTAGAAGATAATCAGATAGAAGATTTTGGCGTGATTACTTTCGAGAAAGGTGTTGCTTCAGAAAAGGGAAACGAGTTTCCAAAAGTTCAGAAAAGAACGGAGAGCAGAGGTAAGAGAAGAAATTATCAGGCTGAAAAATACAGGAAGTTCGGAATTTTACAATTTCTTATTGAAAGAAATATGTGTCCTCTATCTACCGAAGATTTTAACAATTGGAAAACGTACAAAAAAGGTAAGAAAAGAGAATATCCTCAATCCGAAGAATTCCTGAATTGGATAAGATTTGATTTTGATGGCGACGGTCTGCCGGACTTTTACTTGTTTGGAAAAGACAAATATGAGAGTTACTACGTTTTCAGAGCCTTTGCAGGCAATTCACAATATAAAGATGTATTTGCAAATAATCCTCAAATTTTAGGAAGAGTTTTTTATCAGCTTGTTCAAAGACGAGGTTTTAAAGGAAGAGATGAGGAAGAAGCTAAGACGATGTTAACCGGAAGTGATAAAAACGGAACAAAAGGAAGAAATGATATTGAGGAATATTTAGACAAATATAAAACTTTAGGTGCAGCACTTTATCGTTATCAAAAAGACTTCGGAGGAAGAATAAGACAAAGATATAATCTCAGAAAAGATAGCGAAACAGAATTAAAAATTATCTGTGATTTACACGATATTTCTAGAGAAGATTATTCTAAACTATGGAAAGCAATTATTTGGCAGCGTCCTTTAAGAACACAGAAAGGCTTGATAGGAAACTGTATTTATGAAAAGGGAAAAAAAAGAGTAGCGGTAAGTCATCCTCTTTATGAGGAATATAGAACCTGGGTTTTTATTAATAACTTAAATATCATTCCACCGTTAGATGAAAATAAACAGGAATATATCAAAGCAAAAATTTATCCGATATTTTATAAATCAAAACCTGATTTTGAACTCAGCGAAATTGATAAGCAACTAAAGAAAGACGGTGCCAAAAGAACATCAAAGTATCACGAAAAAACAAAAGTACTTTCTGTAAAGTTACTTAAACAATTTCAGGATGTTTTTGGAGAAAGCTGGAAAGACATACTAAAATGGGATATTAATGGAGAAAGGAACTCACAGCCTGTCAAAAAATCTCACACTGAATATACTTTTGAAGACGTTTTGGCACGTTCTAATGACTTTTGACGGACAAGAAAATCTTAAGAAATTTGCCTTAGAAAAGCTAAATATAGATGAAGAAAAAGCGAATAAATTTTCTAAAATCAAATTACAACAAGGTTTTGCAACTTTAAGCCTTTCAGCGATTAAAAAAATTCTTCCCTATTTACAAAGAGGGTTTTTGTACAGCCACGCTGTATATATGGCCAACCTTTATAAGATGCTTGGGAAAAATGAAATTTCCGAAACACTGATTAATCATTTTTCCGAAGAGATTTCTAAGATTTTAAATCAAGATTCAGCAAACAGAAAGAATGCAGCAATTGTTAACAGTTTGATATCAGAAATGCTTAATGATGAAAACCGTTATAATATTACTGACGACAGAGACTTGGATAGTACTGAAAACAAACTAGTTTTAAAAAGCATTATCGATAATTACGGAGAGGAAAGTTGGGATAAACTGGAAGAAAAAAGTAAAACAAATATTGTTACATACGTTTCACAAAAATACCTTGAGTTTTTAAATAAATCTTTTTTTGATAAGAAAAATCTTTTTGTACAGCCTGAAAGAATTGATGAAAAGATATTTAATTTTTTAAAAGATACTTATCACGTTTCAGAAGATATGAAGAAATATCTTTGGCATCCGGCTGAACAGGAAAATTATGCTGAAGCTGAGAATTATTTAGAATTTTCAGTAGGAAAGAAAAAGTATTATGTTAAAGAAAAAAACAAAAACAGTTTCGTAACAAGAAATCCCGATGCGGAGTTTGAAGGTCGGGAAATCAAATTATTAGGTAATCCTGAGCCCTTAAGTAAAGGATTTAAAAATCCGATGGCATTGAAATCTCTGTATAAACTCAAAAATTTGGTGAATTATCTTTTACAGACAGGAAAGATAGATGAAGAAACAAAAGTGGTGATTGAGATTGCAAGGGAATTAAACGACAAAAATAAAAGAAAGGCAATTGAAATTTGGCAGAAAGCGAGAGAGAAAGAAAATGATGATTACAGAAAAGAACTGGCAGTTTATCGTGAACAATTTCCTAATGTTAATCTCATTGATGAAGACACATTAGTCCGTAAAATCAGGTTATGGCACGAACAAAATAAGATTTGCCTTTATACAGGAAAGCCAATTTCTTTTTCTGATTTAATCATTGGTAGCAAGTATGATTTTGAGCACACTATTCCTGCCAGTATCAGTTTTGATAACGAATTAAAAAATCTCACTATTGCTGACTCGACTTTTAATCGCTTACAAAAAGGGAAAAAGTTCCCGACACAATTACTTAATTATGACACTGAACAAGTAATAAATGGTGAAAGCTACAATCCTATACTCAGGAATATCGAATTTCTTTTCGGAGAAAGAAAAGTAGATTACAGAGAAGTAAAAGGCAAAACAGAAAAAATAGTTACGTGGAAGAAAATCGAAGAACTTGAAAAGTTATTTGACGAATGGAAAAAGAAAGCCTCTTACGCAAGCACAAAAGATTACAAAGATTTTTGTATTGTAAAATACCATACGATAAAAATGGATTTAGATTATCTGAAATCCAAGTTGGCAACCTTTACAATTACAGAATATAAAGCTGGATGGAGAAATAATCAGTTGAGAGATACTCAGATTATTACAAAGTATGCTTTGCCATATTTTAAAACACTGTTCAAAAGGGTTTCTGTAGAGAAAGGCGGAGTTACGGATATTTTTAAGAAAGTTTATAAAGTAAAATCAAGGGATTCTAAAAAAGACAGAAGTGTACACAGCCATCACGCTCAGGATGCCGCGATTCTTACGTTGATTCCAAATGCTTTTCATAGAGAAAGAGTTATTAAGGCTTACCAAAATGAGATTGATAACAGAACAGGAAAAACATATCACGAACTTCCTATAGATTGGAATAATTTTTCTGAAAATTATATTTTGGAATTAAAAGATAAGGTTCTAATTAATAATTTGACGGATAGCCGAACTATTACTCAAACATCTAAAACAATAAGGAAAAGAGGGAAAATAGTTTATGATACTGATAAAGAGGGGAATAGAAGGAAAAGGATTGCAAAAGGTGATACGATTCGAGGGCAATTGCATGGAGAAACTTTTTATGGAGTAATCAAACAGCCTGTAAGAGATGAAGACAATAAAATTCTGTTTGATGATAATAGAAAAATGATTCTTAAAGATGAAATTTATTTAGCTGTCAGAAAACCATTGGTCTATAAAAAGGATGCTAATTCCCTCGGATTCAAAAATCTTGAAGAAGTTGAAAAAGCAATAGTTGACAAAGCTCTGTTTGAAATGATTAAAAAACAGGTTGGAAAATCAGATTTTAAAACAGCTTTGACTGAAGGTGTTTATATGCTTGATAAAAATGAGAATAAAGTCAATAAAATAAGGACAATACGCTGTTTCGAAAATGGATTAAAATATGCTACAGCAATTAAAGTTCATAATCATCAATTTGTTTCAAATAAAGAATATAAAAAAACTACATTAGCAACTAACGGTGAGAATACTTATTGTCTGTTTTACAAAAGTGATTCCGGTAAGGCAATAAGAATTCTTTCTATTGTAGATTTGGCAGAAATTAAATTAAAAAACATTCAACATTTGTATGATGAGCCAGAATTTTCAAGTTTTGAATCTGGTAAAGGAAAAAATAAAATACAACTGCCACTTTATTCTGTTTTAAAAAGCGGGGATAAAGTCTTGTTTTATAAAGAAAGTATTCACGAATTAAAAGATTTAGAAAAACCTGAGTTATCCAATAGAATGTTTAAAATGTATCAATTTGAAAAAGATGGAAGAATAAAGTTTAGACATCATTTAGCAGCAGGTATAGATACTGAATTGAAAAAGCTTTATTCGGAAGACAATTCTTTTATAGTTGGTAAACAACAAGTTTTCTTGAGACTTACGCAAGGACAGTGGAATTTTGCAATAGAAGGTAAAGATTTCGAAATGTATATCGATGGTACAATAAATTGGAATTTCTAATATGATCACCCGCTCCATCTACATTGGTAACCCCGCTTATCTCAAGCTCAAAGACGAGCAGCTTAAAATCCTCTGTCCGGAAACGAAAACGGAAAAGGGGAGTGTTCCTGTCGAAGATCTGGGATTGCTGATGCTAGACCATTTCCAGATCACCATTTCGCATAACCTGATCCAGAAAATGATGGGAAATAATGTGGTGGTTGTGAGTTGTGATGCCCATCATTTGCCACACGGAATTATGCTCCCGTTGTATGGTCATACCGAGCATTCGGATCGGGTGAAAGACCAGCTGGAAGCCAGTGAACCGTTGAAAAAACAGCTGTGGAAACAGACCGTGGAGTGCAAGATTGAAAACCAGAAAAATGTCCTGATGAAATTGGAGAATTACTATGAGCCGATGATTGAGTATCAGAGAAATGTAAAATCCGGTGATATGACAAATATGGAAGGGATTGCCGCCCAGCATTACTGGAAGTACCTGATTAGCCTGGATTTCCTGAGGCAGCGTTTCGGAGATTCTCCCAACCCGTTTTTTAATTTCGGTTATGCAGTGCTCCGAAGCATTGTCGCAAGGGCTATTGTTGAAAAGGGACTGCTTCCGGTTCTCGGTATTTTTCATAAAAACAAATACAATCCGTACTGCCTGGCTGACGATCTCATGGAACCGTACCGGCCATTTGTTGATTTGCTGGTGATGCAGTGGTTGAAAGCGTACCCGGAAATCGAGGAGCTGACGAAAGAATTCAAAGCTCATATTCTTCAGATTGCTACCAGGGATGTGCTGATTGACAGTAAAACAAGGCCATTGCTGGTGGCTGTGAAAACCACAGCTTCATCGCTTTATAAATGTTACACGGGAGAAAAGCGGTTGATCTCTTATCCCGAACTGATCTGACCAGGTGAATTGAATTACTTTTTGACATTGTACATTTTACAGATAAAAATATGAACGCCGAAAGGTTTAATGCATACCGGATTATGTGGGTACTAGTATTGTATGATCTCCCGACCGAAACCAAGGCCAATATGAAGGATGCCAACCGTTTTCGGAAGGCCCTGATCGATGACGGCTTTACGCTGTTCCAGTTTTCGATGTACGTCCGTCACTGCCCGAGTCGTGAAAACGCGGAAGTACATATCAAGCGCGTCAAATTTATGCTTCCCAAAGCCGGAAAAGTTGCCATTATGTGCATTACCGATAAACAGTTCGGCGATATCGAAATCTTTTTTGCCAGAAATAAAGAAGAACCGCCTCCGCCCTTCCAGCAGCTCGAACTTTTCTGATTTTTTACATCCTAAATAATAAATAAACCCACTGTTATTCAGTGGGTTAAATGTTGAGGTTGTGTTGTATCCCAAAGATACGGATAAATGAAAGCAATTCACAACCAGTTTTATCTACTCTTAGTTTATGGGTATGTTGTGTTGTATCCCAAAGATACGGATAAATGAAAGCAATTCACAACTGCTTTTCTTTAAGCCATCTCTTAAAGCCTGTTGTGTTGTATCCCAAAGATACGGATAAATGAAAGCAATTCACAACTATGAGTTTGCTTTAACTCTTTTAAGTACTGTTGTGTTGTATCCCAAAGATACGGATAAATGAAAGCAATTCACAACTTATGGGGCCGACTTAAGTTTATTCAATAAGTTGTGTTGTATCCCAAAGATACGG
>JBMDXW010000190.1:0-4556 GCA_048594965.1 Chryseobacterium sp.
AACCAGGACCAACGCCAAAGTCTAAACCTGTAGTAGAAATTCCGTTTTCAACATTAAATCCTCCAACTCCCACATTTCCCTCTAAGAAAAATCGACCATGGTTTAATAAATTGTCAACACCTTTTTCTCCTGGTGAGAGAAAGTAACGGCCTAAAGCTCCTACACCATAATCAAATTGTGTTGACTGTCCAGCTCCGGGTTTTGAGAAACCTAAAGTTACATATCCACCTAAAGCAACATTATCTTCAATAAAATATGCTGCTCTTGGCTGAAGTTTTATATCATAACCTGCTCCAGTATTCAAACCAAAGTTACTAGAAAGCAATGTACTTCCTACCATCCAGTTCCCTTTTTGAATCTGAGCATTCATGGTTGTAGCCAAACCTGCTACTGCTAGTATTCCTGATAAAATTAGCTTTTTCATAATTTATTATTTTAATGTTTAGTATTGATCATTTGTGGTTTCTGAAAAACAATAAATGTGCCATACTAATCAATGTTTAGTGAATTCACGGGCGATCTATGCTATCGTAAAAAACTTAAAATTCGACTTTCAGGAACTAAACGGAATAATGTTTATCAGATCAGCAATAATAGGATGGAAACAACGAGTCCGGCTATGGTAAATGCCATTCCTCTTTTAAAGGCTTTTGTTTTAGGGTTGAACATCCAGAAACTTGAAATAACAAAAAAGAACAGAGAAATTCCGAAAAACGTATTTAGCGGTGATAACGTATCTTTCGATTGCGCCTTATGCAGTTTTGTCATTTTATCCAGCAGGAAAGGAAGCTCCTTTTTGGTGTATTTTGCCTGCCCTGTCGAGGAATCATACGTTCCCTGCTTAAATTTCAGTATGGTGCCTTCCGTTTCTCTTACTTCAAAATTCTTTATTTTCAATTCTTTACCAAGCGCTTTTTCATCCAGATTCTTCCCGATAACTTTGTCATATACCTTTTCTTTTTTCAGGAAATCCGTATCTCTGTACACCAGCAGAACGCCGCTTACTGCATAAACTGCCATGATGCCTGCTAGAAAATAACCCAGATATCGGTGAGTGATTCTCATAAAAGTTCTTGTATCCTTAATCTTATCCATATTTTATTTTTGTTTTTAAATTTCAAAAGTGGAAACTGCAAAAATGCAATTCCCACTTTAAATGAAAAATTTGTATTAATCTTTTTTTAGAGCTTGTACGTAAGTGTGAAATAGTAATTTCTCGGTGTAATCGGGTTCACGGAATAATTTTCATGAACGTTATAATTCACCACATCAAACAGATTTCCCACTCTTCCCTGGATCATGAATTTTTTCCATTCGTAGCCTAGGCTTAAATCCAACGTGGTGAAACCGTCTACATCAATCATTCTTGTTACCTGAGTCTGACCTTTTACGTCATTCCAGCCTGCTTTTCTGTCTCCTGTATAAAATGCAGTGGCTCCTACTTTAAGCCCCTTGGCAAAAGTTGTAAACGTGTAAAATACGGAAGCATTTGCTGTTACGGCGGGAGTTCTTACTAACCTTTGATCTTCTACAAATCCATTATCAGGAGTTTTTGTATAGACAGAATTATTGTAAGAAAGTCCTCCGATAAGGGAAAGATTGGTAAGAGGATTACCGGTAATATCTAATTCTACACCTCTGCTTCGCACCGCACCAGCATAGATTTTTAAAGTAGAATCGCCAGTTGGGTTAATAATCGGAGTAGTATAAGTGTTATTGTTATTAATTTGGTAGGCCGTTAAATTGACAGCAACTGCATTATTCCACAAATTCTTTTTAATACCCACTTCATATTGATCTACGGTAGATGGTTTTAAAGCGGAACGGTCATCAAAATCAAAACCGGTATTTGGCACAAAAGAATTTGTATATGTCGCAAATACAGACAGATTCTCATTTGGATTATAAATTAAACCCACTTTTGGCGAAAATGCATGATCTTCAGTTTTGGCACTAATGGCAGCTGTTGCTGAACCAGGGATAAAGATATTGTCGGAAGATTCTCCGTTTGTTAAATAAGAATATCGTATTCCAGCAAGTACTTTAAAAGATTTTGTTATTTCTACCAGATCTTGAGCATAAACCCCGAATCTTCTCGTAGGAATTCTTCTCCTAACGGCTTTATCTGCGGTAGGAATTGCCCCGTCGTTAGTCCACGTAGATGGATTATTTAATAATAATGTCCCTAAAGTTGCGCTGCTTGTTTTAAATGTATATGCATCTGCTTGTGAGTAATCTCCATCAGTACCCAATAAAAGCTTATGGGCAATATTTCCTGTTTTGAAATCTCCGTTTAAATTGATCTGTAGTGAAGTGTAATTCTGCTCATTGTAGGTTCTCCCCACTGATCTCGTCCAGCTCGGATTAAAATTATTGTTTTTTGAATTGTAAGACCATTGGATTCTTTCCGTGGAAAAATAGTCTTTTGTATAATTCTGATAGGATGCCACAGCATTTAATGA
The DNA here is from genome assembly GCA_048594965.1 of Chryseobacterium sp. Classification (GTDB taxonomy): domain Bacteria; phylum Bacteroidota; class Bacteroidia; order Flavobacteriales; family Weeksellaceae; genus Chryseobacterium. The sequence continues at coordinate 2,463 of JBMDXW010000190.1, forward strand.
CCAGTTATTATTAAATCTGTGATTTAAAATAATGTCTGTCGTTGCTTGCTGGTTGGTCTGATACTGCCAGTTGGCACCCAGAAACTGATTTCTCGGAATCTCAGTAGCCAATCGTGATATACCTGTTGCAGCATCTGTTACACTTCCGATACCAAAGTCTGGCGTAAAAGTGTGATACAAATAGTCACCTTCAACGATTAGCTGAGTGTTGTCACTGATATTGAAAACAAAAGATGGATTAAAATAATTTTTTTTAGATTCCACGAGGTCCCTAAAACTTTCAGCATATTCGTAAGCACCATTTACCCTGAAAGCAATGTTCTTTGAAAGCGGGCCATAAATATCTACCGTTGGTTTGTATGAATTCCAGCTTCCGGCACTAAAACCGACTGCCCCACCGAATTCAAATCTTGGCTTTTTTGTAATTAGGTTAACAATCCCTCCAGGCCCCACGTTTCCATAAAGCATAGCGTTAGAACCTTTTAAGACTTCAACCCTTTCCAGTCCGCTCACTTCTGGAAAAACGCCACTATTAACTCTCGCTCCATTTTTAAAAATATTATCATTTCCAAAAGTGAAACCACGTCCACCAAAGCTATCTTGAGATCCTCCTCTTGCTGATGTTAAATAAATTCCGTTAACATTTCTGATAACATCGCTCAACTGCTTGGCCTGCTGCTGCTCAATGATTTCGTGGGTGACAATGGCAATCGGCTGTGGCGTTTCCATTATCGTAAGATTTGACTTGGTCGATAGTGGTCTTGCTTTATTGGGATTTCCTGTTTTATGAAGATTAACGTCTTCGATCGTCTGGATCTTAACGGTATCAGCTTCAATGTTTTTCATTTGTGCACCCAAGGAAATGGCTGTGAATAATAATCCTAAGGTTACTAGCTGTTTTTTCATGATAGCTTATGTTATTTAGAGTGGTTTTAAATAAGTGCAAATGTATATTATTATTTAGAATTAATAAAAATTAAAATGTGATATTTATCATCTAATTTTCTAAAAAAGTCTGTTGATCTGCTTTTTGGTGGAAATATTGCAGGTTTATGAATAAATTTGTTAAAAATTAAGATTATGCAATTGGTAAAGACAGGACTTTGTGCATTCGGAATGAGTGGGAAAGTATTTCACGCCCCGTTTTTAAAAGAACATCCGGGATTCTTCTTATCTGCTATTGTGGAAAGAACTAAAGAAGATTCTAAAGAGATATATCCCGATGCGACCATCTACCGCTCGGTGGAAGAGATGCTGAATCAGGCGGATATTGAGCTGGTTGTTGTAAATACACCTGTGCAAACCCATTTCGAATATACAAAAATGGCGCTCGAGGCCGGTAAAAATGTCATTGTGGAAAAGCCTTTTACGGTGAATGTCGCTGAAGCGGAAGAACTGGTAAGGCTGGCAGAGCAAAAAGGACTTTTTCTGAGCGTATACCAGAACAGAAGGTTTGACCGCGATTACCTGCAGGTACAGAAGATCATCAGTGAAGGAAAATTGGGAAATATTAAGGAAGTGGAAATCCGTTTTGACAGATTCCGGACCGATCCCAGCGGGAAAGCTCATAAAGAAAATCCTGAATCCACGGGTTCCGGATCATTACACGATTTAGGTTCTCACCTGATAGACCAGGCCATGCAGTATTTCGGAACTCCTGAAAAACTCTTTGCCGATGTGTTTTCCATGAAAGGAAAAGAGTTTGCTAATGATTATTTTGAAATGATTTTATTTTACCAGAACAATCTCAGGGTAAGACTGAAATCTTCAGTATTTACAAAAGAAGCACATTATGCCTACGCTGTTCATGGCGATAATGGAAGCTTTTTGCAGGAGAGAACAGATAATCAGGAAAACGAGCTTGTTGCCGGAGCTATTCCTGAGTACGGAAAAGATTGGGTTCAGCCTTTACAGGAAACGGATGGTGTTTTGAATTTTTTAAATGAAAACGGGCAAACCGAAAGGATCCTTACTTCCAGCGAGCCGGGGAATTATATGAATTATTATCAGCAGATCTATGAATTCATCGTATTCGGATATGCCTTACCTTCTCCTGCCGCCGCCACCGCAAATCGTCTGCGTCGGGATCGACCT
>JBMDXW010000191.1:0-9798 GCA_048594965.1 Chryseobacterium sp.
TGCCTCCAGAGGCTGCCAGGATGTGACTTCCGTGGAAATGAACCCGAAACATACGTCTTTCCTAAATACCACTGCTTCGGAACTCGGATTCAGCCTGCAAGTGAATGTTCAGAGAGGCGATGTTTTTGACTGGCTTAAAAAATTCAGGAATAAAAAATCTTTTGAAATTGTATTTTCCGACGCTCCTTTTGAAATGGAAGAGAAAAAATACCAGGAAATTATTTCTTTAGTTTTAAACAATAAATACCTGAAAGAAAACGGCGTTCTGATCGTCGAGCACCAGAGCCGGATGAAGTTTGATCACCCAAACTTATTCGACACCAGAAAGTACGGAAATGTAAGTTTCAGTTTTTTCAGACCGAATAAAGAAGAAGATACAACGGCTTCAGCAACCGAAGAATAATCAGGACGTTTTCCTGATTATTTTTTTTGAGTTTTCCGCAGCTTCAATTCCCCATTTCGTGATCGCCTGGATCACCGGAAAAAGGGTTTTTCCAAAATCCGTTAAAGCATATTCTACCATTAATGGCGGCTTTTGGGTATAAACTTTTCGCTCGATGATGCCATCTTCTTCCAGCTGTTTCAACTGCAGGCTTAAGGTTCTTTCCGTAATGGTGGGAATCAGCTTTCTGATTTCATTATAACGTTTCGGGCCATCCGTAAGATGAACCAGGATTACCGCTTTCCATTTTCCACCGATGAATCTCATAGTGACGCTCGTACAGCAAGGATAAGTTTTATCGTCTATCGTATACATTTTTTATACTATCATTTTTTACCGTTATTGCAAATGTATAAAACTTACAATAGTTTTGCAACTATAAAAAATATAGTATAAAATTATGAGCTTTTTACAAAAAATGAGATCGAGATATACGGTAAAAAAGTATAATCCGAAAGGAACCCTCAGTGAAGAAACCGTTCAGCAGCTGAAAGATATTTTACAGCTGAGTCCATCCTCCATCAACAGCCAGCCCTGGAATTTTGTATTTGTGAATGAATCTTCGGAAAACCGGGAAAAACTGGCCGATGCTTCTTACTGGAACAAAGAAAAAATCGACAACAGCAACCTGCTGATCGTTTTCCAGGTGCTTAAAAACCCGGAAGATTTTGAAAAGCAGATCGAAGCGTACCTGCCGGAAGGATCCATCAATTATTACAAAAATTTTGTAAAATCCAAAGGAGAAGTGTTCATCAAATCCTGGATGGCGCATCAAGTGTACCTTTCGCTGGGCGTCCTGCTGTCGGCTTGTGCTGAAATGGGGCTGGATTCCACACCCATGGAAGGCATTGAGAATGACAAATATGATAAGATCATCAACAACGAGAAATACGAAACCCTTTTTGCCGTAACCGTGGGAACAAGATCGGAAGAAGATACAAACCAGCCGGTACATACACCAAAGAAAAGGCTGGAAAGCAAGGATGTAATTATAGAAATCTGATTTAATTCAAATCATTATAAAATAAAAGCTGTCTCTTCACGGGACAGCTTTGCTTTTAGAGGACTTTCAGTTCGAGATCGATGGTTTTTCCGAAGAATTTCTTTGAGATTTTTTCAAAGTTTTTCGTAAGGTCCGAAAGATAGAAATGATAGCTAGGCTTAGGATTCTGATCATTCAGCAGATTATATTTATCTAAAATAATTTTCAAATGGTTAGCCACAATATTAGGAGAATCGATCACGCGGACCCGGTTTCCGTAGTATTGCTTGATCTCATCAATTAATAAAGGATAATGCGTACAACCCAGGATCAGGGTTTCAATATTCTTCAGCTTGCTGTTGCTGAGATAGTTGTAAATGATGGCGTGGGTGATCGGATGGTTTTTAAAACCTTCTTCAATGGCCGGAACTAGCAAAGGCGTTGCCAGTTCATCCACTTTGATCCATTTGTTATGCTTCCGGATGCTTTTCTTGTACAATCCCGAATTCACGGTAGCTTTCGTTGCAATCACGCCGACGTTATTATGAATTTCGTAGGATACCTTTTCCGCCACAGGATTGATCACATCGATAACCGGCACTTTTCCTGCCACCGACTGCATTACTTCGTTCAACGCATTGGCCGTCGCCGTATTACAGGCAATAACAATCGCTTTACAGTTCTGTTCCAGCAGGAAATTGGTTATTTTTGTAGAATATTCGATGATGGCCTCTCTCGACTTCTCACCATAAGGAAGGTGTTTGGTGTCTCCGAAATAAATAAGGTCTTCATGAGGAAGTAGCCGCTTAATTTCTTTAGCTACCGTTAATCCACCCACGCCACTATCGAAAATCCCGATAGGCTGTTTCGGTGAAAGATGCGAGTAATCCTGTTTTTTAGTTTTCAAAATAACGTTGAAATTTTATGCAAAAATAAGGAATTTTGCCACGTAAAATATTACGTGGAATTAATTTAGACAATAAACAGGTCCGAGGCGATGCCATCTGCCATAAACCAGTTTTTTTCAGGAATTTTCAAATGTCCGTTTTCGATAATCAAAATTCCTTCTTCCAGTTTTGATTTGATCTCACTTTCGAAATGTTCTAAGATTCTACCGTTGAATTTTTCTTTTAAACGATGTAAATCTACACCCCAAACCGTCCGTAGACCAATCATGATCATTTCATTGAACTGGTCTTCAAGCGAAAGAATTTCTTCTTCTTTTGCCAGAAGACGAGCGTTCAGTTTTTTAATGTACTGCTGATTATTCGCAACATTCCAGCTTCTGACATCATGGCCGTTGTAAGAATGGGCGGAAGGCCCTATTCCTAAATATTCTTTATACTTCCAATACGAAGAATTGTGTCTTGAATAAAAGCCCGGCTTCGCAAAATTGGAAACCTCATAGTGGTCAAATCCGTTATCATTCAGGAAATCCGACAGGTAATAAAATTCTCTGTTCTGCTCTTCTTCTTTCGGGCTTTTTATTCTACCTTTTGAAATCCAGTTTTCCAGAGCGGTTTTGGGTTCAACCGTCAGTGCATATGAAGAAATGTGAGGTACTTCTAAGGCTATTGTTTTATTTAAATTCTCTTTCCAAATCTCCAAGTCGGATGTAGGTGAGCCGTAAATCAAATCAATGCTTAAATTTTCAAAACCGAAATCCTGTGCTCTTTTAATGGAATCTTCCGCTTCGTTGGCGGTGTGCGCCCGGTTCATCAGTTTCAGGTCCGCTTCAAAAAAGCTCTGGGTTCCGATAGAAAGTCGATTGACCGGGGAATCTGATAATCTTTTTAAAAATTCTTTATTCAGATCATCCGGATTGGCTTCTAAGGTTATTTCAATATCTTTTTCAAAGCTGAAATATCGCAACACCTCATCGATCAGGGATTTTATTTCATCCGCGGAAAGGATAGACGGTGTTCCTCCGCCGAAGTAAAGGGACTGTAAATTTTTGTTCTGCAATTCATCTTTTCGTAGAAAAAACTCCTTTTTCATTGCAGCTAACATTTCATCCTTGAAATTTAAAGATGTTGAAAAGTGAAAATTGCAGTAGCTGCATTTCTGCTTGCAGAATGGGATGTGAATGTAGATCATAAAAAAAGCTCTGAAAAAATTCAGAGCTCAAATTTATTTAAATTAAATCAATTAATATCTATAACCTCTGTGGTTAATGAAGTTGTCGAAGTTATATCCTACTCCCAGCATGAAGCTGTTTCCTCCATATTCCTGGATATCAGACAAACCGATATTGTAGGTAGCTCCCACCATGAACTTGTTGAATCTTACTTTCACTACAGGAGCAATCTGTAACTGCTGACTGTCGAATCTGTTCTGAACAGATCTGTAGTTTACCCCGAAAGAGAAAGAGTTGATATCATTGAAGAAGGTTGCCATAAGGTTCCCGTCGATTGTTCTTGTAGAGTTAGTATTCAGGTTGATCAATACGGATGGTGTTACGTACATATTATCAGCAAAATGCCAGTCCCATCCTAAGTTTAAGAAGAATTTGATAGGAGAAGGCTCACGTCCGTTTACGATGGCTTCGTCATTGGTAATCGCGATATCATTTACGGAAACGGAAGCAAAGATATTTCTGTAGGTAGCTGCTGCTCCGAAGTTGGCATAAGCCATGAAAATATTGCTTTCACTTCCCTGTAGTAAAGGATCCGAAGCGTCCTGTGTATTAATTTTTGAATAATCAAAATTCATATTGTACAAGCTGATGCTGGTACCGAAAGAGAACTGGTCTTTTCTGTCTCCTTCACTGCTAAGAGGAATAAAATATGAAGCACCCGCTGTAATACCACCCGCAGAAATAGGTCCATTACTGTCTCTGAATACTGACAGACCCGCACCTACTCGATCAAAGATGTTCGCATTGATCCCCACCGACTGTACGTTGGGAGACTCACTGAACTTTGAAAATTGCTGCTGATAGTTAAGATTAAGCTGCACATAGTCGGTCTTTCCGTATTGTGCCGGGTTAAACAGAAAATCACCATCTAAGAGGTATTGTTGATAGTATGGTAATGTTTCTTGTGCTTTGTATGCATTTGACAAAAGAGCTAAACATACGATAGCATATAGTTTTCTCATAACAAATCTTGATTTCAATTCAACAAATATAAAAAAATTCTCAATATATTTTTAGTTTTCTAAATAATTTCTCCATTTTTTTACAGCATCCGCCATATCTTTCGGCATTGGGCTTTCAAAATATAATTCTTTCTTTGTCGTCGGATGAATGAATCCTAAAGTGTGTGCATGAAGCGCATGTCTGGGCAGGATTTCAAATACGTTTTTTATAAACTGCTTATACTTAGGAAGATTGACTCCGCGCAACGGAGTATGCCCTTCGTACCTTTCATCATTAAACAGCGTGTGGCCGATGTGCTTGAAGTGCGCCCTGATCTGATGGGTTCTCCCTGTTTCAAGTTTACACTCTACCCAGGTCATATATCTGAATCTTTCGAGAACCTTGTAGTGGGTTACGGCATGTTTTCCCTGGCTGCCGTCTTCATAGGTATGCATCTGCATCCTGTTCTTCGGATGGCGCCCGATATGGCCTCGTATAGTGCCTTCATCATCCTGCACATTTCCCCAGACAAATGCCCAGTACAATCTTTTTGTTTTCCTGTCGAAAAACTGCTTGGCCAGAAAGCTCAGTGCATATTCATTTTTTGCGATCACCAGGAGCCCGGAGGTATCCTTATCAATCCTGTGAACCAGCCCTACCCGGTCGAGATCAGATTTTGCTCCGTTCTGCTCAAAATGATAAGCCAGTGCGTTCACCAGCGTTCCGTCCCAGTTTCCGAACCCCGGATGTACCACCATTCCCGGATCTTTGTCGACCACGATCAGATCGTCATCTTCATAAACGATGTTGATAGGGATATTCTGCGGAATGATCACATTTTCCCTCGGAGGATGCGCCAGCAGCACGGAAATCTGGTCTCCCGGTTTCACCCGGTAATTCTGCTTGACAGGCGTTCCGTTAACGACTACATTTCCCGCCCTGCAGGTCTGGGAAATTTTATTTCTTGAAGAATTCTGGCGGAAGATCAGCAGGAATTTATCGATCCTTAAAGGTTCCTGACTTTTGTCTACGGTAATATTAAGATGCTCATACAGCCCTTTATTTTCCTCATCAATATCAATGTTTTCAATACTGTCACGATCTAATAATTCTTCGTCCAAAAAATCTTCGTTATCTTCTGCCATTTTTTTATTTTTTATACAAAAGGCTTCAACATAATAAAAGTTGAAGCCTGTATTTTTATGAGAATTGATATTATTCTACGACTACTTTCTTAGCTTTCGGTTTTTCTGCCGTCTTCTGAGCTGATGCAGCCGGTCTGTTATTGGATGCTGCATTTCCGGTGCCGGTGCCGGAAGCGGTTGTTTTTGGCTTTGAGCCTTCAGCAGCGGAACCTGCTGCTTTTACCGTTGATTTCTGAGTCGGCGTTTCGGAAGGCGCTTTTGTCGTTTCCCTCCTGGGAGCTGCCGGAATCTGAGGCTCCTGAGAAACGGGTTCATGATACGCCGGAGCTTCCTGATACTGCACCGGAGGTAATCCCGTATCGACTTTCATCCTGTAAACAGAATTGAGTTCTTCGATCTTCGCGCGCAATTCTGCGGGAGTTCTCTTACTTGCCCAAAGATCCATCTGCATTCCCTGATCCCTAACATCTCCTGCGGCAGGATCCTGATAGTAGATGATATCTGATTCATCTTTACTTCCGTCCTCATGCTCTACCAGACCGACTTCAAACATACTTTCCGCAATAACAGCTCTTGCCTCTTTTACGGTAAGCCCCACCACATTGGGAATGGAAATATTTCTCATCGGCCCTGAACCGATAACGACATCTACTACAGAGAATCTCGGAAGTTTTGTCTTCGGTTTTACGGCTGTTCCTTTAAACATAATTCTTAGAACAGCATCTTTCTGAATGCTTGGTTCATAAATGGTATCACCCACCTTTAATCCTACCTGTTCCAATCTCTGGAAGGCAAGACCTGAATATTTATTGATCACATCAGGCACTTCTACCCTGGCCCATGTCCTTGGATTTACTTTAATCTGAATGGCCCTTCCGTCCTTCACCCTTGAACCTGGTGACGGATAAACCTGCAATACCTGGAAAGGCCTGTACTTAGGATCATATTTAAAGCTGTCTACTTCATAATCCAAACCGGCATCGTCCAATATTTTAATTGCTTCCTGTACTGATTTATTGACAATATTCGGAACGGGAATTTCCTGACCATGATTGGTATGGTATTCCAGCCAGCGGAATGTAAGCCAGACCAAACCCACGAAAACACCGATGGCAACAACTAAGTTCAGTAAAACTTTCCAATTGAAAAGTGATTTAAGCATACTTAATATTACTATAATTAGACAGCAAATATAACTAATATTTTAGAATGTACTTTTATTTTCCTGTTTCATTTTCCTTTTCAAAATTTCAGGATTTACAAAATTTAATTGTATAAAATGATTAAATTTGCCCCAATTGATACTTTACAAATATGAGCAAAAAAAGTGTTGCCGTAGTGATGGGAGGCTATTCCGACGAATATGTCGTATCGTTAAAGAGCGGACAATTAATCTATGATTCCCTGGACAGAAATCTCTATGATGTCTATAAAGTGGTTATCCTGAAAGATGAATGGTATCTTTTAGACGAAAACAATCAGAAATTGCCGGTCAGCAAGGGTGATTTTTCAGTAATGACAGACCGCAATACAACCCTGAGATTCGATGTCTGCTTCAATATCATTCACGGGACACCGGGTGAAAACGGGATTCTTCAGGCGTACTGGGATGCCATCGGGCAGAAATACACCGGCTGCGATTTTTACCAGAGCGCACTTACCTTTAATAAAAAAGATACTTTGGCGGTCCTTTCAAAATATGGGATTCCTTCCGCGAAAAGTGTGTACTTAAGAAAAGGTGAAAGTATCAATACCGACGAAATCATCGATCAGCTTGGCCTGCCTGTTTTTGTAAAACCGAATCAATCAGGCTCTTCACTGGGTATTTCAAAAGTGAAAGAAAAATCAGAATTGATTGCCGCAACCGAACTCGCTTTTAAGGAAGATGATGAAATTTTAATTGAAAGCTTCCTGAACGGCATGGAAGTTTCAGTAGGTGTCATTGATTATCAAGGAGAAACGATTGTTTTAGGAATTACCGAAATCGTTCCGAAAAATGAGTTTTTCGATTATGAAGCCAAGTATGAGGGAGCCTCCGAGGAAATCACCCCCGCAAGGATTGACGACGAAACAAGAATCCGCGTGGAGGAAATTGCAAAAAAAGCTTATAATTCCCTGGGGATGAGCGGTTTTTCACGCAGCGAATTCATCCTGATGGACGGAATTCCGTACATGCTTGAGATGAATACCAATCCTGGATTTTCTCCGGCCAGCATTCTTCCGCAACAGGCAAAGATCTACGGAATCTCCATCACCGATCTTTGTGGAAATGAGGTTGAAAAAGCTTTAAACAAAAGAAATTAGACATTAGACATAAGATATTAGAGTAAAAGACTCTTTTATTTGCTTATAACTTATAACTTTTATCACGCATGAAAATTGCTGTTTTTCCCGGGTCATTTGATCCTATCACTTTAGGGCATTACGATATTATAGAAAGAGCGGCTCCGCTTTTCGATAAACTGATTATTGCGATCGGACAGAATTCCCAGAAAAAATATATGTTTCCGCTGGAAAAAAGAATGGAATTCATCCAGAATTCCGTTGCCGAATTTCCGAATGTGGAAGTTGATTATTTTGAAGGACTTACCGTGGACTATTGTTTTGAGAAAAATGCACAGTATATTATCAGGGGATTAAGAAATCCGGCAGATTTTGAATTTGAAAAAGCAATTGCCCACACCAACCGAACATTAGCACACAAAAAACTGGAAACGGTCTTTTTACTGACCTCATCCGGAAAATCGTTCATCAGCAGCAGCATCGTACGGGAGATCATCAACCACGGCGGCGAATACGAACTGCTGGTCCCGGATTCGGTGAGAGTTGAAAGATGAGTAATAAGTAATCGGCAATAAGTAATTTTTAAATATGAATTTTAATCAGCTATTTAGGGATAGAACAAAGAATTTTTCGATTGCCATTATTAAATCATTGTCTCCATTACCTTATTCCGACGATCTTTCAGTAATCAGAAAGCAAATCATAAGATCTTCAACTTCAGTGGCCGCCAACTACAGAGCAGTTTCAAGAGCAAGATCTGAAAAGGAAAAATTTGCCAAAATATGCATTGTCGTTGAAGAAATTGACGAAACTCAATTCTGGCTTGAACTTATTGAAGAGCTAAAATATTTAAATCAGGAAAACATTCTCGACTTAAAAAACGAATGTAATGAATTGGTAAAAGTAATGACATCATATAAATTTAAGTTGTCCCAAATAACAATATAATTGATATTATTTATTACCAATTACTCATTACTCATAAAACATGCACGAACAGTTTAATTTTGCGATAGAAGTCCTTGGAACGATATCCTTCTCAATGTCGGGAAGCTTTGCTGCCATGCAGAAGCGGCTTGATCCGTTCGGTGTACTGATCATTGCCTTTGTAACTTCGGTGGGTGGCGGAACTGTGAGGGATCTGCTTCTGGACATTCCGGTGTTCTGGATGCACGATCTCCTGACCTGCGCTTTGATTATCCTGACCAGCATTTTTACCATGATTTTTAAATCTTTTGAAAAAAATTTCAGGGTAACCCTTTTTATTTTCGACAGCTTCGGACTTGGTCTGTTTACCATAATTGGTGTTCAGAAAGGCCTGCATGCAGACATTCATCCTTTGATCTGCATCGGATTGGGAACCATCACAGGTTGTTTCGGAGGAATCATCAGGGATATTCTCCTCAACAGGATCCCACTGATCTTCAGGAAAGAAATCTATGCAACCGCATGTATCGTCGGAGGTTCTGCATTTCTGTTGCTGACAAAATTCACGACACTTACCTACACGATTATACAAATTTTTACCATCTTACTGATCGTAACCATAAGAACCCTCGCCGTAAAATACCACTGGCAGATCCCAAAATTCTACGGCTATAATAATGATGCTGAAATGTAATTAATTACTTTCATTTATCCGTATCTTTGGGATACAACACAACCTGCTTTAGCATCTTGGATATTCCGAGGTAGTTGTGAATTGCTTTCATTTATCCGTATCTTTGGGATACAACACAACATTAATACGTACAACTACCCTAACGAATTAGTTGTGAATTGCTTTCATTTATCCGTATCTTTGGGATACAACACAACTACGCACACATAATAAACAAAGGCCTAACGGTTGTGAATTGCTTTCATT
>JBMDXW010000192.1:0-9816 GCA_048594965.1 Chryseobacterium sp.
GTTAAAAAAAATAAAAAACAATGATAACTATCAAGTGGTTTTTGATGAGATTTATATTCAGGATATCGAAAAAGAGTTAAATGAAATTAATTCCCAAAATAATAGATAAACTTACACCATTTCCTTTCTACAAGCAATTGGAGGGTAAAGACTGCGGTCCAACTTGTCTAAAAATAATTAGTGCTTATTATAAGCATCATCTCTCAATTCAGGATTTACGAAACTTATCCAAAACAACAAGGGACGGAAGCAGTCTTTATAATATTTCCAAAGCAGCAGAAAAAATAGGTTTTGATACATTTGGTACAAAACTCAGTTTCGAAAATTTGATTGAAGCTCCTTTGCCTTGTATTGTTTTTTGGAGAAATTATCATTATGTGGTACTTTATAAAATTACTAAAGACAAGGTATATATATCCGACCCGGCAGTGGGAAAAATAAAATACACGTATGACGATTTTATTAAAAATTGGATTAATGAATCAGCGGATTCCCAAACTGAAGAAGGGATTGTTCTTTTATTAGAACCTAATTCAAATTTCGAAAAGAAAAAGAGTGATTATAGAGATAAATCATACACACGTTTCTTAAAATATTTATCAAATCATAAGAAGCTTCTCTCTTATCTTATTTTTGCTTTATTGATAGAAAATATTATAGCTTTTTTCTTCCCTTTTTTTACAAAAAATATTGTCGATAAAGGTATAAAGCCCAGAAATGTAAATTTTTTGTACACGATATTATTTGCCCAGTTAGCTTTATTTTTAGGACAAATAATTATTGGAGCAGTAAGATCACGTGTATTATTGCATTTAAGTAATAGGATAAATATTACTTTGGTTTCGGATTTTCTCAAAAAAATGATAAAACTACCCATTTCATTTTTTGAGTCAAGAATTACTGGAGATTTAATACAAAGAATGAATGATAATTACAGGGTTCAATTATATCTTACAGGGAGTTCTTTGGACACTTTATTTTCATTTATCAATTTTATTGTTTTTGGAGGAATTTTACTTTATTACAATGGTTTGGTATTTACTGTATTTATTACTGGAAGTATTTTATATACAAGCTGGTTGCTTTTTTTTACTAAAAAAAGAAAAGTTTTAGATTATCTAAGATTTGAACAACAAGCCGAAGACCGTTCAAAAACTATGGAAATCATTTCTGGAATGCCAGAAATAAAATTAAACAGAGCCGAAAATCAGAAAACAAACGACTGGGAAAAGATTCAAGGCAAAATATATGAGATTCAACTTAAAGTCCAAAATATAGAGCAGTGGCAAAACATCGGGTCAAGTTTCTTGAATCACTTAAAAGATATATTGATAACTTTTATTTCTGCAAGCCTCGTAATGAGAGGTAAAATAACACTTGGTGAAATGTTATCAATACAATTCATCGTAGGCCAATTGAATATACCATTATCACAACTTGTGACATTTATAAGAAGCTCACAAGATGCAAAAATTAGTTTAGAACGCTTAAATGAAATATATGAAAAAGAAAATGAAGATTACAATTTATTATTAAATGAAACAGTAATTAGCGCAAATAGCATCTATATAAACGAAATGTCTTTTTCATATTTTGGTTCAGAAAAGAAAATTTTAGATAATATTTCTTTAAAAATTCCTAAAAACAAAATTACTGCTGTAGTTGGAATGAGTGGAAGCGGAAAAACAACATTAATGAAGTTGTTGCTTAAATTCTACAATCCTGACGCAGGAACAATTTTTTTGGACAATTCCGACCTTTCAAAAGTTCATTCTGACGAATGGAGAAAAAACGTTGGTGCTGTTATGCAAGACGGTTTTATATTCAGTGATACAATAGCTGGTAATATTTCCGTAGGTGATCAATATATTAACCAAGAAAAGCTGAATTATGCAATCAAGGTTGCTAACCTTGGTGATTTTATTAATGAATTACCTTTGCAATTAAACACCGTGATAGGAGTTGACGGAAACGGTATTTCTGGCGGGCAAAGACAACGTATTCTTATTGCCAGAGCTGTTTACAAAAATCCTCATTTTTTATTTTTCGATGAAGCTACTTCTGCTTTAGATGCTGAGAATGAAAAAATAATCCATAACAATTTGCAAGAATTTTTCCGAGGCAAAACGGTTGTTGTCATTGCACATCGTCTTTCCACAGTAAAAAATGCTGACAATATAATTGTATTAAAAAATGGGAGAATTGTAGAGCAAGGAGATCATCAAAGCCTGGTAAACAAGAAAGCAGATTATTACAATCTTGTAAAAAATCAGTTGGAACTGGAAAATTAAAAGTAAAATAAAATCTTCTCATGCCTTTAAATACTTAAGCAAAAAGCTTTTTAACCATTAAAATTTTGTAAAGAAGTTAAGTTAATGAAGACAATGATCATATCACTTAATCAACTCAACTTCCTAAACACCTCGTAACGGATCAATTCTCAGCTTCCAGCCACTTCGGATTTTGCTGCATTACTTTTTCATAGATGGCACAGCTTTCGGAGTGGGAACCTTTCAGGTAGCCGATGCTCATCAGGAATTCGTTGACGATTTCTCCGCCGGTAAACTTGAAGGTTTTCTTGAATAATTTCATCCATTCCGGTAAAGTTTTCGGGTGATGATGTTCAAGCCATTTTTCAAAAGACCCGAATTCTTCCTGAAGCTCCATGATGGTTTTTGCATTTTCGATGGCGGCGTTTACCTTTAATTTATTTCTAATAATTCCAGGATCAGCAAGTAGCCGTTCGCGGTCGGCTTCCGTATATGCCGCTACCTTTTCCACATTAAAATTATCATAGGCTTTCCTGAAACCTCCCTCTTTCTTCAGGATCGTTTCCCAGCTGAGTCCGGCCTGATTGATCTCCATGATCAGCCTTCCGAACAATTCATTGTCATCATGGATCGGGAATCCGTAGTGATGGTCGTGGTAGTTCTGATGAAGTGCTCTGCGCTCTTCAGGGATCATGTTTTCTATTGCTGAACAATAACTCATCGATAAAATATTTTCAGTTTAGGTTAATTTTTTCCGGAGCGGTGATGATAAAAGCTCCGTTGTGGCCTGCTAAGTTCACATTTATTCTGTAAAGGTACAACCTGATGTTGACAAATGTATGTCAGGAGACGTTTTTCAATGGTGCAGACAGGTCCGGCATAGGTCGGTATACGTTTAAGATATATCACTATACGTCTTAGACCCATACCTATACGTTTAAATAATATTCATATACGTTTTAAATAAATATAGATACGTTTAATATAAATAAATATACGTATTAAATATATGAATCCACGTTTAAAACGTATAGAGATATATTTAAGACGTACAAATACCTATCCGCAAGACCGACGGACCAGTGAGGTACGGCTCTATACAGGTAAATTATAAGTAGGGATGCTTTAAAAACCCAGCTGTATGGTTATCATATCAGAATTTTCAGGATCGATAGGAAGACAGATAAAAAAACCTCCGCAAAACGGAGGTTATTTTATTAGTGCATGGCTTCACTGAGATCTATTTTTTCTTTGCTTTTCCGTTCTTTAACAAAAAGAATAAACGGAATACAGATCAGGAATATGACGCCCAGGTAGAGGAACACATCCATGTAGGAGAGTACCGTGGCCTGTTTGGTGACGGAGAGATCAAGCATTTTATAGGCAGCATTCATAGCGGCATCAGGGGTCATTCCTTTAGCCATAAAGCTTCCTTTCAGTGCCTGCAGCCTCTGCTGGACGGCGAAGTCGTTTTCATCAAGATGCGAAATGAGATTCAGCCTGTATTTCTGTCCGGCATTGGCAATGAATGTCGTAATGGCGGCGATCCCGAAAGATCCTCCCAGCTGTCTCATCATCCCGGTAAAGGCGGCACCCTGACCGATCTCCTGCCCCTTCAGTGTACTCAGAGACAGTGAGGTGATCGGGATAAATAAAAGGCCGAGCCCCGCTCCTCTTACGATCAGCATCCAGAAAAAGGCATCTTTACTGGTGTCCGGGGTGAGGATTTTATATCCCCAGAAACTGTAGATGAAGAAGATGAATAACCCCAGCGATACAAGAATCTGTTGTTTGGCGCCAGCGGATAACAGGCGGCCGATAATCGGCATCATAAATGCTGTGGTCAGTGCTGCCGGGATCATCAGTGCTCCCGACTGTAAAGCGGTCCACCCCAGAATACTTTGGGTATACAGCGGAACAATGAAGGTGGAACCGTACAGACCGAATCCCAATACAAAGGACATGACGGTACCGATCCTCAGGTTACTGTTTTTCAAAACCCTTAATTCCACAATAGGATATTTGAAGGTGAGTTCCCGCCAGAGGAAAAGGATAAATCCTAAAACGGCCGTTACGGTAAAGAGTACAATCCATCCGCTGGCAAACCAGTCTTCTTCATGACCTCTTTCCAGAATATATTGTAATGACCCAACGGTAACAGCCAACAGAGCGATCCCGACCCAGTCGACATCCGAGGCTTTACGCTTTTCTGCATATTTGGGACTTTTCACGAACTGGAGGGTCATTAAAGTTGCGGCAATCCCGATCGGGATATTGATATAGAAAATATACGGCCAGCTGAAGTTATCCACGATATATCCTCCCAGTGGTGGCCCGAGCGTTGGCCCGATGATCACCCCCAGACCGTAGATGGCCTGGGCCATACTTCTTTTTTCGATCGGGTAAGATTCGGTAATAATGGTCTGCGAAGTTACCAGCAATGCTCCCCCGCCGATCCCCTGCATCAGCCTGAAAAATACCAGCTCCCAGATGTTGGTGGCATTTCCGCAGAGAAATGAGAATACGGTGAATATAATGATGGAGGCTGCAAAGTAATTCCTTCGTCCGAACTGTTGGGACAGCCAGCTGGTCATGGGAACAATAATCACGTTCCCGATCGCGTATGCGGTAATCACCCATCCCACCTCAGAAAGTGTGGCTCCCAGGTTCCCCTTCATCTCATTGAGGGCAACATTTACAATCGTGGAATCCACAATTTCAAGCAAAGCACAAAGAATAGCCGTAATCGTGATGATCACTCTCCGCGCTCCATATTCTACTAATGAATCTTGCATGTTTGTTTAATAGGTATTAAAAAAAAGAGATTGAGATTCAGAAAAAATGAGCTGGAGAACAAGCATTTTTACGAACTAACTTTATCCTTACTGATTATTTTCTGCCTTCAGGAGGGTAAAAAACCACTTACCGGAAGGCATCCTTTCTGAATCTCTAAATCTTAATTAAAAAAAAGCGAATTGTCAATGGCATTCTTCATCTGCCGTCGGTTCCTGCTTCATTTCCATCTGCTCCGTTGATGTTCTTCTGCGGAACGGTTCTTCTTCATTTCCAGTCTGTCCACATTTCCACATCGTGACCGGGATCTTCCGCATGCCGCTACTCCTTCATGGCCAACACCGCTGCATGATCTTCTGCATGACCGACGCTCCGGCATCATTGACAATTCTCTTATATTGTTTTTTTTAAAAGTGAATGGTCAGTCTTTCCATTCCATTACTGTCTTCATCTGCATTTCCACACCATTTTGATCTCCTCTTCATCTGCCTTCCCGGTGACCAAGGCTTCTTCAGCTCTTCAGCATTCACGACTGATTCTGCATGACAGACCATTCACTTATAGTTTATTTTAATGAAACTTCCGCTTTCACGTTCATTCCCGTTCTTAATTTTTTGGCAACATTCTTATCGAGATTTACAAAATCGATCTTTACAGGAAGTCTCTGTACGACTTTTACGAAGTTACCGCTGGCATTATCAGGAGGCAGGATTGAGAATGTAGCTCCGGTAGCTGGAGAAAAAGAGCTCACAACTCCGTCAAATTCTCTGTCCGGGAAGGCATCGATTTCAATCTTCACTTTTTGTCCTTCCACCATTTTATCCACCTGGGTTTCTTTGAAGTTGGCCACTACCCACTTCTGGTCGTTCTTCACCAAAGCGAATAACTGAGAACCGGCCTGCAAATATTGTCCTGCCTGGATTGGCACTTTTCCTACGTATCCGTCTTCAGGAGCCACAATTACCGTATAGGAAAGGTTGAGCTTGGCATTTTCCACATCTACTTCTCTCTGCTTGGCCACAGAACCAGCCACGCTGATCTGCTGTGAACTTGCGGCGGTCTGAGAAGATGCGATATTGGTTTGCTGGGCAATCTGATTTCTCTGGTCAATTAAAACCTGAAGTTGCTTATCAGCTGTTTGTTTTGCTGCCAAAGCCTGCTCGTATTGTTGTTCTGTAATGGAATGATCTTTTACCAGATTGGCATATCTTTTAAGATCCTGCGTAGTCTTCCACACGTTTACTTTGGCGGCTTCGATCTGCGCGTTGGCAGTGGTAACGGCTGCCTGTGAAGAACCGATGTTCTTGGAAGTTGCTGTGGTGCTGGCCTGAGCATTTGAAATATTGCTTTTTGCTGTTGCTAAAGCAGCTTCAGCCTGTTCAAGAGCCATTTTCTGATCCCTGCTGTCGAGAATCACCAGGGTATCTCCTTTTTTTACAAACTGATTATCTTTTACTTTTACCTGGGTTACATATCCTGAAATTTTTGAAATCACCGGAGCCATGTTTGAGGTAATCTGTGCGTCGTCTGTTTCTTCATGGGACTGTCCGTAGGTGTAGGTATTGTATCCGTAAATACCTCCTCCAATGACAACAACCGCTAAAATGATAGGAAAAACTAAACTTTTTTTCTTTTTAGGCTGAGTTTCTATTGTCGTATTATTTTCCATTGTCGGTATCGTTCTTAATTTATTTTGTTGTTAAAGTTCCTGTGGTCTGTAATAGTTTTCGGTAAGCGAGTGCGGCATCGGCCTTGGCATTGATCACGCCTACATTGGCGGCAATCTGTGCGGCATCTGCATCCAGAAGCTCCGTCATGGTGGCCAGCCCGTTATCATATTTGTTTTTTGTAATCCTGTAGTTCTCGTTGGCCTGCTCAGCAGATTTTTCGAATACGGCGATTCTCTTTTTAGAGTAATCCGTATTCTGGTATTCCCTGTTGACGTCTAATTTGATATTGTCGTTTAATAATTCGTTGGTGGCAGACAACTGCATTTCCCTGGCTTTCGATTGTTTCAGGGAAGAGTTTTCTTTCCAGAGGTTTGATAAGTTGTAAGAAATCCCGACCCCTACGTTTACGGCATTGTAAATGGTTAAAAACTTAGGGATATCGGCGGCTACATATCCTCCTGTGAAAGCAATCGAAGGAAGGTTTTCAGCTTTTGCGGCTTTTGTTCCCAATGCTGCGGCCTGTCTCTGCATGCCCAAAGCCTGCAGGTCTTTGCGGTTTTCTCTTGCCGTGTTGATATAATAATCCACTGTTTTCACGTCATTCCCTTCTTCGATGTAATTCTGGTCTACATCAATTTCAGTGGTTTCGGGCAGTCCCAACAACAGGTCCATATTGATATTGGCAATATTGTAGTTGTTTTTGGCCTCCAGAAGCTGCAGTTCGATGTTTGAGGTCTGAAGATTCGCTTTCAGCCTGTCGTTTCTTGCGATGAGACCATTGTTTTCCATTTTAAGGAATGTTTCATCTCTTTTCTGAGAAGCAGAAAGATTTTCTTCCAGTACTTTGATCGACTGATTGGCCTTAAATAAATTGTTGTAAGCCTGTGCCACGTTGTAAGCAATGGCTACTTTATCGTTTTCGGTACTCAGTTTTGATGCTTCTACCAGATATCTGGCAGATTCGATACCGTATTTTATTCTTCCTCCGCTGTAGATGGGAACGCTCAGGTTGGCAGATCCGTACGCTACCTGGTGCACTTCAGGACCGCCGTCCCCGGAAACTCCGGGAAGCTTGATGTTGATATTCGGCTTCAAAGGAAGATACATATAGCTTCCTGAAACTTTCAGCTCCGGCAATTGTCTGTTCTTTGCTTCGAGAAGATCTGCGGTAGCTTCCTCGATTTTTGCGGCATCAATCTTCAGATTTTTACTGTTCTGAATGCCCAGCTGCACAGCCTCATCAAGAGTAAGTGTTCTTTTCTCCTGTGCATGTGCAGTTGCCATTCCTGCGAATAGTGTCAGCGCAAGGACTGAGTTATTTATTTTCTTCATAACCTAGAAGGTCTTTTAATAAGTATTTTATATGTGTATTAAGCTCTGTGTAATAGGTCTCGTCAAAAATTTCCTCTTCATCGGTATTGTTCAGGAACTCCTTGTACATTTCTTTGGCATTGGATGCATAAAATAAAGTTCCGCTCACCGTGGAATGCAGAAGATAGATCGGTGGATTTTTTGTAAAAATCCCTTTCTCCAGCCCGCTTTCCAATATTTTTGAGTACATGGAAATAAATCCTAATTTGGTTTGCTTCAGAAAATCAACGATATGAGGATTTTGTGTATAAAGCTGCTCTCTCTGCATAATCCTGTAGAAACATTTGTGATGCCTTACTCTTCCTGCAAACTGGTCTACGATCTTTTCGATCTTCTGCCATTCATTGATATCCGTTCTTTCGAGGATGTCCTTTGAAAAAAACTGACCTTCTTCCATCCTGTACTCTACGAGTCTTTCGTACAGTTTTTCTTTTGAACCGAAATAATACGAGATCATCGAAATGTTAACATTCGCTGCTTTGGCAATCTCCCGGGTGGAGGTTCCTTCGAAACCTTTTTCAGCAAAAAGCTTCTCGGCAGCAAACAATATATTTTCTTCTTTTGATATCATCATGCATTCTCATTTTTGGAGCATGCAAATTTACATCCAAATTCGGATAAATCAAACGATTGATTGAATTATTAATAAATTTTTAATATCTCAGAACTTAAAACACTGATAATTTGCAATTTAAAACTTATTAAAAAAATTAATAAATATTATAGACAACGGTTTTCTGTCTTGAAAGCACTAGAAATTATCCCCATTTTTGTTTGGTGAGATGTAAATTTTAATGAAAAAAAATCAAAACTCAGACACTGATACGGAAAGTTTCCGGAGCTTTTTCTACGAATTTTTATGAATGTGACGGGATAATTTAATGCCAAGATCAGTCCAGACAATTTTAGGATTTCCATTTCTTGTGAGATGCAGATCGGCGGTACTGATTTCTTCAAGGATACTTTCAATATTGGCACCGCTGATGAATTTTGAAAACCCGAGCCAGTTGAATCCATTGGCGTCAATTTTTTTATAGACCAGATTTTCAGACTGGTAATTCTGAAGGAGGGCAAGCCTGAAAATTTCAGAGCAATAATTTAAGAAGTTTTTCTGCTTTTCGCGGTTCCAGCCGGCAATCTCCCTGGCCCAGAAAATAATACTCTTTAAAAATTCCGGTTTTTTCTTCACCATGAATGCATCTCGCACCCACTGAATGAAAAGTTTCTCAAATTCATCATGTTTACTTCCTGACTGAAGGAGCTTTACGGCATCATTCAGGTCTCCCTGAGCCTGATGGATGATCTCCCCTATTTTATCATCGGAGACATTGAAATTATTTTTGAGGTATTTTTCGAGATCTTCGTCGGTAATTCTCGGGACTTCCACAATCTGAGTTCTCGAAAGAATGGTCGGCAGAATATCATTGGTTGTTTCCGCGGTGAGGATAATGATTGTTTTTGCCGGCGGTTCTTCCAGAAATTTCAGAAATTTGTTGGCTGCGGCGATATTCATTTTGTCGGCACGCCACACGATAAGAATTTTGGTTCCTCCCTCGAAACTTTTTAACGAAAATTTTTGGTTCTGATCATCGATCTCGTCTGCTGAAATGAAGAGCTGCTTGTTTTCAGACTCCAGAAAGGCCGTCCAGTCGTCATAGCTTGAATAAGGAGAATGGATGATCATTTCCCTGAACTCTTCAAATTTATTTTTG
>JBMDXW010000193.1:0-24813 GCA_048594965.1 Chryseobacterium sp.
CGTTAATTTTAACCTCAAAAACTTAAAGCTCACCACCGATATCAATGAGCTTGTGACGGCTTGTGATACCATTGTTTTGGCAACGCCGTCGATCTATCTTTCCGATACACTGGATAAAATGACGTGCGATTTTAAAGATAAAATTTTTGTTTCCGCTATTAAAGGAATCATTCCGAAGGTGAATGATGTCGTAGCACATTATCTCAGGGATGAATTTAAAATCGGTTTCCGTAACCAGGCAGTGATAGCCGGCCCTTGTCACGCGGAAGAAGTAGCGATGGAGCGACTTTCCTACCTTACGGTGGCAACGGTAGAAGATGAAGTTTCGGCAAAGCTGCTGGATATATTTAATTCAGATTTTATAAAAGTTCATTCCAGCAAAGATATTTTAGGAAACGAGTACAGTGCGATCCTTAAGAATATTTTTGCCATCGGTGCTGGTATAGCCAGCGGTCTGGGATATGGTGACAATTTTACTGCTGTTTTTGTATCCAATGCCATCCGTGAGATGGAAACCTTCCTGGAAGCCATCTATGAAGCACCAAGAGATGTTAATGAAAGTGCATATCTGGGAGATTTACTTGTGACGGCTTATTCATTATTCTCAAGAAACCGTAATCTAGGTAATCTTATCGGAAAAGGATATACCGTAAAATCTGCCATTCAGTCCATGAACATGATTGCAGAAGGATATTATGCGGCAGATTCCATTTACAAAACATCAAAAGATAAAGGGCTAAAACTTCCGATCGTTGATACCATCTACGGCATATTGTACGAAGGAAAAAATGCGGAAAAACAATTTAAAAAACTGACAGCCAAACTCAATTAATCCCGTTTCACGTAAAATATCAGCATGATATCTTTACAGAGAATCTCAGATTACTGTAATCATATCATGCTTTTTTAGCATCATAGAAAGAAACACCACTTACCTCAAGCTTAACCTTAGCCTCCACCTCAAATTGATGTTAAATATCCATAAACAGCCCTTCATTTCAAGAACTTTTCCCGAACTTTGATAACATAAAATTTAAATTATGTCACAATCGCTTACAAACAGGACGCCGAAACCAAAATACGACGTTGTTCTCATCGGTGGCGGAATTATGAGTGCCACTTTAGCTACCTTATTACATGAATTTGATCCTGATCTGAAGATCGCCATCTTCGAGAGGCTGGGCCGGTTTGCCAAAGAAAGCACTGCCGCCTGGAATAATGCAGGAACAGGTCACTCCGCGTTTTGTGAGCTTAATTATACCCCCGAAAAACCGGACGGCACCATCGATATTTCTAAAGCGGAAAGCATTGCCGAGCAGTTTGAAATTTCAAAACAGTTCTGGTCATATCTCATTACCAAAGGCTATGTTCAGAATCCAAAAGATTTCATCAATTCGTGTCCGCACATGAGCCTGGTATTTGGTGAAAAAGATGCGGAATATCTGAATAAGCGCCATCAAAAAATGTCGGAATCAGTTTTATTTAAAGGAATGGAATTCTCCACAGACCATGAAAAGCTGAAAGAGTGGATTCCACTTGTCATGAGGAAAAGAAACGCTTCCGAAGTGATGGCGGCTACCAAAATGGATCTGGGAACAGACGTCAATTTCGGAACCCTTACCCGAAAAATGGGAAGACATCTGCTGGAAGACTCCAATGTGGAGGTTTTTCTTTATCATGAAGTGAAAGATATTGATCCTAAAGAAGACGGAACGTGGGAAATGAAAGTGAAGGACAGGATCCACAACCACAAGCAGGAAGTAGAAGCCGATTTCGTATTTATCGGAGCCGGAGGATATGCGTTGCCGTTACTGGAAAGTTCAGATATCAAAGAAAGCGAAGGCTACGGTGGGTTCCCGGTTTCCGGCGAATGGCTGGTAAGCCACAATCAGGAGCTGGTGGAGAAGCATCAGGCAAAAGTATATACCCAGGCGACTGTAGATGCGCCTCCAATGTCTGTGCCTCATCTCGATCTGAGAATTATTGATGGACAAAAAGCTTTATTATTCGGACCATTTGCGGGATTTTCAACCAAATTTCTTAAAGAGGGAAGTTACCTGGATCTGCCGGAAAGTGTGAATACAAAAAATATACGTTCCCTTTTCGGAGCATGGTGGCATAATATCCCCTTAACGAAATATCTGATCCAGCAGGTGGCCATGACCAAAGCCCAGCGAATTCAGCATCTGAGAGAATTTATCAAAGATGCCAAAGAAGAAGACTGGGAACTTAAAGTAGCCGGACAAAGGGTGCAGATCATTAAAAAGGATGAAAAAAACGGTGGAAAACTGGAATTCGGAACCGAAGTGGTGGTCAATAAAAAAGGAACCATTGCCTCATTGCTGGGCGCTTCACCGGGAGCATCAACAGCAGTTTATGCCATGCTGAACGTCCTCGAAAAATGTTTCCCCGAAAAGCTGCATGGGGAATGGAAAGACAAACTGATGGAAATGATCCCGTCTTATGGTCAGAAGCTCGCCGCCAATCCGGAACTTACCGAAAAAATAAGAAATTATACCAAAGAAAAATTAGAACTCGAATATTAAAAGTAAATTAGTGAATGGTCAATTTTAAATTCACAATTGACCATTCACTATTCACCACAAGAATATGTCAGAAACCATTGCCAAACCTGTTATCGTTAAAGAATTGCTGGAATCCCTTCAGACGGAGGTGCAGGAAGAACAGCAGGTCATTGTCCATTGTTGTTTCCCTGCGTCGCCTTTCCTGGGAAACCTCATCAGGATCTGGCATTCCACGTACCTTTTCGATAACCAGTCGGATCATAAAAGCAGGCTGATCCATGCGGAAAACATCACCATTTATCCCAACTGGACGCCGGTTCCTTTTATGCGGGATTTCTGGTTTACCCTGGTTTTTTCGGGACTCCCGAAGGACTGTAAAAGTTTTGATCTGAAAGAGGTGATTCCTGAAGAGGGAGGATTTTTCGTAGAATCCATCAAAAGAAATTCCTCGGATATTTACCGGGTGAAGATCTCGGAAGATTGATGAGATCCTACAGTTTCAGGCTTCCGAAATAGTAGAAAATTTCTGCGCGCTCTTATAAGTGTAACGGCTTTGTGAAACTTGAAGCAGCCGGCACATAAAAAAACTTGCGGACTTTGTGTTCAGGAAAGATTAAGTTTAGGTTTGCTTTATAATCTTATTGTGGCAGGTATTTTTTAATGTAAAATCATATTTATAATGAAAAACTATTTATTCATACTCTTGCTTTTGCCCGTGTTGTTTTTTTCACAGAAAGCTTCTGCTGAAGAATCTGAAATAAAAAAATTCCGGCAGGAACTTAATGCAGAGTATCTAAACCCGAAAGAAACCCCTTTGCGCGGAGACAATTTTAAAAATTTCCGGGAGCATCCTTTCTTTCCGATCGACTTGAAATACAGGGTAACTGCGAAATTTGCCAGGACAGAAAATGCGGAGCCTTTCGATCTTCCCACCTCTTCCGGGAAAACAAAATCTTACCGGGAATATGGCAAGGCGATTTTCGAACTGGATGGGCAGTCTTATACTTTAACCCTTTATCAGAGTTTGGATTTAATCAAACAAAAAAAATACAGAGACTACCTGTTTCTGCCGTTCCGCGATGCTACCAATGGAAAAGAAACGTATGGCGGCGGAAAATATTTGGATTTAAAGATTCCCAAAGACAATACCATCATTCTGGATTTCAACAAATCTTACCAGCCGTACTGCGCTTACAATGCGTACGATTACAACTGTCCGATTGTGCCTGACGAAAACAGACTGCCGGTAGAGATCCGTGCCGGAGTCATGTATGAAGACCTCTATCATCATTAAATATATATGGTAAAACTGAAATTTTTTGAACAGAAAGATATTCCCGGAGTAAGCTATACGCTGGATGAAGAGCAGCTGCAATATACGGCAACTGCGCAGCAGGCGTTACAAAGGATAGAAGAGCGGGGCGATACCCTTGCCTTTCCCATTACTATTTTTGACGATGAAGATCCTGTCGGCTTTTTTGTTCTGGATTTAGGGAATGATAAACTGGAATTAACCGACAACCAAAATGCCATGTTGCTACGGTCATTCTCCATCAACCCCGGATATCAGGGAAAAGGAATCGGGAAAGCAGCCATGATTCAGGTGGATGAATTCGTGCGGGAAAACTTCAGGGACTGTGATGAGATCGTTCTTGCTGTGAACCGGAATAATACTTCCGCCTATCAGCTTTATCTCAAAGTGGGCTATCAATATGAAGGAAAAGAAAGAATCGGCAGAAGCGGACCGCAGTATTTAATGTCAAAAAAATTGTAGCCCGCCAAATTTATCCATGCAAAACCGAAATTAACCTGGTGCAATAAGGTTTTACCCTAGTGCAGTAAGGTTTTACCCTAGTGCAATAAGGTTTTACCCTAGTGCAGTAAGGTTTTACCCTAGTGCAATAAGGTTTTACCCTAGTGCAGTAAGCTTTTACTCTAGTGCAGTAAGCTTTTACTCTAGTGCAGTAAGCTTTTACTCTAGTGCAGTAAGCTTTTACCCTGGTGCAGTAAGCTTTTACCCTGGTGCAGTAAGGTTTTACTCTGGTGCAGTAAGGTTTTAACCTACTGAAGTAAGCTTTTATCGTGGTGCAGTAAGCTTTTATTTGTAAAACAGGTACAGTATCAATAGGAATGGCTTTAGCCCATTCACACAATTATAAGAATGACATAAGCTCAATGTAAAATGAATATCAATAGGAATGGGTCTTTAGCCCATTCACACAATAAAGAGTAACATAAGCTCAATGTAAAATGAATATCAATAGAAATGGGCTAAAGCCCATTTACTCAATGTATAATGAATACAGCCCATTTACTCCATGATCTCCAATAATCCGGCTTTAGCCAAAAATATTTTTATCATACACAAAAACACCTTTCATCATTCACTAAATTAAAAAGCCAAAAGCCAAAAGCCATTTGCCCTTTCCTGCAACTTTAAGAATTTTTTAAGTCAAAATTTTCAGGTTTGGCGTGATCCTTTCACCCGTGTTATGGTAACTCTCAAATAATAAGACATGGAAATTTCTCTTACCAATCAGGTGGCCATTGTCACAGGGGCCTCAAGCGGAATAGGTTCCGGCATTGCAAAAGCACTGGGTGCTGCCGGCGCTACCGTAATCGTTAATCATTCATCCGAGCACTCCACCGAGGAAGCAAAATCAGTTTTGAAGGAAATCACCGATGCAGGCGGGAAAGGCATCACGTATCAATGTGATGTTTCCAGGGAAGATCAGGTGATTGGGATGTTTAAAGATACCATTTCTCAGTTCGGAACGGTGGATATCCTGGTGAATAATGCCGGTGTACAAAAAGATGCCAAATTCACGGAGATGACGCTCGAACAGTGGAATACCGTGATCGACATTAATCTTACGGGGCAGTTTCTCTGCGCACGGGAAGCCATTAAAGAATTCCTCCGCAGGGGCATTGATACGAGCCGTTCGGTGGCCTGTGGGAAGATCATCCATATCAGCTCTGTTCACGAAGTGATTCCGTGGGCCGGACATGCTAATTATGCAGCGAGCAAAGGGGCGATCCGCATGCTGATGCAGACCCTCGCTCAGGAATACGGGCCCGACAAGATCAGGGTAAATTCCATTTGTCCGGGAGCCATTAAAACCCCGATCAATAAAGAGGCCTGGGAAACCCCGCAAGCCCTGAATTCCCTCATGACCCTGATCCCTTACAACAGGATCGGAAAACCCGAAGATATCGGAAATCTTGCCGTTTTCCTGGCCAGTGATTATTCAGATTACATCTCCGGGGCAAGCATATTCGTGGATGGCGGGATGACGACCTTCGAAAGTTTCGCTTCGGGAGGATGATGGGAACGGTCAATAGTGAATAGTCAATGGTCAATGGTCAATTGTCATAGTCATAGGATTTAATGGTCAATATTTAATGAGATAAAGTATGTAAAAGATAAATTGTTAATTTTAAATCTTGAATCTTGAATCTTGAATCTTGAATTTTGAATCTTGAATCTTGAATCGAAAAAGGATTTTCCCAAATCAACGGTGTAATCAGATTAACCCCAAACCATCAACCATCAATCATCAATCATCATTTATCAATTATAAAAAGCATGAAAGAAAAAGAACGACTCTCCGACATCGCGTGGAAAAAATGGGGACCTTACGTCAGCAACCGAGAATGGGGACTCGTACGCGAAGACTACAGTGCCGATGGTGATGCCTGGAACTATACCACACACGACGGCGCAGAAGCTAAAACCTACCGTTGGGGAGAAGAGGGCCTCTGCGGAATCTGCGACGATATGCAGAAGCTGGTGTTCTCAGTAGGATTCTGGAACAAAAAGGATAAGATGGTGAAAGAGCGTTTTTTTGGCCTTACCAATGGGCAGGGAAACCATGGCGAAGATGTCAAGGAATATTATTATTACCTGGATTCTACACCGACGCATTCTTACATGAAGATGCTCTACAAATATCCCCAGAATGCATTTCCGTATGAAGACCTCATCCGGACCAATGCATCCAGAACGAAAGAAGAACCGGAATACGAACTGATCGATACCGGGATTTTTGATAAAGATGAATACTTCGATATTTTTATCGAATATGCAAAAGCGGATGCAAATGATATTTTAGTACGGCTTACCATTATCAATAAATCTGAAAACAAAGCGCCCCTGGTCATCCTTCCGACGGTATGGTTCAGGAATACCTGGCGATGGGGATATGATTCCTACACACCACAGATGAATTCCGAAGATGCAGGATGTATTGCCATTCAGCATAAAGATCTGGAGGTTAAGAATCTGTATGCAAAACAGTCACAGAAAGTTCTGTTCTGTGAAAACGAAACCAACAACGAAAAACTCTATCAGTGCGCCAATGAAACACGCTACAGCAAAGATGGCCTCAATGATTTTATTATCAATGGGAACTCACGCGCTGTCAATCCGAATCATATCGGAACCAAAGCCGCTTTTTTGATGGACGAGGTGTTTCAACCGAAAGAAACAAAAACTTTTGAATTCAGGCTTACGGATAAAGATCTGGCGCAGCCTTTTGAGGATTTCGATGAGCTATTCAGTGAGAGACAGGCAGAAGCCGATGCGTATTATGAGAACATTCAGAAGGGCATCGGCACCGATGATGAAAAAATGGTACAGCGGCAGGCATTTGCCGGAATGCTCTGGAGCAAGATGTTTTATCATTACAACGTAGAGAAATGGCTGAAGGGCGATCCTTCCGAAGCACCGCCACCGAAATCACGTGAGAAAATCAGAAATTTCCAGTGGAAACATCTCAACAATGAACATATCATCTCCATGCCGGATAAATGGGAATATCCCTGGTATGCAACATGGGATCTGGCTTTCCACACGATTAGCTTTTCACTCATCGATCCTGATTTTGCCAAACACCAGCTGAAGCTGTTCCTGTTTGAGTGGTATATGCATCCCAACGGGCAGCTGCCGGCCTACGAATGGAATTTTAACGACGTGAATCCTCCGGTGCATGCCTGGGCGGTTTTCAGGGTTTTTAAAATTGATGAATACCTGAAAGATAAGCCGGATATCGAGTTCCTGGAAAGCGCATTTCAGAAGCTGCTCATGAACTTTACCTGGTGGGTAAACAAAAAAGACCACGACGGAAATAATATCTTTGAAGGGGGATTTCTGGGGCTCGACAATATCGGGGTGTTCGACCGCAATACCGAACTGCCGGATGGTGAGCGTCTTGAACAGTCGGACGGAACAAGCTGGATGGCCATGTTTGCCCTCAACATGATGCGGATAGCGCTCGAGCTGGCCTTATACAACCCTATCTACGAAGAAATGGCGATGAAATTCTTTGAACATTTCCTCGCCATTGCCAACTCCCTGGATAAGATGGGTGATGAGTGCTTCAGTCTCTGGGACGAGCAGGATGAGTTCTTCTATGATGCCCTCTCTCTGGGAGATAATGATCATATGTACTTGCGGATGCGGACCATCGTCGGTCTTATTCCCATGTTTGCCGTTGAGGTAATTGATGATGAGATGATTGAGAATCTGCCCAATTTCAAGAAGAGAATGCAATGGGTTTTAGAGAATAAACCTCAGCTTGCCGCCTTAGTGTCCCACTGGGAGGTAAAAGGAGAGGACTCTAAACATCTGCTGTCCCTTTTACGGGGGCACCGTCTGAAAAGACTGCTTCACCGGATGCTGAATCCTGAAGAGTTTTTAAGTGACTTCGGAGTCCGTGCGCTTTCTAAAGAATATGAGAAAAATCCGTTCAGTATTACTTTAAACAATAAAAATTACACGGTAAAATATACCCCCGCCGAAAGTGACAGCCGCCTTTTTGGAGGAAATAGCAATTGGCGGGGCCCTATATGGTTCCCGATCAATTTCTTAATCATTGAAAGTCTTCAGCGTTTTTTCTTTTACTACAGCCCCGATTTCCTTGTGGAATATCCCACCGGAAGCGGCAACTTTTTAAATCTAGATCAGATCGCCGATGCCTTAAGCAAAAGACTGGCAAAGATCTTTTTAAAGGATGAGAATGGAAACCGTCCTTTCAACGGGCAGTACCCGAGATTCCAGAGCGATCCGGATTTTAAGGATTATATTTTGTTCTATGAATATTTCCACGGGGACAGCGGCCGTGGGGTAGGAGCATCACATCAGACAGGATGGACAGGCCTGATCGCCAAAATTCTGATGCCAAGGTTTTCCAAGAAAGAAATTGCAGAATCTGAAACGGAAATGCCGGGAGAAACCAAAACGTAGCTCAAACTGTGTGAAACGTATCTAATAATTAATCCATCCATACATCACTCGAATATCTGCTGGATGATCTCCAGGGAAGCGGGAATTTTAAAGTCGGTCACATGATAGTGGTAATAGACGAGGAGGCTGTCCAGGAAATCCTTCCGTAATGAAGAAGGGATTCTTACCTGGTAAGGATCCTCCGAAGATAAAAGCATTTTCCAGATTGAGGAGATCTCCTCCGTAAAGATCTGGTGCATCAGCTCCGTGGAAAAAGTTCCTGTTTCAGGATCCAGAAACACACCGGCATTCAGCAAAGGAGCAACCCCATTGATTTTTAAGATCTTCATCAAAAAAACAAGATGCGACTGGTAATTTCCGGTTTGCAGTTCATCAATAAATTCTTCCAGACAGAAAAAGAGATGTGGATTCCTGTTTTCGTGCTTTAAGTTTTGATTTAAAAAATCTGAAATAAAAAATACCACGGTATTACAACGGATATCGCTGTAGATGTCGTTGCTTTTTATCATCTCAAATCTCGAGACGGTCTGGATACCGTTTCCTTTGACGGGAAGTAAAGAAAAATTGAGTTTGCTTAATGGCAGAAGCAGGGCTTTTTTCTTATTCTTCCGGGTATAAAGCCCTTTTAAAAAATAAGACTGGAAGCCTTCCTCCTCTGTAAAACAATGCAGGACCGCATCGTTTTCACCGTATTTAATGTATGATAATAAAAATCCGTTCTGTGAATTCATTAATTGACTACTGCGATCTTGGCGGTTGCTTTATCGGACCCGTCTTCATTGGTCATCAGGACAAAATATACACCGGAAGCTACTCTCGTCCCTCTCTGGTTATTAAGGTCCCATTCATAATATCCGCCTCTCGCCACTGCGGAATGCACTACGTTCCCTGCTGCATCTGCAATTCTGATATTGGTAACTTCTGCAAGCCCTTTAATAGTCACTT
Source organism: Chryseobacterium sp. (assembly GCA_048594965.1). Classification (GTDB taxonomy): domain Bacteria; phylum Bacteroidota; class Bacteroidia; order Flavobacteriales; family Weeksellaceae; genus Chryseobacterium. The sequence continues at coordinate 9,715 of JBMDXW010000193.1, forward strand.
TTCCTTTAAAATTAGAATAGACCACCGGATTTGGATAGACCAGCACATTTCCGAAGCCTGATCCCACATCTGCGACGTCACCCTGATAGGTCACAATACCATCATAAGTTGCAAAATACACTTTCCCTGTTTTCCGGTCTACTTTAATATCGGTCACACTGTTGTTAGGAAGTGGTGAGTTTTCTTTTGTAAAATGCTTAACGGTCTGCTGTCCGTCTGCTGATAGGTAATAAACACCACCACCGTCTATGGAAACCCATTTGTGGTCACCGGCATCTACTTCAATCTGAAGGATCTGGGAATCTCTGAAAAGTTCTTCTCCAAGGCCATTCTGCTCGATAACAATAGGCTCCACCGTAGCACTGGCGGGTGTTTTGATAGCCGAAACGGCGTTAGGAAGAACCCTGAGCCCTGAGTCAGAACCGATCCAGGCATCTCCTGATTTATCCAGAGCTACGGAAACGGTACCTGCGGAATTAGTAGCAAACCCGTTGGACTGGCTTAAAATATAGGCTACATCATCGGAGGTGTTAACGGTCTTCTTCGCATCGTAGGCCATAAAAGCATTGATCCTTGGGATAGGAATCCATAAGAGGCCTTCATAAAATAAAGGTTTCTGAGCAGCTCCTAAGCTTGAGGTTGTATTTTTTAGAAGAAAATTATCGGTGGCCCTGTCGTAAGCCCCGATCGCAGTAAACTGTCCGACTTCCGGGCCGTCTGCCGAAAATGCGATGCTTACAAAAAGATTGTTTGCGTCATCAAAAGCCAGACCTACCGCTCGCCTTGCATAGATGTTATCTGTTCCTAAGTTATAACTTTTGGTAAATGTAAAATCTTTACTTGCCGGATTATATTTCATCTTGTATACGCCTCGGCCAGGATCCAGGGTATAATTGGTAAAGAAAACATCATCCGGACTTGCAGGGTCTGAAACGGCATCCAGAACATTAAACCAGGTTGGATTTTCTATGAAATATGAAGGATAGATCCACTCCATTCCATTAAAATAATAGAAGCCCGGATTTTTTGGATTGATAACACCTGTATTGTATCTTCCTTCTCTGGCTCCTGTTGATACGAGGATCTGATTGTCACCATACAGACTCACTTTATAAGCATAATTGAAGTAAGGACCATCCGGTCTGAATAAATTATTGCTTTCATTTTTTATTCCGGAAAGTACCGTTCCACCGTATACGCTGCTTCCGACGGTAGTGGCTGTATTGCAATCCTCGCCGAAACTTACGGTACCACTATAGTTTCCGTTTGTATTGAATGTGTATACCCTGTTTACATCGGTTACAACAATATTATTGGTGTTTACCACAACATCCCTTACATTGTTGAAGGTCTGCGAAAGAGGAACCGAAGCACTGCCATTATAAAGATACGCGGTTGTAGCAGAAGAAAAGCTGAGAACCCCTTCGGAGTCGATATGTCTGAATGATCCGGCTATTTCGGTAGTCCATGTAGAAAAAACAGGGAAGGTGGTATTCATTTCGTGGCTTTTCAGTCCGGTATTGGTTACCGAGTACACCTTATTTCCAAAAATGGTTGCTTCATTACTTGCTTCGTACACTCCTGCAGCTAAAAAGAATGCCGAATCTTTAAACTCTTTTTTCTTTAAATCAAAAATAGAAACGCCATATCCTACGGAGATCACGGCCAGATCTCCTGTTATTGAAATATGATTGATTCTTTTACTTCCATTATACCCTGTAGCAATAGGAATATCTACCACGTACGTAATCCCGTCCGGAGTCACGACATCCAGTGAGCCGTTCTGATATCCTATAAGTGCAATTTTATTCTGTGCATTATAGTCGAAAGCTGAAATTTTAACTTCATGCAAGCCGTTTGCTTTGGACAGCTTGGTAATTTCACCTGATGAAATGGTGTAATAAAAAATCCCGTTTTCTGCCGCTGCAATGATTTTTCCATTATCTTCCTTCATGGCGCTGACGTTATTATAAGAAAAAAGGTCGGCCCATTTTTTTGAAGAAATAGTCTGTGCATTTACGGTGTGCAGGGATGCTACAATACCCAGAGAAATTAAAGAGAGTTTTTTCATACTTATGCTATTATGCTGCTGTCGATCACCTGATTGTTCCAGGCAATATGTTTTACGTTTTTATTTAAATCGAAGTAAAAATCTATTCTACCTAAAAGAAGACCGGCCCATCCCACCTGGTTGACGAGGACATTTTTTCCCTGTCTGTTGCTGAAGACCTGCGGTTCCGGCAGAAAAGTGTGGGTGTGACCTCCTAAAATAATGTCAATATTTTCTGTTCGGGCAGCTAAAATTTTATCGTTTAATTTGTCCGGTTCTTCATCATACTCATACCCTATGTGAGAAAGGCAAATCACAAGATCGCATTTCTGATCATTTTTCAGAAAATTGGAATAATGCTGCGCCACTTCCACCGGATCTGTATATACGGTTTCTCCGTATTGTTTTTTTCCTACGAGTCCGTCCAGGCGGATTCCTACGCCAAAAATTCCTACTTTGATTCCGTTTTTATTGAAGATTTTGTAAGGAAGGGTTTTTCCGTCGAGAACGGTATTTTTAAAGTCGTAGTTGGAGCAGATGAAAGGAAACTGTGCATTGGGTAAGACCTTTAGGAAACCGTCCAGGCCGTTATCAAAATCATGGTTTCCCATGGTTGAAGCGTCATACTTCATCATGGACATCAATTTAAATTCCAGTTCGCCGCCAAAAAAATTAAAGTAAGGTGTTCCCTGGAAAATATCTCCTGAATCAAGAAGCAAAACATTGCTTTCCTGATTTCTGATCTGCTGAATCAGGCTTGCTCTCCTGGCAAAGCCTCCCTGATTGGGATTTCTGGTATAGCTCGCATCGAAAGGTTCTATTCTGCTATGCTGATCATTGGTATGAAGAATCGTGAGTTTGTTTGCGGATTTCAGATCAAGAATTTTCAATTCTTCCGCCACCATCATTTGCGGAGCTAAAGCCATTGCCAGAGTTCCGCCACCTATTGCTTTTAAAAAACTTTTTCTATCCATTACTTTTTACCGATAAAATTTAGACGAATATCTGTGCCTGGGTGCACTTCAGGAGATTTTTTAAAATAATCGATAAAAAGATCTCTCAGCTTAATTCCCGTATGAATCATCTCACCCTTCAGAAAAAACTTCATGTTGTCACCGCCCAGAGCCAGATAATCTGAAGTGGCAATATAATATTCCTGCTCCGGATTCACGGCCTTTCCGTTGATCAGTGCTTTGGTGATCTGTCCGCCGTTGGTTTCTATATATAAATGGGACACGGGATTATTGACCTGCATTTTTGCATAGTAGTCGAAAAGTCCCTTCAGGTCTGCCCCTTTGATTTTTACAATGATCACTTCATTTTCAAAAGGCATCACTTCAAATATGCTTTTCAGCATGATATCTCCTTTTCCGATGGTGGTACGTATTCCTCCGATGTTGATTAAAGCGGCATCGACATCCTTTTTAAGGTTGGCTTTAGCCCACACGTCAGCACCGTCGAATGTATAATCTGCCAAAAGATTGCCCAGGTTGCTGTTATCTCCCTGTTTGGTAAGATCTACACTGGTGTAGGAAATCTTCTGGTTCATTTCTTTATCCAGTTTCTGCTTATAGGGTTCTATAATTTTTACAAAGGCCTCATCATTCTTTAGCTCATTATTAATAGAAATATTCTTCTGGGTTTTTACTTCCGAAACCTGCATGGACGAAGCCGGTGATGCTGTCTTACAGGCCGAAAGGGCAATCAGAGCAATTCCTAATAACAAGAATTTATTTTTCATATTCACAACAGATTATTTTTATGTAAAGGCTGTGCCTGTAAAAAAACATTCGGTTACAGCGATACATCATATCTTTACTATATGCAAATATAATTATATGTATAATAAAACATTATTATTTATAATAAATTCTTAGGGTAAATTGTTAAATTTGGAAAAAATAATTTCTAACAGATGAGCATTTTAAAAGGAGTCGGTGTTGCGTTGGTAACACCCTTTAATGAAGATTTATCGGTAGATTTCGAAAGTTTGACAAAATTAGTAGAATACAATATCGAAAACGGAACCAGTTATTTAGTTGTTTTGGGAACTACTGCTGAGGCGGCAACGCTTTCTGAAGAAGAGAAGAAACAGGTGGTAGAGCATATCATTAAGGTGAATGATAAACGTGTTCCATTGGTTTTGGGAATAGGAGGAAACAACACGCTCGAAGTTAAAAAACAAATCGAAACGGCAGATCTATCTTCATTTGAAGCGGTGCTTTCCGTTTCTCCGTACTACAATAAGCCGAACCAGGAGGGACTTTATCAGCATTACAAAGCTTTGGCTTCCACAGGTAAAAATATCATTATTTACAACGTTCCGTCCAGAACAGGGCAAAATATAGAAGCCGAGACCACCCTGCGTCTGGCAAAAGAGTTCCCGAATTTGTTTTTGATTAAAGAAGCTGCACCGAACATTCTGCAGTATTTTGATATTTTGAGAAAAAAGCCTGAAGGATTTAATCTCGTTTCGGGAGACGATGAATTTACACTTCCGGTGACCTTAGCAGGAGGAAACGGGGTGATTTCAGTAATCGCACAGGCTTATCCGAAAGAATTTTCAACGATGGTACAGCTTGCATTTGACGGAAAAGTAAAAGAAGCCTATGAGATTCACAACAAGCTGGTTGACATCACACGACTGATTTTTGCAGAAGGTAATCCTTGCGGAATTAAAGTGATTTTAACGGAGATGGGTATCATTAAAAACTACCTGAGACTACCATTGGTTCCTGCATCGGAAGGGCTTTACGCAAAAATAAAATCAGAAATGGCCAATATCTAATTGCTGAAATGCCGATTACTTATGGATGAAATCAGTTTATATTAAAAATGATCATCCGGAAAGGGTATGGATTTTAAAGTTAATAAATATCGGGTGAGAAGGCAAAGTCTTTTCACCCTTTTTAATCATTACAAGGAAATGGAATTTATAAAAGCAACCGAAAAAGATATCGCTTTAATCCAGGATCTGGCCAGAAGATCATGGGAAAGTGCTTATGCTGAAATACTTTCAGCCGAACAAATAGAATATATGCTGATCACGATGTATTCGGAGAAAGAAATAAGAGGTCATTTACAAAACCTTGATTATCATTATTATTTGATTTTTAATGAGAGCGATCATTCATTTAAAGGATTTCTGGGTTATGAAAACAGATACGAACAGGGGACGACAAAGCTTCACCGGATTTATCTTGTTCCTGAGAGCAAAGGAAGAGGCATCGGTAAACAAGCGTTGGATTTTTTGAAGCGGATGGTTTCTGAAACCCAGGACAGCAGAATTGTCTTAAATGTGAATAAAGAAAACAAAGCCATGAAATTTTATGAATCTCAGGGCTTCACCGTTTATAAAGAAATTGTGGTGGATATAGGAAAGGGATTTGTCATGGATGATTATGAAATGGAATTCCATATCGTAAGCAAATAAGATACGATTTTATAATTTTCAATTATAATTCTATAAAACGTGATGTATATTTTTTTCTGATCTTTGTAAAAGAACTAAATTATTTTATAAAATATTCATATGCTTGGTTTTAAGCTGATTTCAGCTTTTTATCAGTATATTTTTTTTCATCCTTAGTGTTTAAATTCCTGTGTTATCAAATGCAGGGATTTTTTTTGCGCATGTAAAAAGTATAAAGTTTTCATTATATCACTTGCGATTGATATAAAAATATTATATTTACCCTAAACATTAAATACATATAATTAAGGATGAAAATGTATATGAAATTTGATTTCAATACCCTTTGCAGAAAGGTATTGGAAGAAAAACTAAAGGACCAGGGAGTCAAATATAAGCTCCTGAATTTCGGTGAGGTGGAGTTATGTGAAGCCATGACGCAGGAGCAATGTCAAGCTTTCAGGGAAAATCTGGAGGATTATGGAATTGAAATAATTGAAAATCAGAAAACGGCACTTGTCCAGAAAATAAAAGATGCTATTACTGAAATCGTAAGTTCCGAAGAAACGATTCCCGTGAAGGCATCCATCTATATTGCAGAAAAACTCAATCACAGCTACGGCTATCTTTCCAGCCTCTTTTCGGAAGTGGCAAACACTTCGATCGAGAACTTTATTATCATTCAGAAAATTGAGTATGCTAAAGAGCTCATTATCAACAGCCGGCAGAATCTTACCGAGATTGCACAGAAGCTTAATTATTCAAGTGTTGCCCATCTTAGCGCACAGTTTAAGAATATGACAGGCATTACGCCTTCGCAATTTCAGAAGATCATTACCATGAGAAGAAAAGCACGTCAGTATGACCATCAATATTCCCGGGCGGTATGATCAAGGAATATCTGAACATCATATTGACAGATGCTGATGAAGGAAATCTCATTCTTTTAGAGCGAACATTGCAGGATTTCAAAATTCCGAGTAAGGTTAAAACCTTTAATACGGGCAGCGAATTGATGGATAGTCTGCATCAGAATATATTGACGGCAGAAGTTTTATTTATGGATTACCGGATTCCCGGCAAACCGTGCCTCGAATGTTTATCGGAAATAAGATCCAACCCAAAATTTGACCATCTCACCACGGTAATATATTCCGAAAACGTATCGCCAGCCGAAGAAGAGGAAATTTTCATCGCAGGAGCCAATGTCTTTATGAAAAAACCTGATAATTATAGAGATATGAAAAAAAGGGTAGCAGATATTATTTCGGTAACCTGGCAATATTACACTGCAGGACTCAATAAAAATAATTTTATCATGAAAGTGTGAAAAAAAAGCGATTAATTATTTTGCAATTAGAATTAAAGTTCTATATTTGTAAACCAAGCTTCACAAAGAGGTGAAAATAATTGGCGCAAAAAATCATATTGTATATTAATCTTCCTGAATTGTAATAGATTGATTGATTAGCAGTAGATTTTCAAGATAAACTAAATTATATAAATCACAATGTTAGTTAAACAAAATGAATTATATACATTTCCAATGATAAGCGCAGAAGATCTTTAAACAAAACGGTACAATCATGAAAACTCGAAAGCCGAAGAATGGATTTCCTTTTATTCTTTAGCAGCCAAGTTAGTTTTTATAAATAAGCAATTGGGAACATAATTCATTTTGTTTTTACTTTTTTTTAGCAGACACCACTTCATTTTGTAATATATCATCACACCACATCACAAAATATTGCTGAATTCAAGTAGAGTAATTTCTTCAAATAACAGTTTTATAAGGGGGACCGCGTAAAGATTTAGTTCTTTTCGCGGTTTTTTTATGAAATTTTACTCCATTTATTTTTGCCTTTGTAATATCTCAGATAATAATTTTTTATAATCTGATGGTCAGGCCGAGATAATAACGGATCTGATTCGAGAATTTTATCTACCGTATTTTTGGTTATTTTAATGATGGCCGAATCATTTATAAGATCAAGCCTTTTAAAATCTACCACACCGCTTTGCTGAGTTCCCAGGATATCTCCCGGACCCCGGAGCTGCATATCGACTTCGGAAATTTTAAAGCCGTCGGTGCTTTCCACCATAGTCTTGATACGGGTCCTGCTGTCTTTAGACAATTTATCGGAAGTCATCAGGATGCAGTAGCTTTGCTCCGCGCCACGGCCCACGCGTCCACGCAGCTGGTGAAGCTGTGAAAGACCGAACCTTTCCGAGCTTTCAATCACCATCACCGAAGCATTCGGAACATTTACCCCGACTTCGATTACCGTAGTTGCCACCATGATCTGGGCGTTGCCGGAAGCGAAATAATTCATCGCAGCATCTTTTTCATCGGGTTTCATTTTCCCGTGGAGCATCGTTACATTATAATTAGAAAAATTATCCATGATATTTTCCATTCCTTCCATCAGATTCCTGTAGTCAAGGGTTTCGGATTCCTCAATCAGAGGATACACAAAGTAAATCTGGCGGCCCTTCTGAATCTCCTCACGGCAGAAATTGTAGACATACGCCCGGTCTTTCTCTCTTCGGTGCGCAGTAATGATCGGCTTTCTCCCGATGGGCAGCTCGTCAATAACAGAAACATCGAGATCGGAATAAAAGCTCATGGCCAGCGTGCGTGGAATAGGGGTGGCGGTCATCACCAGGATATGGGGCGGAATTTTATTCTTAGCCCACAATTTTGCACGTTGTGCAACGCCGAAGCGGTGCTGCTCGTCAATGATCGCAAGTCCTAAATTTTTAAATTTGACTTTATCCTCCAGAATGGCGTGGGTTCCCACCAAAATCGAAAGTTCCCCGTTTTCCAGCTCTTCATGGATCCTGTTGCGTTCCGACTTTTTGGTAGAACCCGTGAGCAGTCTGATGCTGACTTCCGTATTTTCCAAAAGCTCCTTGATGCCATTGTAATGTTGCTGGGCCAGAATTTCCGTCGGCGCCATAATGCAGCTCTGGAAACCGTTATCTTTGGCGATCAGCATCGTAAGAAGGGCAACCATGGTTTTTCCGGATCCTACGTCTCCCTGCAGAAGCCGGTTCATCTGGATCGGGCGTTTCATGTCCATACGGATTTCCTTCAGTACCCTTTTCTGGGCACCAGTGAGTTCAAATGGAAGATGATGTCCATAAAAATCATTAAAATAATCCCCGATCACCGGGAACGGATTTCCTGCGGTGTGCGTTTTATGATGAAGCTTCTTTAAGCCGAATCCCAGCTGGAAAAAGAAAGATTCTTCAAATTTCAAACGGTAATTGGCTTTCTCAAAATGCTCCATGTCCTTCGGAAAATGGATGTTGAGATAGGTATGCTGCCTCGATAAGAATTTGAATGCCTTCATGAGGTAATCCGGAAAATTCTCATAGATCAGATTCGGAATTTCCCGGCATATATTTTTTATAACAATCTGAAAGAACCTTTGATTCAGTCCTCGTTTGGTTAATTTTTCCGAGCTTGGATAAATGGGTCTCAGTCTTTTTTCAGTATCTTTTTTCTCCTCCACTTCAATCTCCGGATGCGGCATGGAAAACTGATGGTTAAAGACATTGATCTTCCCGAAAATAAAGACCTCCTTATTTACCGGAAGCTGCTCTTTCAGCCATTTCGAATACTGAAACCAGACCAGATCCATCGAACCTGTATCATCATTGAATTTGGCCGAAAGCCTTTTCGTTTTTCCGGTCTGTATTTCCTGGACATTGGTAATTCTGCCTTTCAGCTGCACATCGGTCGTCAGATCGCTTAACTCGGCAATTTTGTGCACTTTGCTTTTATCCAGGTAACGGATGGGAAAGAAGTTTAGGAGATCTTCCACCGTAGAAATTCCCAATACATTTTTGATGAGTTTGGCTTTTTCGGGACCGATCCCTTTTACGTATTCTATGGAAGTTTCTAACGTCATTTTAAAGAACCACGAATTTCGGGAAAAATTAGAAATTAAAAAAGACTTTCGGATCTGAAAGTCTTTGTAGGGTTTAATCTTTTATTTTCGATTTGAATTTTTTCTGGTAATCTTCCCACTGCTCCCGGGAACGAATTTTTTTGAAAAGGTCTTTGCAGATAAACTCAAGATAAGGTTCCAGTTCTTTGGCTGAAAGCTCACCCTGCAGAATCGTTATCGGATTTCCTTTTTCATCCAGGAATACCGTGCTCGGAACAGCACCTACATTCATATACTGGGTAAATTCATGCAGGGAATTCCGTCCTTTTCTATGTTCCTTATTGTCATTGGAAAATTTCCTGCCGAAGATCTCAATGGTTTTCTTTTCTTCCGCATTGAATTTTACGGGATAATAGTTTTCATTTAAAATATCGGCAATCACCTGATGACCGTAGGTTTTTTTATCCATGATCTTGCACGGGCCGCACCAGTCCGCATAAAAATCGATCAGTATTTTTTTTGGATTTTCCTTCTGTGCCTTAAGGGCCTCTTCCATCGTCATCCACTTTACCTGGGCAAAGCTGAACGTCATCAAAAACAGGCAGAGTATGCTTATTACCTTTTTCATGATTTGGTATTTTAAGTAAAAGTAAGCAATTAAGCGTTCTATTTCACGTCCTGCATCAATTTTTTTACAAGAGGAGAAATGATAATTAAAACAACTCCGGCAATTACGGCATATAATCCCAGTTGTTTGTATCCATCGGTATAAGTGATCAAAGCATCATAATTGGTAGAACCTTCTTTTGCTGTGGCAAGTCCTGCGCCAATAATTCCCGCTACGTACTGCCCATAGGCAGAAGCCAGAAACCACATGCCCATCATCATTCCCTGAAGGTTTTTGGTAGAAAGTTTTGTCATGATCGATAATCCAATAGGAGAAAGACACAGTTCTCCCAAAGTAATTACAAGCAATGCGATTGTAAAGAAGTTCAGCGAAGTAATTCCCTGAAGATTTGCAAAAAATCTTGTGGCGAACAAAATGTAATATCCTAATCCTAAAAAGATAAATCCTAGTCCGAATTTAATAATGGTATTCGGTTCGATTTTCCTTTTATTCAGCCAGATCCACAAGAGTCCGATCAATGGTGCAAGGAAAATAATGAAAAATGCTCCTCCGGAATTGTTGATTCCATTTGGATCTAATCCCAGTAAATCTTTATTTAAATTTTTAGCGGCAAAAATGCTTAACGAACCTCCGCTCTGTTCATAAATTCCCCAGAACAGAATCGAGAACAGGATGAAAACCAATGCTGCCCAAAGCTTTTTACGTTCTGAAGGCGTCACTTTGGTCATTTCATAAAATAAATAGATAAGCGTTAAAGGCCCAACGGTCCACATGAAATAATCAGTGTATTCCGTTTTGGCTACCATGACCATGATAATCGGCACAAAGATCAGGGATAAAACATAAACGCCATATTCTTTCCATTTCGGCATAGGTTCAGATTTTACTTCGTTTTCAGGATGTCCAGGCTGAAGTCCGATCGTTCCTAGGCTTCTTTGGGTAAAAACAAAATTGATTAAACTTATAACCATTACAATAGCAGCAAGGCCAAAAGCAACATTCCATCTTAAAGCTTTAGGAATCAGATGATCTAAAATTTCACCTTTCCCAATTGTGATACACAGATATCCTCCGAGAAGGGCTCCCAAATTAATTCCCGCATAAAAGAGTGAAAAACCCGCATCGGCTCTAGAGTCATTGGGTTTATAAAGCTGCCCTACCATTGATGAAATATTAGGTTTGAAAAACCCGGTCCCTACAACGGTAAATGCAATACCTAAAAAGAAAAATTGATGGGGATCTGCTGCCAGGATCAAGCTTCCGACGATCATCAGAAGTCCACCCCAGAACAGGGATTTCCTGAAGCCTAAAATTTTATCGGCAAATAGACCTCCGATAAAAGTAAAAGCATACACAAAAGCCTGGGTGGCGCCGTATTGCAGATTAGCTTCCTTTTCGTGGAAATTAAGTTGTGAGATCATAAAGAAAACGAGCATTCCCCGCATTCCGTAGAAACAGAAACGTTCCCACATTTCAGAAAAGAAAAGGCTCCAGATCTGTCTCGGATATTTTCCTTTAAAATTCTGTATTTCGTCTAAAGTTAAATTCATAGTTGTATGATGGAATTTTTAATTAAAGGTTGGGTTGGTCATCCTGATTCAGTTCAAAACGGATGCGATCCTGGTCGATGAGCTGTTTTAATTCTTCTTCTTTTGGAAGATAGAGAAGGTATTTGCTGGCAAAAAGGTTGTTTTTGTCATTGAGGACGGAGTATTTAACAATGGTTTCGTCCTTTTCAGAACATAATAAAATTCCTATTGTAGGATTATCGCCTTCACCGCGCTTAAGATCGTCGTACATTCGTACATACATATCGATCTGCCCGATATCCTGATGGGAAAGCTCACCGGTTTTCAGGTCGATGATAACGAAGCATTTTAAAATATAATTGTAAAATACAAGATCAATATAGAAATCGGAAGTATCGGTGGCAATATGCTGCTGCCTGGCTACGAAAGCAAAACCTTTCCCGAATTCCAGTAAAAATTTCTGGATGTGATCGATAATGGCAGTTTCAAGATCTTTTTCAGAAATCTTTTCATCCGGCTTTAATCCGAGGAATTCAAAAATATAGGGGTCTTTAAGTACGTTATGAATCGTTTCTGTCGTGTTTTTCGTATGTTCCAGCACCCGTTCATAAGCCAGGGCGTTGATCTGACGTTTTAAGTCTCTTGAGTTCCAGTTATTTTGAATGGATTCGTTGATGTAGTAGTTGATTTTCTGGTTATTATCGAGCTTTATCAATAACCTGTAATGTGTCCAACTCAATTGTTGACGCAATGCGTCAACAATCGGAAATACAGTATAAAACTTACGCATATTGGAAAGGTTTGTATAATCAAAGCCTTTTCCAAATTGCAGCGTTAACCTTTTAGAAAGATTTTTCAGGGTATATTTTCCGTATTCCGCACGTTCTTTTCCTTTCTGCTCATCCTCTACAATCAGTTTTCCGATCTGCCAATAGGTAAGCAGCAGGGTAGAATTGGCCACACGGAACATCTTTTCGCGCGACTGTATGATAAGTTCTTTTACCGACTGAAATAAAGAATCCTCAGAAATTTCCATCATACGAAAATAAAAAAAACCTCTGACTTGGCAGAGGTTTACAGTATATTTTATTTTAATGCAAATTAGTTGACACCGTGCATCATCTTCTTCAGAATCGGTGAAATTAAAGCAAGAATTACAGCAGCAATACCACAAAGAACAACGAATACCATGAAGAATTCAAATAAGTTGTGGATTTCAAATCCTACAAAAGTCGGGTTTTCCAAAGGCAATTGCGCTTTTTCAAAAGCTGCTATCTGTTCAGGATTCAAGGTTACTTTCTTATCCAGAACATCCTGAAGATTTACGCCGATTTCCTGTGCTTTGGAGAATTTATCTCCCGTAGCCGGAATCAAGGCTCCCAATGAACCTGCCAAAGCATACCCTGCAGCATTTGAAATGAAGAATACTCCGTAAAGCAATGAAGCGAATCTTTTCGGAGCCAGTTTACCTACCAAAGATAAACCGATCGGCGAAAGGCAAAGTTCACCACAAGTCTGGATGAAGTATAATAACATTAACCATTTGATGGCCAATAAGCCTGAGTTTCCAAGATCCTTTACGTTGTGTGCTATAATGAAATAACTCAAAGCGATCAGGGCAAGACCCATCGCCTGTTTCATCGGAGAAACCGGCTCTTTTCCTTTCGCTCTTAATTTATCCCAGATCAAACTGAAAGGAACAGCCAGTACCACCACGAAAATACCGTTGAAAATCTGTACCATGGAAGGTGGCATATTCCATCCTAAAATATTTCTGTCAGTTTGGTTGTCTGCGATAAAGGTCAGAGAAGATCCTGCCTGTTCAAATGCGGCCCAGAAGAAAATAATAAAGAAGGATACGATATAGATTACCCAGATTCTCTGTCTTTCCACTTTGTTTTCAGCAGAACTCATAATTAAGAAAGCCAAAGAAATACCGGCTGCATAAATGAAAGGATAAATAATTCCTTTGATCAGCTGTCCCATTTCCACCGCTTTAAATCCGAATTCTCCAACAAGAAGGTATCGGAAAACAAAGAATAAAATAACAAACAGCCCTCCGGTGATTCCCAAAGCTGCTCCTGAGAATTTAGCCGTCTGCGTTTCTCCTTCTTCAAAATCTGCACTGGTATTATTTTTCGGTAATCCTCCGATAGGTCTTCCTTCCGGAGTAACTACATATTTGTTTTTAAGAATAAAGAAAGTAATGGTACCGATTACCATGGCAATTGAAGCGGCCAGGAATCCCCACTTGAAAGCGAAAATATCACGTACTCCGGTGGTTGCATCTTTTACGTCACCTACGTACGGACAGATGAACTGACCAAGAAACGCCCCGATATTAATTCCCATATAGAAGATGGTAAATGCAGAATCCAGCTTGGATTTTTCCTGCTTCGGATAAAGGCTTCCTACCATTGAAGAAATATTCGGTTTAAAGAAACCGTTACCGAAAATGATAATGAATAAAGCCAGCCACATAAAAGTTTTTGCGCTGTCTATGCTGCCGGAAAATGTAGAAGCACTGATAAACAGCAAAAACTGACCGATAGCCATTAAAGATCCTCCGATCAGGATGGCATTTCTGTTACCGATATATTTGTCGGCAATGAAACCTCCCAAAAGCGGTGTAAGATAACATAAAGCTAAGAATCCGCCGTAGATGATTGCTGCATCAGCTTCTTTTATCAATAGGGAATTTACCATAAAGAGCGTCAAAAGAGCTCTCATTCCGTAAAAATTGAAACGCTCCCACATTTCGGTTCCGAAAAGCACCCATAATCCTTTTGGATGTTTGGAACCTTTATTCTCTACAAATTCATCCTGTTTCGGACTTAATGCATCAATATTATCCATTTCTATTGTTAATTTTTGTTAAGACTGACAAATATAGTTTTTTTTGTGTTTTCGGCAAGGTTTTAATTTTATAATTCAATAAAAAAGCTGCAGAGGGTTTCTGCAGCTTGATTTGTTATATAGAATTGCGATTAATGTCCTTTTTCTTTCATAATTCGATTCAGTCTTTTCAGCATGGAAAGTCCCAGAAGAGTAGCAAAGATCAATAGAGCGAAATTCACCAGGAAATAGTTCATTTTATTGTCGTAATTGTACCAGGTGCTTGCCAGAATTCCGGAAAGTTTGTTTCCCACGGAATTGGCCAGGAAAAATCCACCCATCATCAGGGCGGTAAATCTTACCGGAGAAAGCTTTGAAACAAAAGAAAGTCCCATTGGCGAAAGGCACAGTTCTCCGACGGTAATCACTCCGTAGCCTGCTACCAGCCACCAAGGCGAAACTTTCACCGCACCATTATCTCCGGCCCAGACCGCCAATACCATGACCAAGCATGATAATGCTGAGATAAAAAGTCCTAGGACAATCTTTGTCGGTGTCAGAGGTTCTTTTCCTCTTCTCCTCAGCAGTGCCCAGAAACCGACAATCACCGGTGTTAAGGCGATTACCCAAAACGGATTGATAGATTGACTTAGCGGTGTTGCCCAAACCGAGGCTGACTGCCCTTCCTGCGGCCGGTTGCTGGGTGCAACATTTTTAAAATATGGCGGATAATTAAATTCTTTCTGAAC
>JBMDXW010000194.1:0-33913 GCA_048594965.1 Chryseobacterium sp.
CCCCGCCTGACAAGGGCTCAGCTCGAAGCAAAAAATGCAGCTTATACAAACGGTACCGGGGCTGCCGATCAGAATGGAGCTTTGGTATTCGTGACAGATATTATCAGCGGAACGGGGACCGGTAAAACGGTCAACGTAAAGGCAACCGGATTTTACTATTATGATGCACCCAATGAAGTTTGGGTAGCCATAACGCCAAACCTGAAAACGAAAATAGATGCTACCGAAACCCCTGTCAATACACTGGTCGGCAATTCGCAGGTCTACAGTATTAAAGGTTCGTTCAATGCCAGTGGAACTTCTTCGGTGGTCAGTATACCTTCGCCTTCAGGGATGACGTCTTTATATTCTATTACCATATATAAAGCAGGATCGGGAATGGTTTACGACAGAAGTTTATATGCTTACAATATAGGCCAGAATGTAGGGAATGCCGTTACTGGGTCACCCAATATATCTGTAATATACCCGGTTGGAAATTATGAATACGTTATGGAATATCTTAAATAGTAATTACCGTGTGAAGCATAGTAATATTGACCAAAATTGCTGTAGGTGATGTTGTTTAACTAATTGATTTTAAATGTTTTAATTGTCTTAGTGTGGATATAATCATCATAAACTAGTTAAATTTATTAACTTTTAGTATCTAATTTTAACACTTTTTAACAATATAGTTTAATGAACTGATTATCAAGACTTTAAATTTAAAATTAACATTAATTTATATTTTTATTAACTTTTGTTAACGTTTAGAATAGGCTCATTAAAAGAATCCTGATACATTTGCCCAGTCAAAACCAATAAAAGTTCAAAGTGATGAAAAGATTCATTCTCGTAATCATAATGATGATTTCAACCCTTGGTATTTACTCATTCAAAATGAATACCATAGATGCGAAAAAAACAAGTTATGCATCGTACTACCACGATAAATTTAATGGTAGAAAAACAGCAAGCGGCGAAATTTTTGATAACGCAAAGTTTACCGCAGCAAACAGAACGCTTCCTTTCGGAACAAATATTAAGGTGACCAACCTGAACAATGGTAAAGAGGTAATTGTGAAGATTAATGATAGAGGGCCTTACCATTCGTCAAGAGCTTTGGATATGTCTAAAGCTGCGTTCGATGAAATCGGAGATACCGATCGCGGTACCATTCCGGTGGAATATGAAATTGTCGATTAATTTTATGATTTAAATTACAAAAAGCCAACTTTACGAGTTGGCTTTTTTGTTTATAATATAAAACTACTACAGATCAATTTCTACAAGAGCCGGACAATGATCGGAGTGGGCCGCTTCTTTTAGGATGACCGCTCTGCTAAGCTTGTCTTTTAAACTATACGAAGCAAAATTATAATCAAGTCTCCACCCTTTATTTTTTGCCCTGGAGTTTTGCCGGTAACTCCACCAGGTATAGTTGTCCGGTTCATTATTAAAAAACCTGAAACTGTCTATCAATTCACATTCATTAATGAAGTTCGTCATCCATTCTCTTTCCATCGGCAAGAAGCCAGAAACATTCTTCAGGCGTACCGGATCGTGGATGTCAATCGCTTCATGACAGATATTGAAATCTCCTGATATAATAAGATTCGGAATCTCCTTTTTTAAATTTTTGATATACTTTAAAAAATCATAACAAAACTGCATTTTAAAATCCAGCCTTTCAATATTCGAGGCAGAGGGCACATAGACCGATAGCGCAGAAAAGCCGTCAAAATCCGCACGCATCACTCGTCCTTCATTGTCATAGCTCTCAATGCCACAACCATATTCTATATGCTTAGGTTTTATTTTTGAGGCTATTCCGACACCGCTGTAGCCTTTTCTTACCGCTGAATGCCAATAACTGTGATAGCCCAGCTTTTCAAGGCTTTCGATATCGATCTGGTCGTTTCCCGCTTTGCTTTCCTGGATACAGATCACATCCGGATCCGCTGTTTTCAGCCAGCCCAGGAAATCTTTCGTAAAAGCTGCCCGGATTCCGTTGACGTTGTAGGTAATTAATTTCAATACTTTAATTTTTCTCAAAAATACGAAATGAAAACAGCTTACATAGGCTTAAAATGAATTCGGGCGGAAAGGATCCAGATTTTTTCCGCCCGAAGACTAATATGAAAAAATTAAGGGTAAATGAAATCTCTTAACCTCAGATTTTTCAAATTTATAAATGAACTATTTCGGTTCCAGGATACTGATCGGAATAATACATTCTTCCAATGAAATTCCGCCGTGCTGATAAGTCTCTTTATAATAATTTACAAAGTGGTTGTAATTTTTAGGGTACGCCAGGAAAATATTGTTTTTGGCAAAAATATATTTCGAACTTAAATTTCCTTTGGGAAGAAACAGCTTTTCAGGATTCGTAATTGCCCATACATCACTATCATTATAAGTTAAGCTTTTACCTGTTTTATATCGGATATTGGTTGACGTTTCCCGGTCGCCCACCACTTTGCTCGGCTTTTTCACGTAAACCGTTCCGTGGTCGGTGGTAATCACAAGCTTAAATCCGTTTTCGGCGGCAATCTTGATGATCTTCATAAGTGATGAATTCTCAAACCAGTTTAAAGTAAGAGATCTGAACGTCTTATCATCACGGATTAGCTGATCTACAATGTGATTGTCTGTTTTCGCATGAGAAAGAATATCGATGAAATTATAAACAATCACTAACAGATCATTGTTTTTATGCTGATTAAAATCATCGTAAATCTTCCTCTCAAAATCAGCATTCAGCACTTTAAGATACTTCATAGACTTTGAGCCCAGCCCGATTCTTTTCATCTGGTCTTCCAGGAAATCGCGCTCGTACTCGTTTTTATTTCCTTCCTCGTTATCATTGAACCATTTGTCAGGAAATCGCTTTTCAATTTCAGAAGGCATCAGTCCGGCGAAAAAAGAATTTCTGGCGTACTGGGTGGCCGTAGGAAGGATCCTGTAATAATAATCCTCCGAGATCTTATTGTAATATTTTGTGAATAACGGCTCTATTACTTTCCACTGGTCGTACCGGAGATTGTCCACCATCAGAAGCAGTACTTTTTCTTTCTCAACTTCCGGTTTTATCTTTTCTTTAAAAAGCGTATGGCTCATCATCGGTTTTTCAGAATCATGAAGCCAGTCTTCATAATTGTTTTCAATAAACTTGGCAAACTGAATATTCGCTTCTTCTTTCTGTGATTGTAAAAGATCTGCAAATTCATTATCTGTCACTTTATCAAACTTGATTTCCCAATTCAGAATTTTCTTATAATACTCTGCCCATTCCTGATACGTTCTGAGGTAGGAAAGCTCCATCGAAAGGTTTCTGAACTCCTGCTGATACTGAAGAATGGTTTTCTGCTCGACCAGATTATCCTGCTGCAGGTTTTTCTTTAGGGAAAGCAGGATCTGATTAGGATTTACAGGTTTCAGGATATAGTCTGCAATTTGGGAGCCGATGGCTTCCTCCATGATGTGCTCCTCTTCACTTTTTGTTACCATTACGATTTTGAGGGAATTGTCCTTGTCCTTAATCATAGGAATGGCTTCAAGACCGGATATTCCGGGCATATTTTCATCAATGAGTGTCAATGCGAATTTTTCAGAATCCATCAGCTCCAGTGCCTCATTGACATTGTTTACAGGGGTTACCTGGTATCCTTTCTTTTCAAGGAATACAATGTGAGGTTTCAGAAGGTCGATTTCATCATCTATCCATAATATCTTTTCCGACATAAAATTTATTTTTTTACATGGTTATTGTATCAAATTGCCGACCAATCAAAATTAAAATCTGCCAAAATGAACATCTGTAAAGTTAAATATAAGTTAATGAAAAACGGCAATATTTAAGCATATTTATTCTCACTGAATCTTTGTGTTTTTTCTTTAATGATGATTTAATGAAAGCTCAATTTTAAAATTCCTAAATTTGTTTACTAATTCAGACGTTTCAATGCAGAATAAATTCAAAATTATCAATGATCCCGTTCACGGTTTTATCAGAATTCCACATGAAATTTTATTTGATATCATTGAGCATCCTTACTTTCAGAGGTTAAGAAGAATCGGGCAGACAGGTCTTTTGAATCTGATCTTTCCCGGCGCTACCCATACGCGTTTCCACCATGCCCTGGGGGCAATGCACCTAATGTTTACCGCTCTGGAAACACTGAAGCAGAAAGGAGTCAGTATTTCGCCTGAAGAAGAAAAAGGAGCCATGCTTGCCATTTTAATGCATGACATCGGCCACGGCCCGTTCTCACACGCCCTGGAATGTATGCTCATGGATGACTGGCATCATGAAAATCTTTCCTTATTGCTGATGAACCGCCTCAATGATGAGTTCAAAGGAGAACTGTCCTGTGCTATCGAAATGTTTCAGGGAAAGTATCACCGTAAATTTTTCAATCAGCTTATTTCCTCCCAGCTTGACGTAGACCGGCTCGATTATTTGAAGCGGGACAGCTTTTTTACTGGAGTTTCTGAAGGAAGCATCAATACACAGCGTATCATCTCCATGATGAATGTCTGTGAAGAAGGAGAACTTGTGATTGATGCCAAAGGCGTATACTCAATAGAAAATTTTTTAACGGCCAGAATGTTTATGTACTGGCAGGTATATTACCATAAAACGTCAGCTCTGGCAGAATTTATCCTTGTGAAAATTCTTGAGAGAGCCAAATATCTTGTTTCCCAGGGAGTAGATCTGCCGGCGGGAGACAATCTTAAATATTTTCTGCACAGGGGGAAAAGCGCGGCGACCGATGAAGATGTAAAAAGGTTTACCCAACTGGACGATAATGATGTGATTCAGGCCATGAAATCCTGGCAGAATGCCGAAGATAAAATATTGTCCTACTGGTGCCGGTGCGTGATCCAGAGAACCCTTCCCAGGACGATTATTTCGTCCCATCCTTTTGATAAAGAATTTATTAACAAAAAAGTAAAAAATACCAATGATTTCTTCGGAATCGATAATGGTGAAGAACTGGTACATGAAATCAAAAGAAAGCTTCTTCCTTATAATACCGAAAAACAGCCGATCTACCTTTTAAAGAAAAACGGGGAGAAAATAAGACTTGAAGAATCGGAAGATCAGCTTTTGTCGGGTCTTATGGTAAATAAAACAACGCGGTATATCCTTACTTTTCCCAGGGATATTTAGAATCTAATTCTTAAATAATCTTAAAATTCAATTTCCGAAAACCAAAAAAATGTTTGTGAATTACAGAATTTCTTATCTTTGCAGAATATGGAATTCACAGCTTCGCAAATTGCAAGTTTTATCGACGGAAAAATAATAGGTGACGAGAATGCACTTATTACTGGAGTTTCACCTATTGAAGGCGGGGAAACTGGACATCTTTCTTTTATAGCACAAGATCGGTTTACCCATTATTTAGATACCTCAAAATGCTCCGTTATCATTGTTTCAGAAGATCTTTTAACGAAAGATTCTTATCATCCGACCGTCATCGCCGTGAAGGATGCCTATCTGTCGTTTCAGGTATTAATGAATCTCTATCAGGAAATGCAGGGAAGAAAGGAAGGCGTGGAGAACGGATCTTCCATACACGAAACTGCCGTTATTGGCGATAAAGTGTATATTGGCGCATTTACCTACGTTTCTGAAAAAGCCAGGATCGGAGACGGATCCCAGATTTATCCTCAGGTTTACATCGGAAAGGGCGTAAAAATCGGTAAAAACTGTAAAATTGACAGCGGTGCCAGGATTTACGATTACTGTATTATAGGGGACAACTGTGTCATTCATTCCAATACCGTGATAGGAGGCGACGGATTCGGTTTTCAGCCGACCCCTGAAGGATTTAAAAAGATTCCTCAACTGGGTAACGTAATCATCGAAGATGATGTTGAAATCGGTTCAAACTGTAGTATAGACAGGGCGACCATCGGCTCTACCGTGATCGGAAAAGGAACCAAGATTGATAATCTGATCCAGATCGCACATAATGTAAAAATCGGTAAAAACAACGTGATTGCCGCGCAGGCCGGAATTGCAGGCTCTACCACCATCGGCGATTGGAACCAGATCGGGGGCCAGGTAGGGATCGTAGGTCATATCAAAATAGGAAATCAGGTAAAAATTCAGGCTCAGAGTGGTGTGAATTCAAGCGTGAATGACAGGGAAACATTGTATGGCTCACCGGCAATCAGCTATAATGATTACCTCAGAAACTATATTCATTTCAGAAACTTTACTGAAATCGTCAACAGAATAAACAATCTTGAGAATAACTCAAAAGATAAAACTAATGAGTGATATGCAAAAAACACTTCAGCAAGAAGTAACACTTTCCGGAATCGGACTTCACACGGGTAAAGAAGTAAAACTTACCATGAAACCTGCAAAAGAAAATACAGGTTTTGTCTTCGTCAGAACAGATCTGGAAGGCCACCCTCAGGTAGAAGCGGATGTCAACTACGTAGTAGCAACGGAAAGAGGAACGACATTGGAGAAGCTGGGTGTGAAGATTACCACTTGCGAACATCTTTTAGCTGCATTGGTAGGTTGTGATATAGACAATGCCATTCTGGAAATGGATGCTTCCGAACCTCCGATTTTAGATGGTTCTTCAAAATATTTTGTAGAGGCTATCGAAAGTGTAGGCGTCGCAGAGCAGAATATTGCAAGAGAATATCTGGTCGTAAAAGAAGTGCTTACATACAGTGATCCCGCAACCGGATCAGAGATCACCATTATTCCTTCAGACACCTATGAGGTTACGACGATGGTAGATTTCGGGACTAAAGTACTCGGAACCCAGAATGCTACCCTTAAAAATATTTCTGAATTTAAAGATGAGATCTCCTCAGCAAGAACATTCAGCTTCCTGCACGAGCTTGAAATGCTTTTAGACCATGGTCTTATCAAAGGTGGTGATATCTCGAACGCTATTGTTTACGTAGATAAGGATCTTACCCCGGAAACGACAGAAAAACTTAAAAAAGCCTTCGGTAAAGACAATGTTTCCATTAGACCGAACGGAATTCTCGATAATTTAAATTTAAACTACCCTAATGAAGCTGCAAGACACAAATTACTTGACGTGATCGGTGATCTGGCTTTAGCAGGAGTTAAAATAAAAGGCAAGGTGATTGCCAATAAACCAGGACATTATGTGAACACGCAGTTTGCCAAAAAACTGAACCGTCAGTGGAAATTGCAGAAAAAGAAGAATGTTCCTGATTTTGATCTTACCAAAGAACCGGTTTTCGATATCAACGGAATTATGAGGCTGATGCCTCACAGACCTCCTTTCCTGTTGATTGATAAAATTCTTGAACTGTCTGATTCCCACGTGGTAGGATTGAAAAATGTTACCATGAACGAACCGTTCTTCGTGGGGCATTTCCCGAAAGAACCTGTAATGCCGGGCGTACTACAGGTAGAAGCTTTGGCACAGACCGGAGGAATTCTGGTTCTGGCAAGCGTTCCGGATCCTGAAAATTACTCTACTTATTTTATAAAAATTGATAAAGTAAAATTCAAAAGAAAAGTCGTTCCGGGAGATACGATCATTTTCAAGATTGAATTGATCGAACCTATCAGAAGAGGAATCGTCCATATGCAGGGCTACGGCTATGTAGGAGATACTGTTGCGGTAGAAGCAGAATTAATGGCCCAAGTTGCAAAAAATAAAGTTGATTAAATGATTCATCAATTAGCAGCCGTAGATAAGCGTGCGAAAATCAGCAAAAATGTAATCGTAGAACCTTTTACTACCATTGCAGGGGATGTGGAAATCGGAGAAGGTACATGGATTGGTCCCAATGTGACCATCATGGATGGAGCAAGAATCGGTAAAAACTGTAGGATTTTTCCGGGAACGGTAATTTCTGCTATTCCTCAGGATTTAAAATTTGATGGTGAAGATACGCAGGTGATCATCGGTGACGAAACCACGATCAGAGAGTGTGTGACGGTGAACAGAGGCACAAAAGCTTTAGGATTTACTAAAATCGGTAAAAACTGCCTTATCATGGCGACTACACATATTGCGCATGATTGTGTTATCGGGGATCATGTAATCATTGTCAACGGTTGCGGTATTGCCGGTCACGTGGAAATCGGTGATTATACAGTGATGGGCGGTCTTTCTGCCGTGCATCAGTTTGGGAAGATCGGAAAGCATGTCATGATTTCCGGAGGTACTCTGGTCAGAAAAGATATTCCTCCTTATGTAAAAGTGGCAAGGGAGCCCATGTCTTATGCAGGAATTAATTCCGTAGGATTGAGAAGAAGAGGTTTTACCAATGAGAAAATATTTGAGATCCAGAAAATATACCGGGCGATTTTCCAGATGAAAATGAATGTTTCTCAGGCCATCTCTCATATCGAAAAAGAAATGCTTCCCACTGCCGAAAGAGACGAGATTCTACAGTTTATCCAGAATTCTCCGAGAGGAATCGTGAAAGGGTATGGAACCGGTAAAGACAGCAATTAACCATATAAAATACCTATGAAAATTTTAATCTTACTTATTATGCTATCAGCGAATTCTTTGTTTGGACAGCAAACGGAAGGATTAAAAACAGAGAAAACCACTAGGACTTCTATCATGGAAAGAAAAATTCCGGATAAGTCGAAGGACAGCCTCGCCAAAAGTAATTTTAATGCTATTCTGAAAAATAAGGATAATTCAAATTCTATTTTGGGTACGGCAAATCCATACACCTCTGAAATTCAGATGAATGTAAACAAGTTGCAGAATAATATGAATAACTTCAACACCAATACATTCAACAGGACGGCTATTCAGGGACAGGGAATACAATTTAATAAAAGAAAATAATTATATACAAAATTAATGGCAACAAGTAACGATATCAGAAAAGGGCTTTGCATCGAGTACAGCAACGATATTTATAAAGTTATCGAATTCCTTCACGTAAAACCGGGAAAAGGTCCTGCTTTCGTTAGAACAAAACTAAAATCCGTGACCAACGGAAAAGTAATTGATAATACTTTCTCTGCGGGCCACAAAATCGAAGAAGTAAAAGTAATCACCAGAAAGTATCAGTATCTGTATGATGATGAAAATGGTTTTCACTTTATGAACAACGACGATTTCTCTCAGCTTTACCTTAATAAAGAAATGATTGAAAACTCAAACCTGATGAAAGCCGGTGAGGAAGTTACGATCATCCTTAAAGAAGCTGACGAAACGCCTCTTTCGGCAGAGTTACCACAATCTGTTTACCTTGAGGTGGTGGAAGCCGATCCGGGAGTAAAAGGAAACACCGCTACCAATGCTCTAAAAAACGCAATCGTTGAGACGGGAGCAAGAGTAATGGTTCCCTTGTTCATAGAACCGGGTGACAAAATTAAAGTAAGCACAGAGGATGGTTCTTACCTGGAAAGAGTTAAAGAATAATTTCTGATACAATCTATAAAAATTCGGTCTGCATCTGCACTCCGAATTTTTCTTTTATAAAAGGATCAGCAAGTTCCGACAGTACGGCTTAAAACGAAATCGGAGGTAGGCTGGTCAATGTTAATTATTTAAACATCATTAAAAATATGAAGTTTCATCAGCCACAAAAATTAAAAACCATTGCCGGAATTATCGGGGCAAAATTTGTCGGTCCGGAAGATTTTGAAGTGCTTGGGACCAATGAGATCCATATGGTGAAGCCTGGCGATATCGTTTTTGTGAATCATCCCAAATATTATGACAAAGCTTTGCATTCTGCGGCCACCATTATTCTGATCGATAAAGAGGTGGAATGCCCGGAAGGTAAAGCTTTGCTGGTTTCTGACGATCCGTTCAGGGATTTCAACAGGATCAATACGCATTTCACAAGGATTTACAACTTTACGGAAGAGCTTCACGATGTCGAAATCGGTGAGGGTACCCACATTCATCATTCCGCTGTGATCGGCAACAATGTAAAAATCGGAAAAAATACACTCATTTTCCCAAATGTAGTGATTGGTGACCGAACGGTTATCGGTGATAATGTCGTTATCCAGTCGAATACCGTTTTGGGCGGCGACGCTTTCTATTACAGAAAATTAAATGGAAATTTTGACCGTTTAATTTCCGTTGGAAATGTTGTCATCGAAAATAACGTCGAAATCGGAAACGGCTGTACCATCGACAGAGGAGTTACCGATTCTACCGTAATTGGTGAGGGTTCTGTACTAGACAATCAGATCCAGATCGGTCATGATACCCTGATCGGTAAAAGATGCCTGATCGCTTCACAAGTCGGAATTGCAGGCTGCTGCGTGATCGGAGACGAAGTCACACTTTGGGGCCAGGTAGGAATTGCTTCAGGAAATAAAATTGAAAGCGGCGCCGTCCTTTTGGGAAAAACCGGCGTAAACAGAGATCTTGAAAAAGGAACCTATATCGGGATGTTTGCCGAAGATTTTAAAACTTATCTGAAGAAAGAAGTCAAACTGAGAAATCTCAAATAAACAAATTGTTTAGATTTATCTTTAAT
Source organism: Chryseobacterium sp. (assembly GCA_048594965.1). Lineage (GTDB taxonomy): Bacteria > Bacteroidota > Bacteroidia > Flavobacteriales > Weeksellaceae > Chryseobacterium. Next base: position 10,468 of record JBMDXW010000194.1, read on the forward strand.
CAAAGAAATTTAATTAAATTTGTGTGCATTAAAAATTAATAAATAAATTAAATAAATAATAAAATGTCAATTTTAGTAAACAAAGATTCTAAAGTAATTGTACAAGGATTTACGGGGAATGAAGGTACTTTCCACGCAAGCCAGATGATCGAATACGGAACCAATGTCGTAGGAGGAGTTACTCCCGGAAAAGGAGGTAGCGAGCATCTTGGAAAACCTGTATTCAATACAGTCGCTGATGCTGTGGAAAAAGCTGGAGCAAACGTAAGTATCATTTTCGTACCCCCTGCATTTGCGGCTGATGCTATCATGGAAGCTGCTGAAGCAGGTATTAAAGTGATCGTATGTATTACTGAAGGGATTCCTGTAGCAGATATGGTTAAAGTAAAATCTTACATTGCCGACAGAGACTGCAGATTAATCGGTCCGAACTGCCCTGGAATCATTACGTCTGAAGAAGCTAAAATTGGTATTATGCCAGGTTTCGTTTTCAAAAAAGGTAAAGTAGGTATCGTTTCTAAATCAGGAACTCTTACGTATGAAGCTGCTGATCAGGTGGTAAGAGCCGGTTTTGGTATCTCTACAGCAATCGGTATCGGTGGAGACCCAATTATTGGAACTACGACCAGAGAAGCTTTGGAATTATTCATCAATGATCCTGAAACGGAAGCTGTAGTAATGATCGGTGAGATCGGCGGAGGTCTTGAGGCAGAAGCTGCAAGATGGTACAAAGCCAGTGGTTCTACCAAGCCTGTTGTAGGTTTCATCGCAGGACAGACAGCTCCTAAAGGAAGAACGATGGGTCACGCAGGTGCTATTGTTGGCGGTGCTGAAGATACAGCTCAGGCCAAGATGGAGATCATGCGTGAAAACGGTATCAATGTAGTAGATTCCCCTGCTGACATTGGTGTTACCGTGGCTAAGGTATTAGCATAATTTTTTTTAAAACATATGATATGAAAAAATTTTTATTGGCCTCTGGCCTCATGTTTTCTGCGTGGTCTTTTGCACAGATAGACTTCAGCAGTACAAGATTCGGAGCAACTGCCGGTGTTAACCTTTCAGCAGTTAGAAATGCTCACAATCCCTCAGGAACAAGGTTTACGATGCAGTTTGGAGCTTTGGCTCTCATCCCCATCGGAAGTGAGAATCAGTTCTTTTTTCAGCCTGAAATACAGTATTTCGGAGCAGGAGAAACGGGCAAGGATCGCGATGCTAAAGGATTGGATGGCTATAATGCCGTGTACGCAAATGATTATCTGAGCGTACCGGTCAGTTTAAAAGCCTATTTCTCTGAAGCAGAGTCGGAATTCTTTGGATTAATAGGGCCGAGATTTAATTTCTTAATCAGCCACCGGGTAAAAAACGCTCCCGCAGCAAGACCTTATTATGATCCGGACGTGGTTGTCCCGTCTTTGCCTAATGTAAACGGAAAGACAAACAAATTCAACTTTGGATTTGGGTTCGGATTCGGATACAGCTATAAAAGACAGGTCGAGTTGGCAGCCAGATATGATTTCGGGCTTTCCAATACCTATCCGGGGCTTGATCACGAGCCGCAAGGAACTACAAAGACCAAGTCTGAACAGGTTCTGAGTCTAAGTGTAAATTATATTTTCAGATAAGAAAATAAGCACGATATTCAAATGAAATCCCGAAGCTTTTGCTCCGGGATTTTTGCTTTATACATAAGATCAATTTGATTATAATTAATTTAGCCTTTGATCCATTTCCAGATCTCTTTGAGTGTGGCTTTATTTCCATACATTAAAATCCCGACCCTGTATATTTTTCCTGCAACAAAGATCATAAAGACAGTGGTACCCAGAAGCAGCGCAATGGATAAGGCAATCTGCCATGCCGGTACCCCGAATGGTATCCTGGCAATCATCGCTACCGGTGAAGTGAAAGGTATGATCGAAAGCCAGAAGCCCAGCGGACCGTCAGGATTATTCATCAGTGAAAAACTACCGTACATCCCCAGCATAAGCGGAAGAATGGCAAAAAGAGTAAACTGTTGCGTCTCGGTCTCGTTGTCTACCGCGGAACCGATGGCTGCATAGATCGAGCTGTAGAAAATATATCCTAAAAGAAAGAATACGATAAATACGAAAATTATCAATGGAAAATTCAGCTCAAGAAGGCTGTGAGAAATCTGTGTGGCAATTTGAGCAATATCAAGTTTATCGGCAAGCTCTTCATTTCCTCCGGGAATATTTTTCTGTAGGGATGAAAAACCGGTATTTAGGACCAAAGCTCCGATGACGGACATCGTAATCCAGACAATAAATTGTGTCAGCGCCACCAGTGTTACGCCCAGGATTTTCCCCATCATCAGCTCAAATGGCTTTACTGAAGAAATGATGATCTCTACCACACGATTGTTTTTTTCTTCCAAAACACTGCGCATTACCCTTACACCATAAATGATGATAAACATAAAGGTCACGTACATCAGAAGAATGCTCAGTCCGCTTTTAACACCAAAGCCAAGATCCGAATCTTCTTTATTGTTTTCAGAAACATTAATCGTTTTCAGGGTAAAGCCTTTGTCAAGGTTGATCAGCTGTGACTCAGCGATGCCCAACTGCCTGATCTTTTCTTTTTTAATAACATCCGTAATGTCTGAAACGATTTTCTGCTTTGTGTCGAAACCTATTTTATTGTTAATGACAAGTCTCGTGTTTTTTTGAAGCTCATCAAAGTTTTTATTTTTAAGCTCAGGTAATATTAAAATGCCATCCAGCGATTCATTGCCTTTGAGGGTATTGATCTTCGACTTCTCATCAGCAGCAGAAACAAAAATGTAGTTCAGCTGGTCGGAAGATTTCAGTTTGTTGGTAAACATTCCGCTTTTGTCCACTACTTCAATTACGCTGTGCGATTCATTGGCTTTAAACATAAGCCCGATGACAGATCCGAAAGCGATCAGAAGGACAGGCGCCAGAATGGTAAGTATAATAAAAGACTTTTTCTTGACCTGTGTCAGAAATTCTCTTTTTGTAATTAAAAAAATGTTGTTCATAACTAAAAGTTGCTGCTTACGGCATTAATAAAGACTTCATTCATACTCGGGATTTTCTCTTCAAATGAACGCACTTTTCCAACCTGTACGAGATCCAGAAGAATATGATTTTGGTTGGAATCGTTCTTTAAATCAAATGAAACAAGTTGGTTCGCACTTACAACGTTAAAAATCTCATATTTTCTCTTGAAATTTTCAAGCTGAATATCATCTGTTTCCGAAAGTGTAATTCCGAATATATTTTTTTTGAATTTTTCCCGCACATCAAAAACTCTACCGTCTATGATTTTTTTAGATTGGTCAATGAGTGCAACATAATCACACATTTCTTCAACACTTTCCATGCGGTGGGTGGATAAAATGATCGTTGTACCATTGTTTTTCAGATCGATGATCTGGTCTTTAATAAGATTGGCATTTACCGGGTCGAAACCCGAAAACGGCTCGTCAAGGATAAGTAAATTCGGCCGGTGGAGAACCGTTACCACAAACTGGATCTTCTGGGCCATCCCTTTCGAAAGTTCAGACAGCTTTTTCTTCCACCACTGGTCTATGTGAAGTTTGTCAAACCATTTTTTGGCTTCATTCAAAGCATCGCTTTTGCTCATGCCTTTAAGCTCGCCGAAATACAGAAGCTGGTCACCAACGGTCATATTTTTATATAAACCTCGTTCTTCAGGCATGTAGCCGATATCTTTGACATGATCAGGATTCAGTTTCTGTCCATTAATGGTAATCTCTCCGGAATCTGCCTGGGTGATCTGATTGATGATGCGGATAAATGAAGTCTTACCGGCTCCGTTCGGACCCAAAAGACCATAAATACTGCCTTTCGGTACATGAATACTGAAGTTGTCCAGAGCAACTTTTTTACCGGCATTATAGGTCTTTCTGATATGTTCAGCTTTTAGCATTAAATTGTTTTTACTGATTAGTATGAAAAAGTCCCGAAAGTTACGGAATTATTGAAAACAGAATTAATCTAAAAGAAAAAATCCTGATGATGACATCAGGATTGAATTATTGTTTTACGATTTGTGTAACCTTCATGGTGTTGTCACTTAAAATATACCGGATCAGATATTTTCCGGGTTTCAGTTTTTCAATATTGATTTCCCCCGAATTCATATTCACGGAATAATTAGCGACCTGCGTTCCTAAGATCGAATAGAAGATCACATTTTTAATTTTAAGATTTGAGTCCTTTGCCTTTATGATTAGAAAATCCTTTGCAGGATTCGGATAGGCTACGAGAACCCCATCATCAGACTTTTGTGAAAATGCTGACGGTTCCTTTATCTGTGCTTTAGCATTGTTGGAAAAACCAACAAAAGCGCCCAAAAAGATAAATAAAAGTAAAAGTTTTTTCATCAAATTACAATTTCTATAAATATATTAAAACAAAAATAAACAATTCTACAATCTCCCGCAATACTTTTTTATTTAAGTTGTAGTAAATTTGTATTAAATTTTATTCAAAAAGTATTCCAAAATGATACATTCAAGAAACAGAAGGCTAAGGGTAAATGAATCCGTAAGAAGCCTGGTAAGAGAATGCACGCTTACCACGAGTGATTTCGTAATGCCGATCTTTGTGATGGAGGGCGAAAACAAAGAAGAGCCGATCGCGTCGATGCCCGGAATTTTCAGGAGAAGCATTGATCTCACAGTGAAAGAATGTAAGGAATTATTTTCTTTAGGGGTAAAAGCGGTAAACCTGTATATGAAAGTTTCAGATCATCTCAAAGATAATACCGGTAAAGAAGCCTGGAATAAACACGGATTGATGCAGAATACCATCAGAGCGTTAAAAGATGCCGTTCCTGAAATGGTAATCATGCCGGATGTGGCGCTGGATCCTTATTCCATCTACGGACACGACGGGATTATTGAAAATGGTAAGATCGCAAACGATGCCACCAACGATGCCCTTGCCAGAATGTCCGTTTCCCACGCGGAAGCCGGAGCCGATATTGTAGCACCAAGCGACATGATGGACGGAAGGGTACAGGTAATACGTGAAGCGCTGGAAGAAAGTGGCTTTACCGATGTAGGAATTCTGAGCTATGCAGCAAAGTATGCCAGCTCTTTCTACGGTCCTTTCAGAAGCGCTCTGGACAGTGCTCCCAAAGACAATATGGAAATTCCTAAAGACAAAAAGACCTACCAGATGGATTTTCATAATTCCGGGGAAGCTATCAATGAGGTTTTCAAAGATATCGAAGAAGGGGCAGACATCATCATGATAAAACCGGGGCTTCCTTATCTGGATGTTGTTTCAAAAGTTCGTGAAGCCATTGATCTTCCGATCGCCGTGTACAATGTGAGCGGGGAGTATGCCATGGTAAAAGCCGCCGCACAGAACGGATGGCTGGATAATGATAAAACGATCATCGAAAGCCTTACCTGCTTTAAACGGGCCGGAGCAGATATGATCTTCACGTATTTTGCCAAAGAAGCAGCCCAGATTTTAAACAGATAACAGACAGACACCAAAACACCTCATCCGGGGTGTTTTAAATTTTTATGTTTGTGTAAAGTAAAACGTTTACATTTTATATATTTGCTTCATGATTTTACGAGGAGAAAACTTAATCAAAGAATACGGTCCGAAAAAAGTTGTAAAAGGCGTTTCTGTACAGGTTCAGCAGGGTGAAATTGTTGGATTGCTCGGCCCGAACGGCGCAGGGAAAACCACTTCCTTTTACATGATTGTAGGATTGGTTAAGCCCACTTCAGGAAAAATTTTTCTTGACAAGCAGGAAATAACCACCGACGCCATGTACCGCAGGGCACAGAAAGGCATCGGGTACCTTGCCCAGGAAGCTTCTGTTTTCCGTAAACTTTCGGTAGAGGAAAATATTATGGGAGTCCTGCAGCTTACAAAACTTTCAAAACGTGAGCAGCAGATTAAGTGTGACGAACTTATTGAGGAATTTTCACTGCAGCATGTCCGCAAGAACCGGGGCGATCTTCTTTCCGGAGGAGAACGTCGCCGAACCGAAATCGCGCGCTGTCTTGCCACAGATCCCAGTTTTATCCTTCTGGATGAACCTTTTGCCGGAGTAGACCCGATTGCCGTAGAGGATATTCAGAAGATCGTAAGAAGCCTCGTCGACAAGAATATCGGAATTCTCATTACCGATCACAATGTACAGCAGACGCTTGCTATTACCAATAAAACGTATATCATGTTTGAAGGAAGGATCCTGAAGGAAGGTCTTCCCGAAGAGCTTGCCAACGATCCGCAGGTAAGAGAGGCTTATTTAGGTGAAAACTTTGTTTATCAAAGTATTTTAGATAAACCCAAAAAGAAAAGCTATGCCTACAATATCTGGGCTGGAAATTTTGATTCCAAAGCGCAGCTTCAGGATTTTGTTCATCAGCATTTCGCACAGTTTGATGACCTAAGGTTAATGCACGGATTTGAAGAAATCAGTTTTGCTTCATTGGGAAATTCGGAGATTCAGCATATTTTCAATGAAGTGGTGGATAAAAATGCTAATAATTCTTTCGTATTTCAGAAAAAGGAGATCAATTCAATTTATTCATTGGAAAGGGCGGAATCAGAATCTAAAGCTTCAGGAAAGGAAGAACTGCATTATCTGACGACCTACGTATTCGAAAATTAATTTAAAGCATTTGTTTGCTGAAAAATAGAATAAAACGTACCTTTTTCTCTGTAAAACGGTACGTTTTTTCAATTAAAAGAATTTTGTATGGCAAAACCATTCAACAGAACCATCACTTTATTAGGAATATACCGGCAGCTTGTACCTTTTATCAGACCTTACCGCCTGATGATCTACGGCACTCTGTTTCTCACATTCCTGGGAGCTCTTGCTGCTCAGGTGAATCCTCTGGTATTGAAGTATACGGTGGACGAAGTCACAAAGCTCACTCATCTTCCGCACCCGATGGCAGAAGGAATTCATGTGCTCATATTGATTTCCGTCATTTTACTGGGAAAAGAACTATTAAATATTTTCATCAATTTCGGACAGAAATTTTACGGTGAAAAAATCAGGATTAATGTAAGTTCGGTTTTAGCACAGTCGGCAATTGACAAAATACTGACCTACAGGGTGGCTTATTTTAACGATGAAAATCATGAATCCGGGAAACTGCAGATCAGGATAGACCGTGGAATTGAAAGTCTGACAAGATTGGTTCAGAATTTTTTCATCGATATGCTTCCGCTTTTCTCCAACTCGGTCATCGCACTGGTTATCATGTATATGCAGAATGTCTACGTTGGGCTGGTTTCTACGGTTATTGTTCCGGTTTATTTTTATGTCAGTGCTTTACAGGCAAAAAAGCTCAGCGGTGTAAGAAGAACACTGAGAAATCAGCGGGAGCAAAAGACTTCCGGTCTATTAAACCTGATTAATTCCATAATGGTCATCAAAAGTTTTGTCCGCGAAAAATTTGAAGGAAAGAAACAATACGACCTGCAGATGCAGCTGATGGAAAGCCAGATGTTTACAAGAAAAACAAATTTTATTTATGATGGTCTAAAAACATTTATCGAGCAGTTTGGTGTGGTTTTGATCATCCTTTTAACGGTCTATCTGGTGCTGGATCAGCAGATGACGATCGGAGCGATTATGCTTCATATTATGCTTTTTAATAATGTTTCTTCCCCGATCCGGCAGCTTCACAGGATTTATGATGATATGAATGATGCCATGATTTATGCGGAAGGGTATTTTGATATTTTAAATGCTGATGAGGAAGAGGAGCCCAACGGAAAGTTTATAGAAAAAGATATTAAAGGGAATTTTGAATTGAAAAATATCAATTTTACCTACCCAAACGGGACGCAGGCGTTGCACGATGTCTCCATGATCATCGAAAATGGCAAAACAACGGCTCTGGTTGGTTTAAGCGGTGCCGGAAAATCGACCGTGATCAATCTTTTATGCAAATTTTACCTTCCTGACTCGGGTGAGATCCTTCTCGATCAGGTTGACCTTAACGCTTTTGACAATACATTTCTCCGGAATGATCTCGGTTTGGTGCTTCAGAAAAACCATATTTTCCAGGGTAGTATTGAGGACAACATCCGCTACGGAAATATGAATGCATCCTTTGAAGAAATTCAGGAAGCCGCAAAAAAAGCGTATCTTCATGAGCAGATCTTAGACCTTCCGGATCAGTATGCCCACGATGCCACCCAGTTGTCGGGAGGCCAGCAGCAGAGGATTGCCATCGCCAGATTATTCCTTAAAGATCCGCCGATTATTTTTCTTGATGAACCCACTGCGAGCCTGGACGCTATCGCAACGGAGCAGATCAAAAATTCTCTGGATGCTATAAAAGAAGGCAGAACCGTGATTATGATCTCCCATTCTCTGTCCCAGATTTTGGATTCGGACAAAATCTATGTGATGAAAAAAGGCAGGGTAGTGGAAAGCGGAACTCATGATGAACTCGTACAAATCGATGGAACATACAGGGAAATTTTCGATGCCTCTGCCAGAAGTCTGAATTTGGACAAACTTGTCAACAGCCTTAAAATGTAACAAAATATCAGTGAACAATATAACAATATGATATTCCGATAATCATCAATCATCAATCATCAATCATCATTTATCATTCATAAAAAATGAACGATCATTATCTTAAAAAGCTCGACCGGGTGACCGCGATTCTTACGCAGCTGCAATCAAAGCCGGTGGTGAGGGCTCAGGATCTTGCCCAAAAATTTGAGGTCAGCGTTCGCACAATTTACCGGGATATAAAGACCCTGGAAAATGCGGGAATTCCTATCGTAGGAGAGGCAGGGACAGGATATTCACTCATGGACGGCTATAAACTCCCGCCCGTGATGTTTACGAAAGAAGAGGTTCTTGGATTTATAACCGCTGAAAAACTGATGCAGAAATTTTCACACCAGAGCCTCGGAAAACATTACAGGACCGCCATGGAAAAAGTACGTTCGGTTTTGAAATATTCAGATAAAAATTTAATCCGGAATATTGAAAGACAGATTGATATTTACAACTATTACCCGGAAACTGAAGATCATATCAAAGATGTTCTTCCGATGATTCTGGAAAGTATCGCCGAAAAACGGCAGATCACCATAGAATACAGAACGATAGAAGGTAATATTTCGATGAGAACCATTGAAGCGGTGGGTGTTTTTTTTGAATTTAATTATTGGTATATCATGGCTTTTTGTACGCTCCGTAACGACTTCAGGCAGTTCCGGGTCGATAGGATCTTACAGATTTTTAAAACCCAGAATCCTTTTCTTCAGGAATACGGACAGATCAATGACTACCGGAAAAACGGAAACGGCAATAAAACCATTGTCAGGCTCCTGGTGGAGAAAAAGATCATCAACCATCTTTCCAACTCGAAAAAATACTACGGACTGATTGATGAAAAAGAGACCGATCTGGGGATCGAACTTACCTTTGAAACCGAATGGATCAAAGATGGATTTCCCCGATGGCTCATCACTTTTGCGGATTATGCAACCATTCTGGAACCTGAAACCCTCAAAACACAGCTGAAAGAACTGGTAACAGCAATCTCTCAAAAACATCAATAAACCTCAACAGCTATTCTGATGAGGTTTATCGTTACGTTGAAAGGCTTAGCCGGATAATTTTTCGTGCCTGTGATTAATCAGGGAACGTAGCCGGAATAAGGGAATCAGAAAAATCAGAATCTCTCCCAAAAAAAAGGTGGCTGCATGCCTAATGCTCTCAGATATACATATCCTTGTCCACGATGATGGATTTCATTATCGATAAAATACAGGATGTTCTGATACACAGGGAATTCATATTGACCAAAAAGATTAAAAGTCTCCTGAAGACGTTCTTCTGAAATCTGAGCAAAATAGTGATTGATAACTTCCGTTTCTTCATCCCACTTGGCAAGGAGCTCCTGTTTTGTTTTAGGGTTAAAAGCTTCTTCATCATACGCTTCCATCTGCTTCTCAGTAATCCCTTTCAGTCCCGGACCGGCAATACTGATCAGTTCCACGGCCAGCTTGGCAAAAGGTCTCATTCCGCCGATGGAAAATTCGAAAAGCTCTTTTTCGGGAAAAGATTCGATTACTCTTCGGGTAAGATTCCGGTGCCCCTGCCAATGCTCTAATAACTGTTCAGAAGTCATGAATTTTTTCGTGTCGATTGCTGTAGTTGTCATAATTTTAATTTTGTTTGTTATTGTTGATACAAAGGTAAACCGGAGTTATGACAACAGTTTGTCAGTAGGATTTTGAAGCAAAAAAAATATTTATTGTAAAATATACTGGTGACGATATCCGTTAAAAAAGTACACAAGCAATGTTAGGTACATATTAATTTTGGAGGTGGTCGGTCTTAGAGAGGACCGATCATTTTTTTGGATTGACAGAAAGAGTTTAGAATAATAGAATACTAAGGAATTATAGAATAAAAGCGGTTTATTTTAAAACAGATTTTTAAAAATGGTAAAGCCGGCCTCTGCGATAGTTCCGGCAATATTTTCTCCAGGAATATTCTTTGCTTCACGAAGCGCTTCCTTTTTTTTGCTGATTTTCTTGCTTCTGAAGTTTTTCCTTACTCTGAGCAGGCGCGAAAAACTGATATACATCACAAAAGCGACGGAAATGAGTATCAAAATAAGATGGATCTGTTTATTCATCATGCCGAATTAAAGATTCTGAACAAAGATAGAAATTTAAGATCATTCTTTATATCTGAAATATTATAAAATGGTTCCGATAAATATTTGTAGACCTTGGGATAAAAAAGTAATTTAGTACCTATGAAAATTTACACAAAAACCGGCGATAAAGGTCAGACGGCACTGTACGGAGGAACCCGGGTTTCAAAGGCAAGTGCGAGGGTCGACAGCTACGGAAATATCGATGAACTCAATTCATTTATTGGAATTGCCAAAAGTCATATCGAAAATGAAGAGGTTTTAGGACAATTAAAAAAAATTCAGTTTGATTTGTTTACCGTGGGTTCCGAAGCGGCTACACCCGTTGATAAATTGATGCTGGCCAACGGAAAATCACGTCTTCCGCTGGTGATTTCCGATACTGAAATCGAAGAACTGGAAAACTGGATGGATGCCTTTGATGAAAAAGTGGAGCCCCTGCAGTATTTTATTCTTCCTGGAGGTGGAAAAGCAGCTACTTTCCTTCATGCCGCGCGCACCATCTGCCGCCGAGCAGAGCGTTCTCTGGTGTTCCTGAATGAATCGGAAGAGGTGAGACCGGAACTGATTAAATATTTAAACAGGCTTTCAGATTATCTGTTCGTTTTGGCGAGGTATATTTCAAAGATCAACAACGAACCGGAAGAATACTGGAACCCGAATGAGAGATAAAGCCTTACTTTTCATCAACGGAGACGCTCCCGAATCTTTTCCTGATCCTGAACAATATGGTCTGATTGCCTGTACCGACGGTGCTTTTCATTACCTGAAAAATATGGGTTTCCCACTGGAAAAGCTCAGCTTTATTTCCGGGGATTTTGATTCGCATTCGGGAAAGGAAGAAGGGATTTACGATGAAAAATTTATCTATACTCCGGATCAGGACAAAACGGATTTCCAGAAAGCCCTTGAAATTATTACGGAAAAAGGCTTCCGGAAAGTGGATGTTCTGGGAGGCAGCGGCGGCGAGCAGGATCATTTTCTTGGGAACCTGACCGTAGCTTTTGGATATAAGGATCAGCTGGACCTGAAATTCTATGATGAATTTTCGGAATATTATTTTGTCCCGAAAAGCTTTAAGATAAGAAACGTAAAAGATAAAATGATTTCCCTGTATCCTTTTCCATCGGTTGAAAACATCACCACGAAAGGACTTAACTGGCCGCTGGCCAACGGAAATTTAAGCATCACCTCCCAAATCGGAACCCGGAACTTTGCCGTAGAAGATGAAGTGTCCATCGAATACGAAAAAGGCGATCTGCTGATTTTTATCGGAAAAAATTATTTGTGAATATTGCTTATAGATAAATCTGATCCGTTCGGCCCTGGTTATAACCTGAAATATCCGCAATTTTTTGTAAAATCTTATCTTTAAATATATGATTAAGCTCATTTGCTGAGTCAAATGTTTTTGTAAATAAAATTTCAATGTTTCAGGAGAATATTTGATAACATGCGTTAAAACCTGATTCAATTGGATTTAATTCAAAGTACAAACAAAAACCATCTTTCAAAATCCACGAAAATCTTGATTCCCTAAAATGAAATCTTTGATTAAAATACCGTTATTATTGATGGCAATCATCTGTGTTTTCTCCTGCAAGACACAGCATCTTTCCGCACCGGAATATGGAAAAAAGACAACACTGCCTGAAATCGGCATTAAAAAAGTCTACAATTTCCGGACGGTGGGAAATATTAAAAATAAGGACGGAAAAACCTTAAAAGAAGGTAAATTCTACAGAAGTGCCAATCTTTTCAAGCTGAAAAGGAACTCATTTAAGAAGATGAACAATTTAGGAATAAAAGAAATTATAGACCTTCGGAATTCCAAAGAAATCGCCCGGAAACCGGACCGTCTTCCTGAAGGGATCATCTACAAAAATCAGTCGGCATTTGAAGATGAAGGCGATCAGCTGGATCAGGCCAGAAAACTTGTACTGAAAGGTAAAGTCAACAGCGCTGATGCTGAAAAGAGGATGCTGGATTTTTACACGAATTACGTAACGGAGCATCCTGAAGTCATCAGGGAAATCATCACCGGAATTTTAGAATCCGAAACCCCTGTGCTGTATCACTGTACGGCCGGAAAAGACCGGACCGGAATTATTACCGCCCTGATCTTAACGGTTCTCCGGTTTGATAAGCAAACCATTTACAACGATTACCTGTTATCCAATAATTATCGGAAAAGTTTTGTTGACAAACGTCTCAGTCTTGCCCGCAATTTACACTTTATATTCCCGAAGCTGGACATCGGCGTACTGGAAAAACTGAGCTGGGTAGAAACCGCTTACCTAGATGCCGCATTTAATGAAATCAATAAAAAATACGGATCTGTTGACCGATATATTCAAGTTGTGCTGGGGATCTCTGAGAATAAAAGGGAAGAATATATTCTTAAGTTTACATATTGATAATCCGGTGTCGTTTCAGACTGCAGAGGCTCATAAAATTTAAATAATTTTAACGCTAAAAAACCAAACTTTTTTAGCAATTTTGCATTCTTAATTCACTTGTTTAGAAATGAAAATAAAGTACTCGGAACTTATTGATCAGACGTTGTATTTTCCTACCGAGGAATTCAATGTTTCTGAGAACAATTTGTTGTTCCACGATATCCCTTTGATGGAAGTAGTGGAAAAATTCGGCACACCGCTAAAGATCAGCTACCTGCCGAGAATTTCTCAAAATATCCAGAAAGCGAAAAGCTGGTTCAGGGAAGCTTTTGAGAAAACCGAATATAAAAAGAATTATACCTACTGCTACTGTACAAAATCAAGTCATTTTAAATTTGTCCTGGAAGAAGCCCTTAAAAATGATATTTCCATAGAAACTTCTTCTGCTTATGACATGGATATCGTAAAATCTCTTTACGAAAACGGAAAGGTTGAAAAAAGTATTGAAGTGATCTGCAACGGCTTCAAAACAGATGATTATCTGGCCAAGATCTCAGAAATGATCAATAGCGGTTTCGAAAATATTACGCCGATTCTGGATAATTACCGCGAACTGGATAAGCTGACCGAAAGTATCGACACTACTTTTGATATCGGAATCAGAATCGCTTCGGAAGAAGAACCGAAATTTGAATTTTATACTTCCAGATTAGGAATCGGATATAAAGACATTATCCCGTATTACAGTCAGAAGATTGCCGAACATCCGAACGCGAGGCTGAAAATGCTTCACTTCTTCATTAATACCGGAATCAAGGACACGGCCTATTACTGGAACGAATTATACAAATGTCTCCGCGTCTATGCCCGTCTGAAGAAAATCGCTCCCGAAGTGGACTCTTTAAATATCGGCGGCGGTTTCCCGATCAAAACTTCTCTGAATTTCGATTATGATTACCAGTATATGGTCGAGGAAATTGTTTCCCAGATCAAGAAGTTCTGTGAAGAAGAAGGGGTGGAGGAACCGAATATTTATACGGAATTCGGAAGCTTTACCGTTGGAGAAAGCGGAGCCAATATCTATAAGATCATTTCCCAGAAACGTCAGAACGACAGGGAAAAATGGAATATGATCGATTCTTCTTTCATGACCACGCTTCCCGATACCTGGGCGATCTCAAGGCACTTCATCATGCTTCCTTTAAACCGGTGGGAAGATACCTACGAAAGAGTATTCTTAGGAGGCTTAACTTGTGATTCGGACGATTACTATAATTCCGAACAGCATACCAACGCGATCTACCTTCCGGTATTCAGCGATACGAAGCCCTTGTATATCGGGTTTTTCCATACCGGGGCGTATCAGGAAACCATCAGCGGATTCGGCGGGATCCATCACTGTCTGATGCCGCAGCCAAGACATATCCTGATCCAGAAGGACGAAAACGGTGAGCTGCAATACGAGATCTTCCGCGAAAAACAGGAACCCGAAGATGTGCTGAAAATCTTAGGATATAAATAAGATTGAATTTAAAAAACAGATCTTTCCTCAATGGGAACGGGCTTTAGCCCGTTTACTAAAAGATAAACATCAAATTGGCTTTAGCCAAAACGTAAAGCAAAAAAGCTCTCAGAATAGACTGAGAGCTTTTATTTTTAAAAATATTTTGAAATTTTATCCAATTCCAATTCTTCATAATCGGAAATCACGGTGTCTGCCAAAGTATAATCCTGGTTTTTAGAATTCGGACTTCTGTAGGCGGCACAGAAAATTTTCGCCCGGTGCGCTGCCAGAATTCCATTGGTAGAATCTTCAATCACCATACAGTTTTCAACAGGTTCTTTTGCCATTTCTGCTGCCAGTAAAAAAACTTCCGGATGAGGTTTTGATTCTTTTAAATCGGCTCCGCTTATTTTTCCTGAGAAATATTTTTCGAGCTCAAACTTTTCAAAAACCATATTGATCGTCGTCATCGTTGCAGAGGATGCCAGGATTAAAGTAATCCTGTTTTCATAGTAATGCTCAATCAGTTCTTTTACTCCCGGAATTAAATCAAATTCTTCGTCATTGTAAAAATAGTCTTTAAAGTACTTTCGCTTGATATCAGCAATTTCTTCGTAGGTCCGGGACAAATGAAATTCATGGATCAGCGTTTCGCAGACCCTCTTTGTAGAAGCACCGGTGAAAGAAGTATAAAGATCTTCGGAAACATCAATTCCCAGTTCATTAAATGTTTTGAAATAAGCTTTTCTGTGCAAAGGTTCCGTATCTACAATCACGCCATCCATATCGAACAGCACAGCTTTTAATGACATAAAATTTTGTTTTCGTAAAGGTAAGGATTTTGTCGGGAAGCGGGAAGTGGGAGGAGTAAAGTTAAATTTGAAACGTGGAATTTTAGCACTTTTTTTATAAACTTCCAACATCCATCTTCCATCTTCTTTGTATCTTTGCCGAAATCATTTAATTTCAGATAAAACATGAAAACATACGCAGGAATTCCTGAAGAAAATGCATCGCTGGAAAACGCAAAAGTAATGCTGGTTACCGTTCCTTACGACGGAACGTCCACCTGGGGAAAAGGAGCCGACAAAGGTCCTGAATTATTTTTAGATGCTTCCGAAAATATGGAGCTTTACGACATCGAGACACAGACGGAACCTTACCTGGAAGGGGTGTACTTAGCCGGAGAAGTTTCTGAAAATTCGACGCCGGAAGCGATGACGGAAGCGGTTTACCAAAAGACAAAAGAATTGCTGGACAATGAAGGGAAATTATTCACGCTTTTCGGGGGTGAGCATTCCGTTTCCATCGGTTCAATCCGTGCGGTGGGCGAGAAATTTGAGAACCTGACGGTTCTTCAGCTGGATGCCCATACCGACCTTCGTCCTGAATTCCACGGTTCCACTTCCAACCATGCCTGTGCAGTGTTTGAAGCCAATCAGAAACACAACCTGGTACAGGTGGGAATCCGGTCTATGGATATCGAAGAAGCGGAATATTTGCCGGAAGGAAGAGTGTTTTTTGCCCACGAAATTGCCAATAACGAAAACTGGGTAAATGATGTGCTGGAAAAAGTTTCCGGGAACGTCTACATCACCATCGACCTGGACGCATTTGATCCTTCGCTTTGCCCATCCACAGGAACTCCTGAGCCGGGAGGTTTACAGTGGTATCCTACATTGGAGTTACTAAGAAAAGTATTCGAAAAGTGTAATGTAGTCGCGTTTGATATTGTGGAATTAATGGATTCTCCGATGGCTAAACCAAGTGCTTTCCTGGCCGCAAAGTTATACTACAAAATGCTTGCTTACTACCATCTTTACAAAAACAACTAAATTCCGCAGGAATCGGATTTTTTCTGCCGCCTGTTCTTCGGAAATTTGTGAGGTAAATTTAATGATATGTCCACACAAGATCAGATTGATTACGAAAGAATTGCCAAAGCGATAGCCTATATCCGCAGCAATTTTAAGCTTCAGCCAAGTTTGGAGGAAGTGGCAGAAAAAGTACATTTAAGTCCGGCTCACTTCCAGAAAATGTTCTCGGATTGGGCAGGAACCAGTCCGAAGAAATTTTTACAGTTCATCAGTCTTGAGCACGCTAAAAATTTACTGAAGGAAGAAAAAGCGAGTTTATTTGATACCGCTTACGAGACAGGTTTTTCTAGTACAAGCAGATTGCATGATCTTTTTGTGAAAATCGAAGGCATGTCTCCGGCAGAATACAAAAACGGTGGAAAAAGCCTGAAGATCAATTACCGTTTTTCCGAAAGTCCTTTCGGGAAAATCATTACCGCTTCCACGGAAAAAGGGATCTGCTATATGGCTTTTGAAAACGATACCGATAAAGCATTGGGAGATTTAAAGCATAAATTTCCCAATGCTTCTTTTTTTGAAAGGCCGGACGAATTTCAGGAAAATGCCTTGTCTATTTTTAATAAAGACTGGACGCAGCTCAATACGATAAAATTACATCTCAAAGGCACCGGTTTTCAGCTGAAAGTCTGGGAAAGCCTGCTCACAATTCCTATGGGAAAACTTTCGACCTATGGAAGTTTAGCAGAAAAGATCGGAAGTCCGAAAGCTTCGAGAGCAGTGGGTACGGCAATCGGAAGCAACCCTGTAGCCTTTTTAATTCCCTGCCATCGTGTGATCCAGTCTTCCGGAAATATCGGAGGCTATAGATGGGGAACCGAAAGAAAACAATTGATCATCGGCTGGGAAAGCTCAAAAACCTATTCAGACTTTTAGATACAAAGATCACCATTTTGAATAAACAGAATAATTTTTAAAAATTTTAAACTAATTATTTTATCAATAGGAATGGGCTTTAGCCCGTTTTTAAGAAATGTAAATCAAAATTGGCTTTAGCCGAAACCTATTTAGAAATCAGCACTATCTTGTCCATTCCAATTTCTATGACAAAGATGAAATAATAGCATTAAACACTAAACATCAATATTGACTCAATAGCTATGCTTAACCTTTTCGAAGAAATATCCGATTACCCTTTAAACATCCTTCCAAACGACGGAATCGTTCACTACTACGGAAAAGTATTTTCTGCAGAAAAATCTGATTTTTATTTTGACTATCTGTTAAACCAGATTCCATGGGAAAATGACGAGGCCGTGATCTTCGGAAAACTGATCTTAACCAAAAGAAAAGTAGCCTGGTTTGGAGAGAAACCCTTTGAATACACCTATTCAAAACGCACAAAATATGCGAAACCGTGGACTCCCGAATTATTGGAACTGAAGCAGAAATGTGAAGAGGTCACCGGTGAAACATACAACTCATGCCTTTTAAATCTGTACCACAACGGCAGCGAGGGAATGGCCTACCACAGCGATGCGGAAAAGGATCTCAAAAAACATGGTGCTATTTCGTCGCTCACTTTTGGAGCTGAGAGAAAGTTTTTGTTTAAACATAAAACCACCAAAGAAAAAGTAGAAATATTCCTGGAAAACGGAAGTTTGCTGGTAATGAAGGGCACAACGCAGGATCACTGGATGCATCGGCTGCCACCGACCACAAAAGTGAAAACCCCGAGAGTGAATCTTACCTTCCGGACCATTGAGGAATAAAAAATGGTGGCTTCGAGAACCTCAGCCACCATTTTTAGGTATACATTTTAAGATATAGCCCTCTCACTATCGGTGGCCGAGGATCTCGAAGCCACAGTTCTATTTCTATTTCAAAACCTCAACCTCAATCGAGCTATCGCCAAATACTTTGATGAAAGCCTTGGTATAATCTTCTTTCGTGGCAAAATTAGGATTCTCCAGGAATTTTTGCGGGTTGACGGTAAATAGCGGAAACCAGGTTGAAGAAATCTGCACCTGGATCTTATGCCCTTTCTTGAAGGTGTGAACCACGTCCTGCAGCCTGAAATTCACCGCCGTTTTCTGGTTCGGAACCAAAGCTTCTGCCTTTTCCCTCGAATTCCTGAAGCGTGCAGGCATGATCTCGCTTCTGACCATCTGGTGATAATTTCCGTAAACAACGCCTTCCTTTTTTTCGGCTGGTTTAAAATCTTCAGGATAAACATCGATCAGCTTTACCGCAAAATCGGCATCCGTAGAAGTAGAAGCAATATTCAGTTTAGCCATGATTTCTCCGGCCAGGGTAAGGTCTTCCGTTAAAACATCGGTCGTAAACGTAAGCACATCCGGACGGCCTTCGGCAAATCTCTGGTCTTCCGATATATAATTTCTGGGTGTAAAGCCATTAAAATCTTTAAGTTTATCAGAGCTCAGCACCGGATTATTCGGGTCACTGTAGTATTCTGAAAAGCCTTGTCCTGCCGAATTTTTCAAAGTTTCGCCTGATAAATAGAAGTTGACTTTTTCCACTTCTTTTGGCGGGTAGGTAGCAAACTCCCGCCATTGTTTAGCACCGGTATCAAACATCAGCGCTTCCGGTAAACCCGCATCTTCTTTGGTGTTACCTTTCAGATAATGATTAAAAAATTTAGTTTCAATATTCTTCTGGTAATAGGTGACGATGCTGTCTCCGAAATAGATATCATTGTGGAAATGTTTTCCCTGCTCATAAGCCCAGGCTCCATGTGAAAAAGGTCCCATGACAATCGTATTTTTGGCTTTCGGACTTGTTTTCTCAATGGTTTTATAAATATTCAATGGTCCGGAAAGGTCTTCCGCATCAAACCATCCGCCAACGGTCATTACCGCATGGTTTACGTTTTTAAGATGAGGAAGAAGGCTTCTTTTCTGCCAGAACTCATCGTAATTGGGATGATTCATGATTTCAGTCAGGAAGAAATTATCTTTATAATATTTTTCATAGCCGTCTTTTAAAGTTCCCATATCCCGGTAGAACTTTAAGCCATCTTCAGAAGTGGGTTTGATCATGGTATCGTTGTACCATGCTTTATTTTCCGGTTTTGTTTTCTGAACTCCGAAAACGGGAAAAGTCCGGAAGTAGCCCAGCATTACTTTTCCGTTGTGAAGAAAGTCATCATTCCAGAAATCGGAGATCGGGGCCTGAGGAGAAGAAGCCACTAAGGCCGGATGTTGGGCCAGAATCCCGACAGCGGTGTAGAAACCAGGATATGACGTTCCGTACTGGCCCACCTTTCCATTGTTTCCTTTGATGTTTTTCAGAAGATATTCTATCGTATCATAAGTGTCGGTACTTTCATCGACATCTTTTTTTGTCTTACGGTCCACCTGCGGGGTCATGTTGGTAAAAGTCCCTTCGCTCATATACCTTCCGCGTACGTCCTGCAATACGAAAATATACTTATCATTCATCAGGAATTTATTGGGGCCGAGTTTTTCGCGGTATTCATTTTCACCGTAAGGCGCAATGCTGTAGCAGGTTCTCTGCATCAGGAAAGGATATTTGTTCTTATTGGAAATATCTTTCGGAATATACACCGCTGTAAAAAGCTTCACCCCGTCTCGCATCGGAATATAAAATTCTTTCTTGGTGAAATGGTCTTTCACGAAATCATCATCGTCATCCGGATTCTGTGCGTTTCCAAAGACGAATAGTAAAATAAACAAAATTGAAAAATGAATCTTCATATATAAAATTTGTGGCTAATTTAATGATAAATGATTTTATTTACTGTTGTACGGAACGAGATTTCTGAAAGAAGTGGTATCTGTAACCCAACCTGTCAGAAATGACGTTCAGGCATTTTGTTGAAACGATCAATCACTTCGATGAAGCGTTCAGGCATTCCGGATAGGCAATCAACCGGTCCGAAGAAGTAATCAACTCGTCCGAAGAAACAATCAACCGTTCAGAAGAAGCGATCAACCAGTTAGAAGAAGCAATCAACCAGTTAGAAGAAGCGATCAACCAGTTAGAAGAGCCGATCAAGTACAATTTGTTGCATTTCAGTGTTTTACGGCTTTGTTTGAAATGGTGCTAATGATGGGTAGGTTTATTTACCAACCAAAAAAAAAGCATCCCCGGGAAGAGGATGCCGCTGTTTAAAATAATTTTAATCTATTGGGTTTTCGTTTTTTTTCCTGCGAATTTATTAAGCTTCATCGTTAGAGAAAACATCACGTATCTTTTGAGGATGAGGTCGTCGCGGTCTTCAAAATAGGTGCTGGTGATCACCCTTCGTACGCTCTGGTTTTGGTTCAGAACGTCATAAACCTTCACTTTAGCGGTCAGCTGCTTGTCGAAGAATGAATAGCCTACGCTGGTATTCCAGAAATAGAAATCTCTTTTAAAGCCGGGGGCGATATTGGTGCTGGTATTATATTCCACGTCATTTCCCAAGATCAGCCTGCTTTTGAAAATATAATTGGTAAGTTCCAGCTTCAGGGCCTGGTTGCTGGTATTCACATCATCGATGATGTAGTTTTTATATTTTGAAAAATTATATCCAAGTGTGTAAGATGGTTTTACGGTAAGTTTTTCTTTGATCTCATAAGTTAAATTGATGCCCGGATTAATGCTGTACGACTGGCTGATGAATTCCTGGCCGTTCACGAAACCTTTGCTGTATGCATAATTGGTATTGAATCTCGGGTTGATCGTCAGCTTATTTTCTTTCCATTTAAAGGTTTTGCTGAAGCTTCCTCCGAGGTTAAAGTTTTTATTTCCGCTGATATTGGCGTAGGTAATCAGCTGTCTTCCGCTCTCATCAAAAGAAGCATAGTTTATAATGTCATTATTTCTGTAGGTAAAGCCGATATTCAGGTAGTAGTTGATATTCTTTACCATATTGAAATTGTTGAGATAAAGGTACGTGGAATTGCTCCATGTATTCTTCAGATCCGGATTTCCCTGGAAGGCCACCAAAGGATTGGAGAGGTCGCGGTAAGGCGTAAGCTGCTCTGCCGTCGGGATCGTAAAGTCCGAAAAATGATAAAGGTTTAATCTTTTATTCGGCGAAAACTCATAGTTTAATCCTACGTTGTAGCCCGGAAGGATAAAGTTTTTCTGCAAATCGTAATTCTGGCCGGTGTAGCTCGAATTGACATTCATGTTTGAAATATCGGCATTAAAGGAACCCCAGGCGCTGATTTTCTTCTTGTTGAGTTCAAAGGAGAGTTCCGGGGTAAACTGATCGATCTTCTGGCTCATCCGGTTGGACAGAATGTCGTTGTAGCTCGTATAATTCTGTGTTGCTGCATTGAAATCATTCACATCACGCAGATTTCTCATGTCGGACGAATTATAGCTTATGCCCAGACCGATGCTTAGAGAATCCGACAGCGGCTCCGAGTAGCCCACACTCATGCGGTAATTGCTGTTGAGGTTTTTCTTTACCGAATACTGGTTCCGGTTGTCAGAAGAAAGAGGCGAATAGAAGATGTTTTCGGAACGGTTCCATTTGTTTTCCTTGTTTTCGCTGATGTTGCTGTTCAGGTTGGCATGCATCTCTCTTCCTTTCTTCCGGAATTTCTTGGAGAAATAAAGGTTGGGATTAAAAGCGTTGTTCTCAGAATCGGTTTTGGTGTAATTATCACTGGTATTCAGGAGGTCGTTGTCTCTGAACGTCCTGGAATTTGAGGCATTGAAATTATGGGTTTCATTCCTTGCAAATGAAGGGGAAAAGTAGATGCTTGTGAGAGAATCGAGACGTATCCTGGCCGAGAGATCAAAATTGTACTGCTTCGATTCGTTTTCACCATTATTTTCAGAATCTGTTTTTAAAGTATAATCCGGCAATAAGGTGGTTCTCGATACTTTGGATCTTGTTTCAAGATTGTTGTCTATATGAATCAGACTCAGGTTATCCAGATCGGTATCTTTTCCGAACTTGTCGCTGTAATTGAACCCGATCGTAGTCGATTTCTGAATGCCTTTTGTGTTGCCTCCGCCCGGAGTATAATAGGTGACCCCTCCGGAAGTCATCACCGAGCCGCCCTGCATCAGCCATGAATTTCTTCCGCGGCCCATGCTGTCAAACACCTCATCGCTGGAAAACCCCTGGGAATTGATGTTATTGGAAGCCGCAAGAAGGCTGATTTTGGTGTCGTTTTTAAAGTAGCTCAACAGGCCGCTGCCCTCGTATCTCTTATCAGAGCCATAGCCCACCGTAAGTCGTGAAATGAGTCCTTTGTTTTTCTTTTCGTCAATATTGAAATTGATGGTGGCATTATTGGATTTCGAAGCTTTCCCGCTCAGTTCCTCTTCTTTGGTTTTGGTGGTGGTAAACTGGATATTTTTAATGATATCCGCCGGTAGATTCTGCAGGGCGATTCTTCCGTTTTTATCAAAGAAAGGCTTCCCGTTGATGGTGATCTGGTCAACCTCTTTCCCGTTGATGGTAATTTTTCCGTCGTTATCGATCTGAACACCGGGAATCTGCTTGAGAAGCTCCTCGATTTTACTGTCAGGCCGAACTTTTATAGAAGAAGCATTAAACTCAATCGTGTCTTTTTTTATCTTCACGGGGGAAGCCGTAAGCTTTACTTCCTCAATATTGGTGACTGAGTTTTTCTCCAGCTCGATATCTCCTAATGAAAAAGATTGGCCGATCGTTTCAAGACGTTTGGAAAAAGAAACCATTTTATCGGCATCTATTTTCAGAATGCTGGGCTCGCTCAGCTCATCGGCTTTCAGCGAAAACTTACCTTCACGGTTGGTTGCGGTATAATTGATGATAGAAGAGTCTTTTTCTTTAAGAAGATAAACCGTTGCGTTTTCAATAGGTTTTTTTTCAAAGTTGAGGATTTTTCCGTCGATGTTTAATTTCTGTGCGTTAAGAATCAAAAAGTTGAATGTCAGGATAAGCAGGATTGCTAATTTCTTCATGTAATATAGATTATTAGAGCCGCAAAAGTATAAAAAATCTTATTTAATTCACAATTAATAGAGTTAAATACAGTTAATCTTTTCCCTAAATTATGCG
>JBMDXW010000195.1:0-3460 GCA_048594965.1 Chryseobacterium sp.
GGCCTTTTATCCCGATAAAAAGATCATGATCGTGGATGGAGAAGCTTTCTCCTGGTACGGAACGCATATCGCAAAATGCGAGAATTACTTTAAAGGACTGATCGATGAAGTAAATACTGAGGTTGTCAAATAACTTTCCCGGAATCTTAAATTATGAAAAATCTGTAAAATTGATGATGAACAGACTGTCGTGCAGTCATGCGGCGAAGTATTCTTTCAGAATTTTTAACAAGGGTAGTCTGAGAATGACCGATTTCCCAATTTTGCCGCAACGCCAAATCTCCCGACAAATGCCTAGCCCGGATAGAAACGGTTACCCCACAGCAGGCGAAGGCCATCGTGGCGGCGCGAGGAGTAAGAGTGGATAGCCGGAAACAGCTCCTGAAAAGTTTGAGGGTGATGGGTATTATCGTCATAGAAACGAAAACTCCGGCTCGGTGGAGAGTCGGAGTGTTTATTTTTCATTGAAGACGGTTGTTACAAAATTTTGGAAACTTCGTTACAAAGCCATTCCAGCAACTCGCGGTCTTCTGCCGTAAAAGGATCGATGGTGTGGGAATCGATGTCGATCTGACCGATGTTTTGCCCGTTTTTGAAGATCGGAACGACGATTTCCGCTTTGGTATCGATGGAGCAGCTCAGGTAATTGCTTTCTTCGTGCACATCGGGAACCACAAATGTTTCATTGGAAACTGCGACCTGTCCGCAAATTCCTTTTCCGTAAGGAATGATGGTGTGGTCGGTAGGTGCGCCCACGTAAGGACCCAGCTTCAGCTCGTCTTTGTCCCCGTTTTTAAAATAAAAACCCGTCCAGTTGAAATAGGAAATTTCCTGATCCAGCAGGTGACAGACTTTCTCCAATTTTTCTTCGGTGTTATGTTTCGGACTTTCCAGTATTGACAAAAGTCTTTTCTTTAATTCTGACATTGTATTTTTGTTGTTTTTAAGAGAATTGTTTCAGCGAAAGTTCTTCTTTATAGCCGAACATTCCGCGTTCCTTTATCATTTCCGCAACGCCTTCAGGAACCTGTGTCTCCCAGCCTTTGATGTTGCAGCCTATTTTCTTTAAAATATCTCTTGAATAAATCTCCAGAAACTCAGGATTGTAGTTGGTGATGTCTACAATACGCTCGTTATGCTTGAAGTATTTATACAGTTCCTTTAAATTTTCTTCTACTTTTAAGGTATCAGAATTCAGCAATTCATGCGTCTCCGGATCTTTGTAAGGATACAGATATACCCTCAGTCCGTTTCTGAAAAATTTACCGAAAGCCTCCAGGATTCCCCCTGAAAGATTCTTATAATATTTCTCGTCGAATACCATCAACAGGTTGTTCACCCCCATGGCGACCCCGATATTTCCGCTGGTGTACGAAGCGAAATAATCGATCAGCCGGTAATATTCCGAATAATTGGAAATGATCACCGTATACCCTAGTTTGCCCAATACATCGACCCTGTCCAGGAAATCCCTTTCATCAATATCACCGTCTGCACGAAGATTGGAAATGGTAATTTCGATCAGCACTTCTGTATCGTCCGGGCTACATGCTGAATCTTTCAGGAACATGTCCATCCCGTTTTTCAGCATATCGATGTTCACCTTGGTCACAGGCCTGAAACTTCCCCGTACCGCGAAAATATTTTTCTTGTATAAGATATCGGCAGGCAGCATATTGTTTCCTTCCGAATTAAAGATCACGGCATCCGTCATTCCATGTTTTACGAGCTGTAAAGACATCAGTCGGTTATCTACGTATTCAAAAGCCGGACCGCTGAAATCGATCATGTCGATCTCCAGGTTGTCCTTCGCTACTTCATCGTAAAGGGATTCTACCAGATTTCTCGGGTTATCATAATAATGAAACGCTCCAAAAATAAGATTGACCCCAAGATTTCCTAAAGTTTCCTGCTGTAGCGTGGCATCATTTTCTTTAAACTTAACGTGAATAACAATTTCATTGTAATCTTCGTTTTCTTTTACCTGAAAACGGATGCCTACCCATCCGTGGCCTTTAACGGTTTTATCAAAATTAATGGTGGTAACGGTGTTGGCGTAGGAAAAGAACTTTCGGTTCGGATTGTTTTCCCTGGAAATTCGCTCTTCAATCAAAGCCACTTCATAACGAAGCATTTTCCGAAGACGGTTTTGGGTAACGTACCTGTTTTTTACTTCTTTTCCGTAGATGGCATCACTAAAATCTTTGTCGTAAGCCGACATGGCCTTAGCGATTGTACCGGAAGCTCCCCCTGCTCTAAAAAAGTGCCGAACAGTCTCCTGCCCTGCTCCAATTTCCGCGAAAGTACCATAAATAGTAGGATCTAGATTAATTGTTAATGCTTTTTGTTTAGGAGTTAGTTTCTGATACATTAGGACATTAAATTTTTCGTAAATTTACCAAAATTAAACCAACCTCAAAAGAAATGAAGTTGAAATTTTTAGGAACGGGAACATCCCAGGGCGTACCCGTGATCGGCTGCACCTGCGAGGTATGCACATCGGAAAATCCGAAAGACAACCGGTTGCGGTCTTCTGTGATGGTAACTACTGATGAAAACAGGAAAATCCTGATCGACTGCGGGCCCGATTTCCGGCAGCAGATGCTTACCCATAAAGAAAACCACGTTGATATTGCCCTGCTTACCCACGAGCACAACGACCATGTGATCGGTCTTGACGATATGCGCCCGCTGATTTTCAAAACGGGAAAGGATATGCCTTTGTACTGTTATTCAAGGGTCGGAAATGAGGTTAAAAAACGCTTTCCCTATGCCTTTGCCGATGTAAGATATCCTGGTGCACCCGCTTTTGAGTTGCACGAAATTGAAAATCAGCCTTTCACGGTTCTGGATACGGAAATTACGCCGGTTGAAGTGATTCATTTTAAAATTACGGCCTTCGGATATAAGTTTAAAAACCTGGCTTATATTACCGATGCCGGGTTTATTTCAGATACGGAAAAGGAAAAATTACAGAATCTGGATACCCTTATCATCAATTGCATCCGGAAATTTGATCCGCATCCTGCCCATTTTATTCTTCCGGATGCCATCAAACGACTTGAGGAGCTAAAACCTAAGCAATTATTTTTGACCCACCTCAGCCATCATTTTGGGCTGCATGATGTTGAAGACAAACTACTTCCGGCCGGAATGCACCTTGCCTACGACGGGCTGGAGATCAATTTTTAGAAAAATCCTTTTGAAAAGCTTTGGAGTATTGAGAAAAGTTTCTATATTTGCACACCGATTCAAACAAAGGTAACACTTGCCCAGGTGGCGGAATTGGTAGACGCGCTGGTCTCAAACACCAGTTCTTAGGAGTACCGGTTCGATCCCGGTCCTGGGTACAAAATCTCTGCAAACCCTCATCCACATTGGGTTTGCAGATTTATTTATTCTTATCTTCTCAGGCTTATTTTTTTAACCGTGTAAAAAATCGTGTAAAAAATGAAAGCTG
>JBMDXW010000196.1:0-1923 GCA_048594965.1 Chryseobacterium sp.
TCTTTTGGATATGCCAGCATACCTCCTGTTTTAGTTAAGCTATCCATATCAGCCTGCACCTGATCAATAAGCCATATTGTTTTACCACCATTCATTACAAACTGGTCTAACACCTGTATTTTATCTTCTGTAATCGACTTAGTTGGCTTGGCAATGATGGCCAGATCATATTCTTTTAATTGTTGCAGCGTTTTATTCGGATTTTGTGCAACACTGTCCAGTGTAAAAGGTGCGATATAATAATTTTCACGAACTGATTTTAAGAAATCAGCCATATACACATCTTCAAGTTCACCGATACCTTTGATGACAGCTATTTTTTTCGTTTTTTCATGAATAACAGTATTTACGGCATCTGCAATAGCATATTCTAGATGCTGCACAGAGCTTAGTACCTTATCTTCTGTACTGATACCCATGATGTTTTTAAGTAAAGGAATTTTTGCATGGCGATCACCATACGTTGCTACAGCCCATGGAAAAACCATTTCCTGAGATTGCTTTCCTTTATCGTTCAAAGTCATCGAAATAGGCTTCATTCCGTTAGCATACAGCTGTTCAGCAATCTGCATCTGATCGGCCTGATTTTCCAGCGGATTTACAAACTGAAAACTGATATTGGAATTATAAGCCATAAATTCTTCCAGCAATTGACGGGTTTCTTCCTGCAATCTTCTCAAATCTGCCGGAAACTGTCCTTCTAAATACACATCAATAAACAAAGGCTCTTTTACTTGCTCCACAATCGAAAGTGTGGTAGAAGAAAGCGTATAACGGCGATCCTGTGTAAGATCAAATCGCTTGAAAACAAACTGTCCTGCCAGATTGATAAAAATCAATATCAGAAGTATTCCGGTAAACGATACTAAATATTTGCGTTTCATTGCTGCCATTATTTTTTCATGGATTTTAGATTAAACACTGTAGCACTTACAAAAAGGAAGGCAACACTGATAAAATAAAGCACATCACGTGTATCTAAAACACCTCTGCTCATACTCTTAAAATGAAAATCCATACCAATGCGTTCCAAAAAAGGCAGTTTCAGCATACCTCCCAACTGATCAAATCCCATATAAAAAATAAGAGATAAGACAATGGCATAGATAAACGCCACAATCTGATTATCGGATAAGGTTGATGAAAAAATTCCGATCGCCGTATAACCTGCAATCAGGAAAAGCAATCCGATATAAGATCCGATTGTACTTCCGATATCCATATTATTCATCGGATTACCGTACGGATTCAGAATAATTACATATAAAACCGTAGGTATAATTGCAATAAAAATCAGTACAAAAGCCCCTAAAAATTTCCCTGAGACAATTTCGTAAATACTCAGAGGCTTGGTCAGCAACAATTCAATAGTTCCCTGTTTGCGCTCATCAGAAAAGCTGCGCATGGTTACTGCCGGAATAAGCAATAACAAAATCCACGGAGCCAGTTTAAAAAAAGGCATCAGATCATTATATCCGCTTTGCAATATGTTGTAAGAACCGTCAAACACCCATAAAAACAAACCGTTTAAAACCAAAAACACCACAATCACCAGATAACCGATGATAGAGCCGAAAAAGGATTTAATTTCACGTAGTAAAATAGCTTTCATACAAATAGATTAAGGGAGAGATTCCAGTTTATCAACACTCCACGCCTGTGGTTTATCATTGAAAAAAGGTTTGGTATTGGCCCAGACATTTTTAAAAAGTTCAGATTGTCGATAGTTTTCCAAATCACTTTCTTCATTCCATATAGAATACGTAAAAAATATGTTGGGCTGCTGTTTATCGCGATACAGCTCCAGAAAATTATTTCCGGGATAATGTCTTATTTTTTCTTTTACTGTCTGAAAATGTTCCAAAAAGACCGGTATTTTATCTTCCTGAAAACTCATCTTAACAATTCTTATAAACATTTTTA
>JBMDXW010000197.1:0-2297 GCA_048594965.1 Chryseobacterium sp.
CTTTACCATTTTAATTTCCAATGGCCCCCAGATCAAAAACTCTTCAACATTCTCGATTTGTATAGAATCAGGATTAATAACAAAGTATCTGAACAGATGATCCGCCAGCGTTCTACTATCGGCATCACGTGACATACCCCCTTTAGCTTTTGAATGATTGGTGCATTCAAGCGAAGCCCAAAGAACAACTTTTGCAAATGGATATAATTTTCGCATTTTGTTCACATGCTCTACAATCGGAGCAAGCTTAACCGTTCTGATATCTTCTGTGTAATGGACTGAATCAGGATGGTTTTTTGCATGTGAAGCAATAGCTTTTGGATCGTGATTCACGCAGACAATTACCTTTGCACATTTTTCATTATGTAATTTAGCAGATTCAACACCTGTAGATGTCCCTCCTGCTCCGCAAAACAAATCCACATATAACAAAGTAATTGCAAGGGCTCCAAGTTTAATATATTTATTGTTCATTTGTTTTGATTTTAAAGGTGAAAACTGCTCTGGATTTATTTTCTAAAATCCAATGCTCCGGAAAATTAAATTCTGCTTCCGGATCTGCCGGTGTAAGTATTATTTTTTTGTTTTCGTAGATCTTTACAGATCCTGATCTTTCCAAGCGCGTCATTGCCTGATAATCGATAAGTTTGAAATGGATGAGCAGATCTCCTGGGACAATCACCCGGTTCTTTTCTTTGATCAATTCCAGATCGAGCATATAACGCCTGTAGCGGGTAGACATTTGTGAAAGATTTTGCTGGATCAATAAATTGAATTGTCTTTTTGTGATGAACTTCCGATCCCGGAAAATATCTTTACAGAATTTTACCAACTTTCTATACTGGAGGGCGTTAATGCGTTTCATGTATTAATCAGTTTTTGTGCTGTGATTTTATTGAATTCACGTAAGTATCGGTAATGTCATGTTCCAAAGCATCTAATGATAAAAGAGAGATGCCAACGGCCGTGATTTCTTCCTGAACTACCGAATTAATGTTGTGCTGATCTATAAGCTTTTCTGACCATTCCCGGAAATTACTTTCAGGGTATTTCCCCATATATTCGATGAAAATTTGAGATAACCGGTTTTTACCTTTTTTAATCTGCGTCTCCAAAAATTCTGAAGATTCTACTCCTTCAAAAGCCTTCTTAATCTGCTCTTTCAGGTTTTTAACTTGATGGCTCATAACTTACACTTTGGGATATTCAGTTTTTTCTATTTTATATTTCCACCAAAAAGAATTTTCCACTATTATGCACTCGGCATCAATAATTTTAATGAAGAATTCTTGCAAACTCTTTTCCTTAGGATACTTAAACATATCTTTTGTTGTAACTCTAAGGATTTCATCCTTCTTATATTTTGATCTTGATATAGTATGATCTGAACGAAGACCAATGTCCTGTAAATCTTTTCTTTCATTACTGGACTTTGCATAACAGAAGAAGTAATCGCCTTCAGTTATTCCATGTCTGAAATTTTCATACTGCCATTCTGAACTTAATATGGATCCATCTTTCCATTTCAACTCTTTGTAATATGGACGCATAATCGAATCGTCTATTATTTCAGAAAAGCTTGTGATACGTCCGTCAAATATGTGACGCTTGAAATGCTTATTAAATGATTTTGTTTTCATGATTATTTTATATTTTTTGAATTACACTTTGGACATCTGTTGATTTCAATCTCTTTCCTAAGATCAAAATGATGAAAGCAGTCGAAACAGGTTTTCCATATTTCGTGATTGTGTTCTTTAATGAATTGCTTGATTGTTATAACCGGTCTTGGTTTTTGATAATAGGCATCGACAAAAGCCTTAATTTCAGGTGTCATTTTGTTTAGAATTTGAAATCCTTTTCGTCGTCATCGACATTTTTGTTGATATCTTCAGTCGTGGCCTCAGTAGCTGTCGGAACCTTATATCTAAGATTGCCGATGTAGTGCGTATTGTTCACATTATTTTCGAATGCCTCTTTCGTAAGAGACATCTGAATAGCTGCATTATTGTTATACTGATCTGCTTCATCATGAACCCAAACATTGATGTCGAAAACGATTTCTTCTCCGTTCTTTGTCTTAATCCTTTGGGCTTTAATATGGCCTGATTTTAACGCTGCTTTTATTTTCGTGTAGTTTAGCTGGCCGTAAAATGATAATGGTTTGTCCGACATAATAGTATATTAATAATTGATTGTAAAAAAATAAAGTGCAACTTCGATGGCTAGGATTCCAACCAGCATAATTCCGATCAGCCCAATAAAGAAGGCTGTTCTTTCAGTGTCGTTTTTCATAT
>JBMDXW010000198.1:0-2898 GCA_048594965.1 Chryseobacterium sp.
AAATAATACTTCTTACTGCCCTTTAGATCTGGTAACGATAGACAAAAAGAAAAAAATAAAAGAACTGAGACCCACCTGGATACCAATCAAGGAGCGAAAGGCTGAGTTTTATAATGCGTGGATTTCAAAAGTCCAGGAATATGGTTTTCAATATGATTACAGACTTTTAAATGCTGCCGATTTTGGAGCTTATACTTCTCGCAAAAGATACTTTGCCCAATTTAACAAGCCTGAATTCCCTACTGCGTGGCCTGAACAGACTCATGCAAAGAACCCAAAGCCACAATTATTTGAAAATCTTAAAAAGTGGAAACCGGTTCGGGATCTTTTGGATTTTAATGATGAAGGAAAATCAATATTTGATCGGAAAAAACCAATGGTAGAAGCTTCATTGGAAAGGATTTATCACGGATTAATAAAGTTTGTCGCCGGAGGTAAGGAAAAATGGTTGTTGAAATATAATTCGGTGAATGGAAAGACGGGAAAACATATACCTCCAAGTATTGATGAGCCATGCCCTACAGTTACTTGTCAAGGCAGATTAGGTGTTGTAAGTACGAATTTTCTTGCGCAGTATAATTCAGGCAGTCCGGAACATCGAGTTAAGGGCGTTGATGAAGCTTGTAATGCAGTAACAACGAATAACAGATTTGCTAAAGTTGAATGCAATTTTCTTTCAAAATATTATTCTGGTAATCCTGAACATAAAAATATTTCCGTAAATGGTCCGTCCGGAACAATAACAACAGTTGATAGTCATGCCTTAATTGTTCCTAATTTTCTTACAACATATTATGGAACTTCTAATCCTCATTCGGTAGAATGTCCATCACCTACAGTGACAACAAAGGATCGAATATCAAAGATTAAGTGTGAATTTATCGATCAGCAGTTCGGAAACAGTAAACCGGCGTCGGTCGAAACTGTCCTTGGAGCAGTAACAACAAATCCAAAATATGCGAAGGTTTCAACCTTTATCATGAATCAGTATTCAGGCGGTGGGCAATCTTCAGATATCAATACTCCCTCACCAACAATTTTAGCTACTCCAAAACAGAACCTTATTACCTGTAGCAATTGGCTGATGAATACAAATTTTAAAAATATTGGCAGTCATATTGAGAACCCAGCTCCAACTATAACTGCGAACAGGAAATGGCACTACCTTATGGATGCACAATACGGACGTGTTGGAAATACTGTTGATCAGCCCTGTTTTACACTTATCGCTCGAATGGATAAGACGCCGCCGTACCTGGTTGAATTCACTTCAGATACAAATTTACCGTCTTTTATTAAAATTATGGGAAACTGTGTTGTGTATGAGATTTATGAGAATGATACTCCGATGATGAAGAAGATCAAAGAATTTATGGCCATGTATGGACTGACAGATATAAAAATGAGAATGTTAAAGATTCAGGAATTGAAAGAAATTATGGGCTTTCCAAAGGATTATTTATTGATTGGAAATCAGGCAGATCAAAAGAAATTCATTGGGAATGCAGTAGAAGTAACCATGGCTCGTAAAATCTGTGAAGCTACTGCTTTAAGACTGTTTGAACTAAGAAAAGCCGCATAACCATGAGCTACATCAAAAAGGAATTCATTGAGCGCCTGATATCCGATGCGGATATTGTCCAGGTCTTTAATTCGAAGGAAGATTCCCTGAAGAAAAGAGGCGTGAACTATTTCTGTATTTCACCTTACAATTCTGAAAAGTCGGCTTCATGTATGGTTTCACCAAAAACGCAGACTTTCAAGGATTTCTCCAGCGGAAACTCCGGGAATGTGATAACGTATCTGATGCATAAATCGGGAATAAGCTTCACGGAAGCCGTGGAGGAATTGGCCAGGATGCAGGGGAAGACCGTCGAATACGAAAAGCAGGAAGTGGCGGAAAAGCAAAAACAGAAGCAGGCTGTAGAAAAAGATCTGCGAAAATACATTGAGGCAATTTCGAAGAAGTTCCAGCAGGAGCTGGAGAAGCTGCCGGCAGATCACGCAGCCTGGAAAGAAATAAACAAAAGAAAGTACACTGATGAAGAAGTAAAGTTTTGGGAGCTCGGATATGCTCCGGGAAACGGCTTTATGTACAGTTTGTTTTCAGAATTCGGATCCGTGGAAGTAGGAAAGAAGCTGGGGCTGATCAATGACAAAAACCAGGATAAGCTTTGGGACAAACTCATTTACCCGATTTACGATGATCGCAGTAAGCTGGTGGGATTTGCATCGAGAAAGTTAGACGACAATCCCAATTATGCAAAGTGGATGAATCCTTCAGAGAGTGATCTTTACCATAAGTCGAGTCAGCTATTCGGGTTACATCTCGCCAAAACGGCTATCATTAAAGAAAACCGAGTGTATGTGGTGGAAGGTTATAATGATGTTATCGCCTGGCACAAGTACGGGATTGAAAACACGGTGGGGATTTGCGGGACCGCATTTTCGGTAAAGCAGATGGAAATGTTGAAGAAATACACCACGAAGATCACTCTGTGCCTGGATGGAGATAAAGCCGGCAAAGCAAAGATTTCTGAATACACGCAGCATCTTTTGAGATTAGGATTCGGCGTTGAAGTGTGTATTCTTCCTGGTGGACTTGATCCGGATGATTATAGCAGGAAATTTAAAACTTTCCCGGCAGTATATCACGCTAATGGAAAAACGGAAAATCAGATTTCCCTGGAAGAAACGTTGCAGAGTTTTACCCACAACGGCTTTGAATACCTTATGGGAGATATGATTCAGGGTGATGAATTGGACCGTAATAATGGTATTAAGGAAATTGTAAAAACGATAACCAATATCGGAGATGCAGGTTTACGTAATATCTATACCGATAAGCTGGTAAAAGAAGCAAAGCTGAAACCTGCAGTCGTTAAATTGTTATTCAAA
>JBMDXW010000199.1:0-7930 GCA_048594965.1 Chryseobacterium sp.
TTCGTTTAGCAGATATTAAATTGTTGAAAGCTGAAGCTTTAAATGAATTAGGTCAGACTTCAGCAGCTATTCCTTTAATTAATGAGATAAGACATAGAGCACATCTTGGAGATACTCCAGCAGCAAGTCAAACAGATGTGAGAAAAGCAATCTACAAAGAAAGAAGATTAGAGTTTGCTTTTGAGCATGATAGATGGTTTGATCTTGTAAGAACAGGTCAAGCTCAATCTGCAATGGCTGCTGATGGTAAAACTTTTGTAGTCGGAAAACATGAAGTATTCCCTTTACCTTCAAGCTTTATGCTTCAGGCTTCGAAATATTCTACACAAAATCCCGGATATAACTAAAATTATGAAAAAAATAATTAAAAATATTACATTAATCGCTGCAGGACTTTTTTTTCTAAGTTCTTGCGAAGACAATATAGATAAAGAAAATTTGCCTGTACCATATGCTTCAATCGGAGGGTATCAAAATTCTGATGAAATAGCATCAGATCACTTAATAAGTAAAATTAGTTTTGATAATTCTTCAACGATAGATTCAAAAAGTGGAGTAACTGGAGGAAATGTCTCTGGAAATACTTTCGATACTGGAGTCAAAGGTATGGCTTATAAGGGATCAACAAACGGTTTTATTAGTTACAATGATGTAAGTGATAAAATTAAAAACTTGAAAAGCATAACCCAATCAATGTGGATTAAAACTTCTACCCATACAGGAGGAGCACAATGTCTTTTCATGTTACCTAAAACAACAGACTTCTGGGGGAATATTTTTGTTTTGATTGAAAGCTCTACTGATGGAAAAATGTTAATGAAGTTTCACATTCAAAAAGATGTAACACCTAACATTCCTTGGGCAGGACAATTTATTGAAACTGGCGGAACAAATAAATTAGATAATATGTATGATAAATGGAAACATGTTGTTTGGACTTATGATGGAGGGATGTCGTTATTTTCTTTGTACATTGATGGTGTAAAAATTCAACTGCCTGATAGTATTACAAAAAGATATAATAATGATCCTTCTTTAGGTGGGGGGCCACTTGGTGATTTAGCAAATTCAAATGTTTCTAAATTTATCATTGGAGGATATCAACAGCATTTAGGTACACCTTGGGGATCACCAGATAGCTGGATGCTTAACTATACAGGACTAATGGATGAATTCAGAATGTATGATAAAGCTCTCTCTGCTGGTGAGATTGATGCCTTGTACAAACTTGAAAAAGATAACAGATAATTATTATTTAAATGAGGCCTAGAAATAGGCCTTTTTTTACATTTATAATATGAGAAAGATTATATCAACAATATTATTGTCAAGTATACTATTTAATAGCTGCTCTTCTGATGATGCTTCATCTGGATCAGGCACTCCGCTGGGTGGAAACAATGGCAACACCAATCCCCCCACAAACAACTACACTGATCCCCAGCTCATCGAAATGGTCCAAAAAGATGCATTAAAATATTTCTGGGACTACGCAGAAACCAATTCAAAGCTAGCAAGAGAAAGATACCATACGGATAATCCGTCTCAGGATGCTAATGTTGTAACGACCGGTGGGTCGGGTTTCGGATTGATGACGATCCTTGTGGGGATTAAAAACGGATATGTCCCAAGATCAGAAGCGGTTTCAAAACTTACCACTTCTCTTAATTTTCTTCAGAATGCGAACCGGTTTCATGGAGCCTGGCCACACTGGATAAACGGAACAACAGGACAGGTTATTCCGTTCAGCACGATGGACAATGGTGGAGATCTCGTTGAAACGGCATTTCTGGCGCAGGGATTAATTTGTGTGAGAGAATTCTTTAAGAACTCTTCCGACAGTTCGGAACTGACACTGTCGCAGAAAGCTGATGCGCTATGGAAGGGAATCGAATGGAGTTGGTATACCCAGGGACAAAACGTGTTGTACTGGCATTGGTCACCTAACTACAATTTCCAGATGAATTTGCCGCTGAAAGGGTTTGATGAAACATTGATGACCTATGTCCTCGCAGCAGCTTCCCCCAATTATGCTATTGATAAACCCGTTTATCAGCAAGGCTGGGCCATAAACGGAAGCATCAAAAATACGGGATCTCAATACGGAATTCCCGTCGTGGTAAATCATAATGGAGCCAATGGCACAGTAGGACCGATGTTCTGGTCGCATTACTCATTCCTGGGCTTGGACCCGAGAGGACTTTCTGATGAATATGTAAATTACGGAGATGTAACAACCAATCATGCAAAGATCATGTACCAGTACTGTGTTACAAATCCAAAAGGATGGCAGGGCTACAATTCAAAAAGCTGGGGACTTACCGCAAGCTATTCCAGAAATTCGGATGGCTCTACCGGATATGCCGCACACCAGCCGAACAATGATTTAGGTGTTATTTCGCCTACAGCAGCACTTTCAAGCATGCCATATACCCCTACGGAAGGTATGAATATGCTGAGATTTCTGTATAATGAGAATTACAATAAATATG
The DNA here is from genome assembly GCA_048594965.1 of Chryseobacterium sp. GTDB lineage: Bacteria > Bacteroidota > Bacteroidia > Flavobacteriales > Weeksellaceae > Chryseobacterium. The sequence goes on from JBMDXW010000199.1 coordinate 2,493, forward strand.
TAGGCGTCGCAGGGCCATATGATGCCTATTCTGTTCATTACAATTGGGTTACGCCAAGATATCTTGCCATTGATCAGGGGACCATCGCACCAATGATTGAGAATTACAAGACCCAGTTTTTATGGCAGTTGTTTATGAATGCGCCTGATGTAAAACAAGGATTGATCAAGTTAGGCTTTCACTCGACACAATACGGTTTTTAATTAAAAACAAAAAATAAAATATGAAGAGGATTTTAATGTCAATAACAGCAGTATCACTACTCACCGTTTCCTGCAAAAATTCACAGGTTTCTCAAAAGGAGACGCTGACAATGCAGGCGGTAAAAAGTGATATTACCGATCAGCAATTAATGGACAAAGTCCAGAAAGATGCCCTGAAATACTTCTGGGATTACGCCGAACCACATTCTTTGCTTGGAAGGGAACGCTACCATGAAGATAATATTTATCCGGATAATGATAAACATGTCGTTACAACGGGTGGTTCCGGGTTTGGCCTGACCACAATTCTGGTTGGCGTGGAAAGAGGATTTGTACCGCGCAGGGAAGCAGTGAAACGATTGACCACCATGATGGATTTCCTTGCAAAAGCCGACCGCCACAAAGGCGCCTGGTCCCACTGGATCAACGGCGAAACGGGCAAGACGGTGCCTTTCGGGAAAAAAGACAATGGCGGAGACCTGGTGGAAACAGCCTTCCTTACTTCTGGAATCCTGATGGTCCGGGAATACTTTAAAAACGGAAATGCCGAAGAAAAAGCCCTGGCCAAAAAATGCGACGACCTCTGGAAAGGCATCCAATGGAACTGGTACACCAAAGGAGGGGAGAAGGTTCTTTACTGGCATTGGTCACCCGACTATCAGTGGGAAATGAATTTTCCGTTGCAGGGATACAACGAATGCCTGATTACTTACATTTTAGCCGCCTCATCACCTACCTATCCGATTGACGCCGAAACCTATTACAAAGGCTGGACCAGAAACGGGACCTATCTTTCAGACAAAGAGAAATACGGGCTCCCGATGTACGTTAAACACAACGGTGCCGATGAATACGGCGGTCCGCTCTTCTGGGCTCATTACTCCTACATCGGCCTGGATCCGACCAACCTGTCCGATAAACTTATTAAAAATTACTTTGATTTAAATAAAAACCAGGTGATGATCGATTACAGATACTGCGTCGAAAACCCGAAACACTGGAAAGGCTATGGCCCGGATTACTGGGGATTAACAGCCAGTTACTCCAGAAATCAGGACGGAAGTGTAGGCTATGATGCCCATTTCCCGCAGAATGACCGTGGTGTGATTACCCCTACCGCAGCACTGAGCAGTTTCCCCTACACGCCGAAGGAATCGATGGATTTTCTGAGATTTCTATACACTCAAAAACCTGAATTTATCGGATCAGCAGGTCCTTACGATGCCAATTCCATTCATTACGACAATTGGACGACCCCGAGATATTTAGCCATCGACCAGGGAACCATTGCTCCGATGATCGAAAACTACAGAACCGGATTTTTATGGAAGCTCTTCATGAACGCTCCGGAAATTCAGCAGGGATTGAAAAAACTGAGTTTTAAATCTGAAAAATACAACATCCGGTAATGTTCAGGAGCTTGATCCTGCTGTCCACTGTATCTTTTTTTGCCTGCCTTTTCCCTCCCAAAAAAAGGATGCCGTTCCCATCAGGGCTAGGAGGACAACCTGAATAGAAACACGACACCGATTTATAAATAGCAATTCATCAAACGGCTTTAGCCAAACATAAAAGTTAAAAATGAAACTGAAACTAAAGCATTTACCCCTTTTTTTTCTTCCGTTTTCTCTCAGCTTACACGCCCAGGAAATAAAATCGGAATTAAATAAGGAAATAAAGAGACAGGAAAAGATCTCCTATATATTGGATTATCCGCAAAATACCAAAGGCAATGTGCCGCTCATCGTTTTCCTTCACGGATCGGGTGAAAGGGGCAATAACCTGGAAATGGTGAAGGCACATAGTCCGTTCACCTATAAAAACCTGATCAAAGAACCGGTGGCGATCCTGGCACCACAATGCCCGGAAAATACCTGGTGGGATACGGTAACCGTATATGCGCTGATTAAGGAAATTCAGGCAAAATATAAAATTGATCCTTCAAGAATTTATCTTACCGGCCTTTCCATGGGCGGATGGGGAACCTTGAAGCTGGCGATGGAACACCCGGAAATGTTTGCCGCGGTTGTTTCCGTATGTGCACCCACAGATCGGGTGATGTATGCCAATATTCATCAGTACAAAAACCTGAATATGAAGATTTTCCATGGGGGAATGGATGATGTGGTGCTTCCGGAAAACGCTTTCAATTTTTACCAGAAGCTGCATCCGGTAAACCCCTCGGCAGAACTCACCATTTTCCCGAACGACAACCACAATTCCTGGGATTCTACCTATTCCAATCCCGAATTGTACCGGTGGATGTTGTTAAAAAGGAAATAATTAAGTAAAATTAATAACCGTCATTTAAAATGTTTACGATCTTTGTTAAATACAGGATCCAACGGCGACAATTGTTTTTTAAAAGTTTGTTGTTTGCATTTAAATAATTATTATTACAAAAAAGAACTATATAATTAAAGAAGATAGATTTATGAAAAAGTTAATTGTAATCGCCACGCTGGCGCTGGCTCCTGTCTTTTCGGCGCAGGAAATGGTAAACAGGCCCGTTCAGGCCTATCAGACGGCACAGTATCAGGCTAAGAAGAAAGCCTTCGTCGATAATCTTTTGTCTAAAATGACATTGGACGAAAAAATCGGACAGCTCAACCTGCCAAGTTCGGGCGATTTTACCACAGGTTTGGCGAAAAGCTCAGACATCGGAAAAAAAGTGGAGCAGGGTTTAGTCGGTGGACTGTTCAATATAAAAGGGGCTGATAAAATCAAGGCGGTTCAGAAAGTAGCCGTTGAAAACAGCCGTCTCAAAATTCCTTTGATTTTCGGGATGGACGTAATTCACGGATATGAAACGACTTTTCCCATTCCTTTGGGATTGGCTTCATCGTGGGACATGAATTTGATTCAGCAGTCGGCCCGTGTAGCAGCGAAAGAAGCTTCAGCAGACGGAATCAACTGGACCTTTTCCCCAATGGTGGATATTTCCCGTGAACCAAGATGGGGAAGGGTTTCCGAAGGCTCGGGCGAAGATCCGTACTTAGGAAGCGAAATCGCCAAAAATATGGTGTATGGATATCAGGGGAAAGATCTTGCCGCCGGGAATACCATTTTAGCCTGCGTAAAACACTTTGCCTTATACGGAGCAGGAGAAGCCGGAAGAGATTACAATACGGTTGATATGAGCCACATCAGAATGTTCAACGAATATTTCCCACCGTATAAAGCGGCCGTTGATGCGGGAGTAGCATCGGTAATGGCTTCTTTCAATGAAGTGGATGGCGTACCGGCAACCGGCAACCGTTGGCTTCAGACAGAAGTCCTGAGAAACCGATGGAAATTCAAAGGGTTTGTAGTAACCGACTATACGGGGATCAACGAAATGGTAGACCACGGCATGGGTGACCTTCAGCAGGTTTCTGCTTTGGCACTGAAAGCCGGAATCGATATGGATATGGTGGGTGAAGGTTTCTTAACGACCCTTAAAAAATCCTTATCGGAAGGAAAAGTGACCCAGGCTGAAATCGATATGGCAGCGAGAAGAATCCTTGAAGCAAAATATGATCTCGGATTATTCGATAATCCTTACAAACACGGGGATGCAAAATTAGCCGCAAAAGAAGTTTTCAGCCAGGAAAACAGAAATATCGCAAGAAATGTAGCGGCTCAATCCATGGTTTTACTGAAAAACGAAAACCAGGTTTTACCTTTAAAGGCAACCGGAACAGTAGCGGTTATCGGCCCTTTGGTGAATAATTCCATCAACATGACCGGAACATGGAGCGTGGCAGCCAAGCATGAAAAATCTGTGAACCTGGTTCAGGGACTTGAAGCCAACTACGGTAAAAACGTAAAGTTCATCTCTGCAAAAGGAGCGAATATTGATGACAATGCGAAACTGGAGGAGATCTATGCGGCTCATGGTAAGAAAACGGATCGTGACAATCGTTCAAAAGAAGCTTTATTAAAAGAAGCCGTAGATGTTGCCAAAAAAGCAGATGTTATCGTTCTTGCTATAGGAGAATCCGCCGAAATGAGTGGTGAATCTTCTTCAAGAACAGAAATCACTATTCCTCAGTCTCAGGTAGATTTATTAAACGAATTGAAAAAGACAGGAAAGCCGATAGCGATGGTATTGTTCACAGGTCGTCCGTTAGCACTTACCAACGTGAAAGACGCTCCTGAGGCTATTCTGAATGTATGGTTCCCCGGTTCTGAAGCAGGAAATGCGATCTCCGATGTTCTTTTCGGAAAAGTAAATCCTTCCGGAAAACTGCCAATGACCTTCCCGAGGAGCTTAGGGCAGGTGCCTATTTATTATAACGAGAAAAATACCGGAAGACCTTTGGATCAGAAGCTTGTAGACAAATGTGAATACCAGCGATTCCGTTCCAATTATATGGATGAGTGTAATACGCCGCTTTATCCGTTCGGATATGGATTGAGCTATACTCAATTCAACTATTCTGATGTTACGGTTTCTAATTCTAATCCAAAAGGAAACCAGACCGTACAGGCTTCCGTGACGGTGACAAATTCCGGAAATTATGACGGGGCTGAAGTGGTACAGCTTTACATCAGAGATATGGTAGGCTCCATCACAAGACCTGTAAAGGAACTGAAAGGCTTCCAGAAAGTCATGCTCAAAAAAGGAGAATCTAAGAAAATTACCTTCAACATTACTCCTGAAGATCTTAAGTTCTACAATGGTGACCTGAAATACGACTGGGAACCGGGAGAATTCGACATCATGATCGGAACCAGTTCTTCTGATGTGAAACATTCAAAAATCAACTGGACAAAATAATTCTAAAGTCACTCAAATCGAGTGACTTTTTTGTCCCTTAGAAACAAAATTCGGAAGATGGGGAATCGGCTCGTTTCTTATCGGAACCTAGGGTTTTTGCACAAATGAACAGGATGTAGAAAGTGATAAAGATATCCTTAGAGGTAAAGGTTTCCGTCACTTTTCTTTTCAGGAGCTTTTTCCCGCTATCCACTGTATCTTTTTTGTTACGGCCTCCGCTTTGCTCCATCCGCAACAAAAAAGGATGCCGTTCCTATCGGGGCTAATAATGGCAGACCGCAAAAAAACCGACAGATTTTTAAAACCTGCCGGCACATTTATTAAAACTAAGGAAATACTGGTTATTCTGAACCAGGCTATCAGCCGGATATCTTCCTGTCTCCAGTTTCCTTTTTACGGTCTCTTATGCCTGAATTCAGGTCTAGCCCGCCACTGTAACGGCTTCAGCATAAACAACCCCTTCATAGCACGCA
>JBMDXW010000002.1:0-4814 GCA_048594965.1 Chryseobacterium sp.
CACTAAATAAAAAAATACAAGCGGCGGCCCTCAAGCCCGCCGATTCTATTGTGTATAATAAGCCGGAAATTCCCTTATTATTGCATAAAGATCCCTCCATTCAAAGTAATCGGGACTCACACTGCTTACGTTTTCGAAGCCTTTATCTCTGAAAAGTTTTTTCGTCCTGGTCACATGAAAGTATTGGGAAACCACAATGATACTATTGAAAGCGTAATGTTTTCTCAGGTTTAAGGTATTATCAACTGTAGCTCTTGTGGTATTTCCAAGATTGTCAACGATAACAAGAGAATCAGGAATTCCATTCTCAACAAGGTATTCTCTCATTTTATCACCTTCGTAAAATCCTTCCTTTCCTAATCCGCCGCTTACCAGAATTTTTCTGACCCGATGTTCCTTTAATAATTTCTCTCCGGTTTTCAGCCGTTCTTCAAGCCTTTTTGATAAGGTGCCGTCTTTATTAACTTTATTTCCGAGGATTACAGCAACATCGGCGGTTTTTCCATCATCGGTTATCCCGTCAATAATGATATATGAAGAATGCATAACAATCCATAAGAAACCCATCACTGCAATTATTTTTAAGTATCGCACACTATTTTTCACTTTCATTGCATGAGGTATTTTTCATTTCTTGCCTTTTCATTTTTGATTTCAGTCAGGATACGTTCCAGCTGAGGATCTCTTTTTTGGATAATATCTTCCATGGTTTCCGTTATGGGAATATCGGGCAGCACGCCTTTTTTGGTTTGGGTAGGCGTAATGTCCGGCTGGACGAGAACAAGACCGATCGGAAGATCGATCTTTGAGTACGGAAGAATTTGATAAGAATAAAATCCTGCTACGGTTCCGTCATTCGCACCTCCTGTTTCTTCTCCTACCAGGATGGCTCTCTTATCATTCTTTAGCTTGGATGTAAGTATAGAAGAAGCTGAGAAACTGGATCCGTTGATGAGCACGAAGATTTTTCCCTTAAATGCATTTTTATCCGGTCTGGATAGCCTGTCGGCTTTTATTTTGTAATAAAACTTTCCGTCTTTCCTGTACGTGCTGAAAGTCTGGGCAAAGAAAAATGCAGGATAGGTAAACGTTTTGAAAGTATACTGCAGAGGATTTGACTTGCGGAAATAATTTGTTTTTAATGGAGTGGTGGCAGAATTTACCTCAGATGGCTTAATCAGGGTATAAGGTTCCGGAGAAAGATAAGAATACAGTTTATGGATTTCTTCCAGTGAGCCACCGTAGTTATTTCTTACGTCGAGAATAAGATACGAGGCACGGGCATTCTTAATTTTTTCAAAGGCATTCTTGTAAAACCTAGCAGAATAGTCTCCCGAAAAACTTTTTACTTTAATGTAGGCAATAGAGCTGTCGGGATCGAGAAATCTGAAATTTCTGTTATAAGAATCAGTGAAAGCTACATAATCATTGATTTTTTTCTCATCGGTTCTTTTTTTATTTTCTTTCTCTTTTTTAAGGTCCTCTTCAGATTTTGATTCTCTTGTCAGCTTATAGTTTTTTTTAACACCATTAAAAACCGTTTCAATGACCGCCGTGTTTTCATATCCTTTTTCAGCAACATAATAACTGAAAAAAAGATCTTTAAGAAAATAGGGTTTGAAGGTCGTATTGAACCCGTCGGTGCTGATCAGTTTTCTGTACCTTTCGATATAATAGGAAACCGGTGTGCCGTCGATGGAGGTGATCTCCGTTCCCGGTTTTATATTTTCAATAGAATCTTTATTTCCGATGATAAAAAGGCGGTCGTCCTTTACGTAATATTCAAAGCGGCTGAACATTCCTTTCTTATTTTCGAGCTCCCTGATTTCTTTCTTCGTGATCATTTTGGAAGGGATTCTGAGCGAAAGATGGCCTTCACGAATGTCGGATATCACGGGCTGCAGCTTGAAGTAAAACTGAAGCGGTGTAAGCGGCGTGTTGATGGTGCTTTTTACACTGTCAAATTTGCGGTCCAGGTCTTTTTTGGAGATATAAAGGAAAAGCGAGGGATGCATTTCTTTGATCTTGGAGTAAGCAAAATCTACATCCTTTTTCAGCTTTTCAGGTGCAATGCAGACCTTCTGCCGTTCGTTATGTTTACGTACAGATCCGCAGGCGGTTATCAGCAGAAGAAAAAGCAGGAAGAAATAATTTTTCTGCACTTTGTTTTTTTGTTTCAAAAATAGAGTTTTAGAGGATAAGTTTTAAAAAAAGGCGTAATATTTTCATATAATTTTAAAGGTTTTAAGTCGTGTAGACCGTCTTGTGATATAATGTTACCAATTAACATCCATTAAAAAAATGATTTACGGATTTATTATTTTAGTTTTACTCATTATTGCCATCTATTTTATGATTACCGGACGAGAGGTTTTCGGTTCCGATGCAAAAGGAGAAAGGCTCCTGAGAATGCAGAATTCCCGGTATTATAAAAACAGGCAGTTTCAGAATCTGCACGATACCCCCGCACTCGCTGAAGGATATTCGATGCCGAAAGTGATGTTTGATTTTTTATTTGATAAAAAAGATCCTTATCTGAAACCTTCCGGACCAATTCCTTCTTTCCACACGGATCTGAAAAATATTCCTAAAAATCAGGATGTTTTCATATGGCTGGGGCACTCTTCTTATTTTATACAGACGGACGGTGTTTCTTTTCTTGTTGATCCGGTGCTGAGTTCTTACGGTTCGCCTTTCAGTTTTTTCAATAAAGCTTTTTCTGGCGCGGATATCTTTAAACCGGATGATGTTCCTGCTATCGATTATCTGGTCATTACGCACGATCATTACGATCACCTGGATTATCCTACGGTTAAAGCTATCAGAAACAGGGTCGGAAAAGTTATTCTTCCTCTGGGTGTCGGTGCACACTTGGAAAGATGGGGCTATAATACCGATCAGCTGATCGAAGAAGAATGGGAAGCTACAGTGAATCTGAAAAATGACATTCAAATTATCTTTACGCCGGCCAGACATTTTTCAGGCCGAAAAATGAAGAGAAATGTCACATTATGGACATCTTATGTACTGATGACGCCCAGTAAAAAACTATTTCTCGGTGGTGACAGCGGTTACGATACACATTTTAAGATGATCGGTGAAAAATATGGGCCTTTTGATTTTGCCATTTTAGAAAACGGCCAGTATAACGAAGCCTGGAAATATATTCATGCGCTGCCGGAGGATGTTATTCAGGCAAGTATTGATGTAAAGGCTAAAAATGTAATTCCTGTTCATTCATCAAAATTTGCTCTTGCCCTGCATGCGTGGAATGAACCTTTACAGAAAATTACAGGCCTTGCCCAAAGCCGGAACCTTTCGATACTTACGCCCATGATCGGGCAGCCTGTTGACCTCAATGGGCAGGATTATCATTTTGAAAAATGGTGGGATAGCTAATGATCTAAGCATGCCAGATATTCCTGTATCTTGAAGGATGATTTTCAAACTGCTGTCTTACAAAATCACATTCCGGATCAATAAGAAAATCTTTTTCTTCAGCGTAGCGTACAAGTTCATCCAGCAAGAGTTTGGCGTAGCCCTTTCCTTCGTGTTCTTCATCAAGTTTGGTATAATACACAATGAGCAACCTGCCATCTACCTCAATGGACATATAACCTCCTTTTTGCCCGTCTATCAGTATCTGTAATTCATCCTGATAAGGCGATATTTCAAATTTTACAGTTTCCATAATATTTGGATTTTTGGGATTAAACAAAATAAGTACTGGAGTTTCTTATTTTAAAATTACAAATTTAAATTGATATTCAAATCTTTTAATTTTTTGACAACATATTGTGATTTAATAACGTTTTAGGTCCGGGTTTTAAAAATATGACGATACTTTGGCATTGTAATTGAAAATGTCAAATTAATTTACACTAGCAACAGGATGAAGGCAGATTTACTGACAGCCGTACTTACCGGTGCTTATGGCCATGCCTATATACAGGCTGATCATTTTTATAACGGATATAGGAAAAGTATTACAGATGTCAATTGGGATTCTGTAATACAGGTTCTGTTATTATCTGCAACACAGGCTCTGAAGCTCTATGAGCTCAATGAGCTTTATCACGATTATAATTCATGGATTTCCGTTTATGGCGACAATCCTGATCAGTGGAGGTATGACAGGTTTTCAGAAATGGAAACGATCCTGGGAAAAGAAAAATATAAGGTTTTTAAAGAGATGTACTGTAACGGCGAAAACCCTGCCATTTACTTTAGCCAAAATAATACCTCAGATTTACGGAAAGAAAAATAATTTCCTGCAATCCAGGTGTAAAATAAAGTTAAGAATCAACTTAGTTTGATATCTAATGGCTGGTCGATAGATCGGTCATTTCATTTTATCTATTAATAGTATTTGTTTCCATTTATTTTGTTTGAATTTTATAATTTTGATCCATGGAATCAAACGAAACAGTACGTGCTTTTTACCGACGGATCGGACTGGAATGTGTAAAAACACCGGGATTAGGACATTTTAATGTTTTTTCAAGAAAAAATTGTTCTCTTATTACTCCTTACAGCAGACGGGACTATTACAAAATTTGTCTGATCATTGGTAAAGGAAAGCTTCATTATGCTGATAAATGGATAGCTGTCGACCGCCCGGCACTGTTGTTTTCAAATCCGCTTGTCCCTTATTCTTGGGAGGCTGAAAATAAAGACCAGAAGGGATTTTTCTGTCTCTTTACCGATCAGTTTCTTCACGACGGAAGCCGGTTGGGAACTTTGCAGGAGTCTCCATTGTTCCGGATAGGAGGGACGCCCGTATTTTTTATCGATGAGCATCAGCAAAAGACCGT
>JBMDXW010000020.1:0-11169 GCA_048594965.1 Chryseobacterium sp.
GACTATATAAGGACAGGGTAACCAAAATCCGTGAAGTTATGCCTGATGCGGCGATCGGCGTTGATGTGATCGTCGGTTTTCCCGGTGAAACAGAACAATTGTTTATGGAGACCTATAATTTTCTGAATGAACTTCCGATTACCTATCTGCATGTTTTCACCTATTCCGAAAGAGAAAATACGGAGGCTTCCCAAATGGAAGGTATCGTTCCGATTCCGGAAAGAAAAAGGCGTAACAAAATGCTGAGAATTCTCTCCGAAAAGAAAAAGATGGCATTTTACCAGACCCAGCTTGGCAAAACACTTCCTGTGCTTTGGGAGCATGAAAACAAGGAAGGTAAAATGTTCGGCTTTACTGAGAATTATGTGAGAGTGCAGAAGGACTTTGATGCGGCTTCTGTCAACCAGATCGAATTTCTGAACTTAGAAAAAATACTGTCAGATGGCACGGTTTCTGTGCAGTCTTCTTACGAAAGTTTTTTAGCTAAAGCGTAGGCTTTCTGCTAAATTTCCACTACATTTAGTTTTTAACTTTAAATTTTACATTCATGAGAGATAAGTTTTTATCTTGGGGGATTGTATTGGTAATCGTTACATGGGTCGTGGCTTTACTCATCAGGGCGCATTACTGGATTCCTATTCTCCTGACGGCTATTTACGCATTGGGGGTGTACAATACCTACCAGACCAAACATGCAATTCTTAGAAATTTCCCCGTTTTGGGGTATTTCAGGTATTTTTTTGAAAGTATCTCCCCGGAAATGCAGCAATATTTCATCGAAAGGGAAACGGATGGTAAGCCTTTTCCCAGGAATCAGCGGTCGGCGGTATACAGAAGGGCAAAAAATTTAAGCGATACGGTAGCTTTCGGTACGCAACTGGAAGTTAACCACCGGAAATACGAAGGGATCAAACATTCTATTTATGCAAAATCTCCGTCGGAAGAACTTCCCAGAGTCTGGGTGGGCGGCGAGCAATGCAGCCAGCCATATCATGCTTCTTTATTTAATATTTCTGCCATGAGTTTCGGTTCGTTGAGTGACAGGGCCCAGATTTCTCTCAACAGAGGTGCAAAAAAGGGAAATTTCTACCATAATACAGGAGAAGGAGGGATTTCGCCCTATCATCTCGAAGGAGGCGATCTTTGCTGGCAGATCGGAACGGGCTATTTTGGCTGTAGGGATGATGAAGGGAAATTCAATCCTGAACTTTTTACAAAATATTCCAATCTTCCGAATGTGAAGATGATTGAAATTAAACTTTCCCAAGGCGCAAAACCAGGGCACGGGGGTGTCTTGCCGGGCGTTAAAAATACGCCTGAGATCGCAAAAATCCGTCATGTAACCCCTGGGCTAACCATTGTATCACCACCTTCCCATTCGGCATTTTCCGATGCTCCGGGATTGTTAAGATTTGTACAGCAGTTGAGGGAACTTTCAGGAGGTAAGCCTGTTGGCTTTAAACTGTGTATTGGAGATACAAAAGAATTCGAAGATATCTGTGTCCAGATGAATGTGCTTAAAATTTATCCCGATTTTATAACCATAGACGGGGCAGAGGGCGGAACCGGTGCAGCGCCTCCTGAGTTTTCGGATGGAGTAGGTATGCCATTGGAACCAGCATTGATTTTTGTCAACAAGACTTTAAAGAATTATAACTTGCGTAATAAACTGCGTGTGATCGCAAGCGGGAAGGTTTTAACGAGTCTTGATATCCTTAGGGCTGTTGCCATGGGAGCGGATATGTGCAATAACGCCAGAGGTTTTATGTTTTCACTGGGATGCATTCAGGCATTACGATGTAATTCCAATAATTGTCCGACCGGTGTTGCCACTCAGGATAAGATGCTCATTAAAGGTCTCAACGTAACTGATAAAGCAGAGCGGGTTTATCACTTTCATAAAAATACGCTTCACACCTGTAATGAGCTTATTGCGGCGGCAGGAAGAAGTACCTATGAAGAAGTGGATGCCAGCATGTTCATGAGAGGTGATGAATTCGATCATCTTTCGGATCTTTATTTTCCGGATATTTTAGGAAATGTAAAAAGTAAATCCGGTTTTTAGGCATAAAAAAACGCTTCATTTCGAAGCGTTTTTTTATTTATTGATCACTGACCGGCCTTACATTGGCCTTATAAATTTCGAAATTAAATACGAAACAATTGTTCTGAAGGGAGTATCCGGTATAGTTGTAATGCGCATCTCTGGCGAAGGCTGCTCTTGACGGCACTAAGATCACACCTTGAAGGTTGTAATTTGATTCATCTGGTTTGTCGGCAAATCCCTTGAAGTATTTTAAGCCTTCCTGAAGACCCTCAATTTCGTAATAGCTTCTAGTCTTTGAGGTGTCGTCGTTCAGTATTTTCTTTTTAACATAATAGAACATAGGGTCAGTCACAGGTGATGTACCGCCATTAATTGTATTATAAAATGTGCCAGGGCTTCCAAGAGCAACGATTCCATCAGTGTTGGTTGCAAGGTAGTAGTTGGCCCTAATCATTGTTCTGATCTGCGTGGCATCGGTAGCTGTAGGATTGGTTTCCAAGGTTACTCCCGGAGAAGGCTGAGCGCCGCTTCGTACGATATATACAACCCCCGAAGGTAATGTTACCGGATTGAGCTCGGAAAGTTTCTTTTCATTGTCATCGGAAGTATCGGTCGAACTGAAAGCTTTTATATTTCCTTGGCTGTCCAGGTAGTTGTCGTTCAGGAATTTCTGGATCGCCTGGTCATCATATGAATTTCTTACTGCTATGTCTTCAGGTTCTACAAAAGTGTCAGTGTCATCATCCCTTTTACAAGCAGAAAAACACAGGGATCCCGCAAGGATATATAAAAATATTTTTTTCATTTCAAAAACTTTAATTACTTTACAAATAATATAACGGCAAAAGTATAAAAAATTATGAGAATAGATAAATTTTTATGGAGCATTCGTTTTTATAAGACCAGAACCATTGCTACCGAAGAGATTAAAAAGAACAGGGTTTCAATCAGTGATTCGGTCGTGAAGTCTTCTAAGGAGGTAAAGGAGGGAGATGTGATCAAGATCCGTAAAAATCAGATTGATTATAAAATAAAGGTGATCCAGATCCCTAAAAGCAGAATAGGCGCCAAACTGGTTCCACTTCACATAAAAGATGTTACCGATAAAGAACAGTATGAACTTCTGAAAATGCGTAAAATGTCTCAGGATTACTACAGGATCAAAGGAGAAGGCAGGCCTACGAAAAAAGACAGGAGAGAAATGGATGATTATGTTGATAACGATATTGCTTCTGATTTTACCGACTGGGATGATTTTTTCGGGGAAAGTGATGCTTCCGGGGAAGATTGAAAGATAAAGCTCTAGTGATAGAGCTTTCTTATGATTTCATCAACAATTTCCTCGGGCTCTCTGCTGTCGGTTGTGATATGAAATTGCGCCTTGCCGTAAAAAATATTTCTCTCAAAAAGATGCTTTGCGATGAATTCCGGGAGGTCTTCATCGGAAATATTGGCAATCAGAGGTCGTTTTTCTTTCTGCTTTGAAAGTCTTTCCGATAAAGTGCCGACGGAAGCTCTTAAGAAAACACTTTGTGAATTATTGTTAATAATCTCCATATTATTGTAGTAAGCCGGCGTTCCTCCTCCCAGGCTCAGAACTACATTTTCCTCGGAGGCGAGAATTTCTTCAAGTATTTCCCGTTCCAGCTTTCTAAAGAATATTTCTCCCTTCTTTTCGAATATTTCAGGAATGGTTAATTTATTTCGTCTAGAGATCTCTTTATCGAGGTCAATCAGCTTAAAATTTAGTTTTTCGCTTAATATTTTGGAAATGTGAGATTTGCCGCTCCCCATGTATCCGACCAGTGAAATTATCATGAATTTTTTTTAAACAAATTTGCAAAAAAGTTTTGAGAAATAAAAAAAAGCTATATCTTTGCACCACTTAAAACAAGGGACATTACTCAAATGAAAACTTGATAATAATGTGGCCGACTCGGTAGCTCAGCTGGTAGAGCAATACACTTTTAATGTATGGGTCCTGGGTTCGAATCCCAGCCGGGTCACAAGCAAAAAAAGATTACTAGACTTTTGTAATTTTTATGCCTGTGTGGTGAAATTGGTAGACACGCCATCTTGAGGGGGTGGTTTCCTAAGGATGTGCTGGTTCGAGTCCAGTCGCAGGCACAATGCAGAAAATTGAAATAGTTAATAGTGAGAATAAAAATTTTATTTATATTTATCATTATTAATTGTGGCCGACTCGGTAGCTCAGCTGGTAGAGCAATACACTTTTAATGTATGGGTCCTGGGTTCGAATCCCAGCCGGGTCACAAGTTTACTGAAAAGTAAATTTTTTTCATATTAATATTTTGTGATTTGGTGTTTCAAAGGCTTCCTCAAGAAGCCTTTGATTTTTTATTTGCGGATGCCTGAAAGAATGCGTCACCGGAGCAACGCATTTTTATTTTTAATAAAAAGAATAAAAATTTAATCCAGATGCATATTGTCGATAAGTCTTATGCCATCCACCACAACCACGATAAATGCCCTGAAATTTTTGTCTTTGTAGAAAAAATCGGTTTCCTTCAACGTTTCTTCATCAGCAATCAAAAAATATTCAAGCTGCATTCCTCGTTGGTGATCAAAAATATCCTGTACCCTTTCCTTGATTTCGGAAACTGTAAGAACACGGAACCATTCATTTACTTTTTTTAATGTTTCATAAATGATTTTGGAAGCTTCACGCCGGTCTTCGTCAAGTCTTTGGTTTCTTGAGCTTAATGCCAGTCCGTTTTCTGCCCTGTAGATTGGCACGCCTTTTATTTTAACCGGAAGTTTTTTCTTCTCAACCATTTTTCGGATAATAGCAAGTTGCTGAAAATCTTTTTCACCAAAATAAGCGTTGTCGGGCTTTACCTGAATAAAAAGTTCTTCTACCACTGTTCCTACCCCGTCGAAATGCCCGGGCCGGGATTTTCCTTCCATTTCATCCTCAAGACCACCAAAGTCATAATGTTTACTTTCTGTTTTTTCGGGATAGATATCGGTAACTTCCGGAATATATACCGCATCCACCAATCCTGATTTTTCAAGGATTAAGAGGTCTCTGTTGATGTCGCGGGGATATTTTTCAAGATCTTCCGGGTTATTGAATTGGGTAGGATTAACAAAAATTGATGATACGACCAGGTCGTTTTCTTCTCTTGCTTTTTTGTACAGCGATAAGTGACCGTTATGAAGTGCTCCCATCGTTGGTGCAAAACCAATCTTTTTGCCCATTTCTTTCTGTCTTTCAATGAAATCCTGAAGAATCTTCCTGCTTTTTAAAACTTCCATAGTTTATATTAATAGTAATTCAAAAATACTAAAAATAATATAGAGTAATGATATGATTAAAGGTTGTTTTGCCATTTTGACGTGCCTTTTTGTCGTAAAAAAATGTTAATTAAACCAATGTTGAATGTTTTTTCGTAATTTTGCGCATTAAAGCATTTTTACAAAAATTAGATAGAAGTTTATGCCGAATCAAAAAATACTGTACATTACTACAGAGATGTATCCATATCAGGAAGATACAAATATGGCTGCAGTGGTAAACAAAATGGCACTTAAGATGCACAATGAAGGCAATGATGTAAGAGTTTTTATGCCAAGATTTGGACAAATAAGTGAAAGGAAATTCCAGCTTCACGAAGTCATCCGCCTGTCGGGAATGAATATTATTATTAATGACCTGGACCAGCCACTCATTATTAAGGTAGCATCGCTTCCGGGGGAAAGACTTCAGGTTTATTTTATTGATAACGAAGAATATTTCAAAAGAAAACAATATTATTTTGATGATGAAGGAAATCCTTTCTAGGACAATGATGAGAGAGCGATTTTCTTTGCCCGGGGTGTCATTGAAACCATCAAGAAGCTAAACTGGGTTCCGGATGTAATCCATCTGAACGGATGGATGTCTTCTTTTGTTCCTATTTATCTTAAAACGTACTACGAATCAGATACTTATTTCAAAGATGCTAAAATTGTCCTTTCTCTATATAATGAAAAGGATGCTCCTTTGGCTTCAAATATCGACGAGAAGCTGAAATTTGATAATATTTCAGGTCTAAAAGCGTTAAATAATCCAAGCGTTAAAACTTTCGTGATCGAAAGTATGGACTACGTGGATATGGTCGTAAAAGGCGATGAGTTCCTTGACGAAGACCTGGATAAAGCTTTTAACGAAACATCCACTGCGAAATCGGAATATCTTGACGTAGATTCTATTAATCAACTTTATTAAAAAACACATTTTTAATGATTCATACTATTAAAAAGACAATCACAGCATTATGTCTGATGATTTTGGGAGGTATTTTGCTTTATAACTGTGAGCCCGATCCGGACAGCCTGGGAGAACAATTATTTATAAATGGAGAGGCTAAGGGCACGGAAAAGAGTTTTGTTGTTACTGCCTTTAATATTGATAACAATGACACTATACGGACAGATGCTTCTAAACTTACATTCGGCGTACTAGGTGCTTTCGATGAAAGCCAGTTCGGAATGCAGAAAGCTTCTTATTTAACGCAGGTAAAACTTTCGACCTACGATCCCGATTTCGGAACGAATGCCGTGGTGGATTCTGTTGTTTTGGTCTTAAAACCGAGATTCGCCAGCGATTCGGTGACTACCAATACGGTTGATGATAATTTTACATATACAACCGCCGCAGACGGTGCGGTAAATGCAAAGAAAGTAGTCAATACTTATCCGGCATTGAAATTTGGCAAAGCTAAAAGAAATTTAACGCTAAAAGTAAATGAAGTAAATACTTTCTTGAAAGCTGCTTCCGATACCGTGAAGTCCAATGCGATTTATGATATTAATCCGACTGTCCTCGGTTCAAAAGTATTTAACGGATATGTAAGTTCTATAGCTATTACAAAAGATGACGGCGGAACAGCTTTATTCACCGCTTCAACACCAGGGATCAGGATTCCACTAGATAAACAGTTTTTCCAGGATAAAATCATTGCTAAAAAAGATCAGCCTGAACTTTCGGATGCTTCGAATTTTACAAGGTATTTCAGAGGCCTGAGAATTTCTGTAGATGAATCTGATGGGTATTTATTCCAGTTTTCTCCAAACGATATGGAGATGATCATGTATTATAAATATGATAAAACTGAAAATGGGACTACAACAAGAGCTCAGACATCTTATGCTTTTTCTTTAGGATCAGGTAATGCGCATATTGGTCAATATCAGTATCAAAGGAGTAGCTCGTTTAAAGGGAATCTTGCTGGTAATACACGGCTTTACGCTCAGGGAATGGGAGGACCTTCAATAGGGATTAAAATTCCGGAATCAACTATTATTGATCTTAAAAATTTATATGATAACGAAAAGGCAGGTATCATCAGTGCTAAAATAAGATTGTACATTGATCCTGAATGGTATAAAACGAATTATCCAAAACCTTCTGAATTTACTTTACTGCGTAAATATGTAGACCCAAGTACCACTGGAGCTACGAAGGTAAGGGCGGGCTTTACCAATGATTTGCTGAAACTTGGAGGAATTCCCGGATTTACAATTTTTAAAGCATACGATAATGAAGCGGATGATAAACATTACTATGATTTTACCGTGACACAATCTATAAAAGAGATGATTGAGCCTAACAGTAAATTAGAAACTGATAAAACGGAAACCAAATATCTTAAAATTGATTTGGGAAGTTTTGAAAAGAGTTCTGACGGAACAAGTCTTGTGGGATACAAATCTACTACAACACCTTATAACACCACCAGAGCGGTATTTATTGGTGATGCTTCAAATCTCGACAACCCTGACAGGGTTCAGCTTATTGTAACCTACGGGACAAAATAAATTTAAAACACTTAAACAAACACTTAACACTTAACACTTGATATAATTATGTGCGGAATCGTTGGATACACAGGCTTTCAGGATGCCTATGATATAGTAATTAACGGTCTTAGAAGACTAGAATACAGAGGGTACGATAGTGCGGGAATTGTTCTTGAAGATGGGAACAACAAGCTGGAAGTTGAAAAAACAAAAGGTAAGGTAGAAGATCTTGTCAATATCTCCAGTCAGCTGAAAGGAAAAGCTAAGATCGGTATGGGGCACACCCGTTGGGCAACCCACGGAGTTCCAAGCGACAGAAATTCACATCCCCACTTGTCGAATAACGGTAAGCTGGCTATTATTCATAACGGGATCATTGAAAATTATGATACGATTAAAACGATGCTTACGGAGAAAGGATTTACTTTTAAATCTGAAACCGATACCGAAGTATTGGTGAATCTTATCCAATACTTTATGGATCTTAACGCGGAAACTGATTTTCCTACTGCGGTAAGATATGCTTTAAATGAAGTATATGGAGCGTATGCCATCACGGTAATGCATGAAGAATATCCCGGAGTATTGGTTGTGGGAAGATTAGGATCTCCTCTGGCTATAGGGATTGGTGATAAAGAATATTTTATTGCTTCTGATGCTTCTCCTTTTGTAGAGTTTACTAAAGAAGCCATTTATCTGGAAGAAGGTCATATGGCAACGATCTCCCTCGAAAACGGAGTGGATATCAGAACCATTACTGAAAATTCTAAAATAGTACCTGAAATCCAAAAGCTTAAATTAAGCTTGGAACAGATTGAAAAAAGCGGATATGAGCATTTTATGCTTAAAGAAATTTTTGAACAGCCGAAGTCAGTCCACGATACAATGAGAGGGAGATTGCTGGTCGATGAAGGCGTTATCAAAATGGCAGGAATATGGGATCATATCGAGAAATTCAAGAATGCCAACAGAATTATTATCATTGCCTGCGGAACATCGTGGCATGCCGGACTTATCGGAGAATATCTTATCGAAGAATATGCAAGAATTCCTGTAGAAGTAGAATATGCTTCAGAATTCAGATACAGAAACCCGATTGTTACGGACAAAGATGTGGTGATCGCAATTTCTCAGTCCGGAGAGACTGCCGATACAATGGCCGCTTTAAAATTGGCTAAAGAAAAAGGTGCATTTATTTACGGTATCTGTAATGTTGTGGATTCATCGATCGCAAGAATTACGGATGCGGGATCATATACCCATGCAGGTCCTGAAATCGGAGTTGCTTCAACAAAAGCTTTTACAGCACAGCTTACGATTCTTAGCTTAATCGCTTTAAAGTTGGGGAAACATAACGGAAACTTAGGGAACGCAGATTTCATGAGCTTAATAGCCGAACTCGATGCGATTCCTAAAAAAATCGAAGATGTACTGCAATCTACACATGAGCTCGTACAAAATATAGCGAAGGATTTCATCCAGGCAACAAACTTCTTGTACTTAGGAAGAGGATATAATTATCCGGCAGCTCTGGAAGGTGCTTTGAAGCTTAAAGAAATTTCTTATATCCATGCAGAAGGATATCCTGCTGCTGAAATGAAGCATGGTCCTATTGCTTTGATCGATGAAAACATGCCGATCGTCATCATTGCACCGAAGAAAGGACATTATGATAAGATTGTAAGTAATGTTCAGGAAATCAAAGCCAGAAAAGGAAAAGTGATCGCAGTTGTAAACAGAGGTGACACCCAGGTTAGTGAAATGGCAGATTATGTTATCGAGATTCCGGAAACCTCAGAATGTTTCTCTCCGATCGTAGCATCTGTGCCGTTACAGTTACTGGCATACTATATTGCAGTATATAGAGGAGCCAACGTAGATCAGCCGAGAAACCTGGCAAAATCCGTAACTGTGGAATAAAAAATACTTGTAAATAAAATAAATTTAGATTTCTTTCGTTATTTCAAAAAAAATCTTAAAAGTTTCTTAAAAAAATTATATATTTACGGCTTAATTATAAAAATTAACATGAAAAGGATATTTCTTTTATTATTGTCTGCGTCAGTAGCGTCGGTATCTTGTTCAGGTGGTGGTACTTCTTCTGTGGGGAAACCAGGAACAAAAGGAGAGTTGATACCAAGAGAAAAAACAAAATCATTTGTTGCAGAAAGACCATACGGCATGGTTGCAATTCCTGCAGGATCATTTGTTGCGGGGCTCACTGATCAGGATTTTACAGACAGTCCTGAAAAAGCTCAGGCTAAAACCGTTACTGTCTCTTCCTTCTTTATGGATGAAGCGGAAACTACCAATGCTGAGTACAGAGTATTTATCAATTATGTAAGAGATTCTATTGCAAGAACACTACTTGCTGAAGCTGCCGGAGAAGGTGGTGAAGGTAAAGGAAGAGGAACAAGCATAGGAGATTATGCATACCTTGCTCAAAAAGAAGAAAACTTAACACCATATCAGGAATATTTAGAAGCACAGGGTGGAGGAGACGAAAGCTCTTTCGATCCTACTAAAAAAATTGACTGGAAAGTTCCATTGCATTGGAATACGACCAAATATCCGGACGTAGAATATGCTGAGGTTCTTGAGTCAATGTATTTACCGGCCTCTTCCAGAATTGGTAATGAAAGAATCCTTGATGTTAGTAAACTAAAATACACTTACCGATGGGGAGATATGGATGTCGCTCTTGCTGAAAAAGAAAGAGGGGTGAACTACCTCAGAAGTGAGAGTATCGCCATTTATCCCGATACCACGGTTTGGGTTAAAGATTTCCATTTTGCTTATAATGAGCCGTTATTTGAACAATATTTCTGGCATAAAGCTTACAAGGATTATCCTGTAGTAGGGGTGACCTGGGATCAGGCCAGAGCGTATTGTAACTTCAGATCTAAACTGAAATCCGATTACAACGAAAGTTTAAAAAGAAAAAAACAAAGACCATTGCAGTTCAGACTTCCTACGGAAATCGAATGGGAATTTGCTGCAAGAGGCGGAATGGAAAATGCCACTTATCCTTGGGGAGGTCCTTACTTAATGGACGACAGAGGTTGCTACCTTGCCAACTTCAAACCTAAGAGAGGTGATTACATGGAAGACAATAAAAAAGGTACTTACACATATACTGCTCCGGTAAAGAAATTTAAGAAAAATGGGTATGGATTGTATGATATGGCTGGAAACGTTTCTGAGTGGACATTATCTTCTTACGATAACTCTTCATACGGATTCTCATCTACTTTAAATCCATCGACTAAAGATTTAGCTGATACCAAAAAATCAGTGAGAGGTGGTTCTTGGAAAGA
>JBMDXW010000200.1:0-3492 GCA_048594965.1 Chryseobacterium sp.
CTCGAACTGACGAAATGAATCAAATACACAGCGGGTACTATATAATTTAAAAAAATACTTTCTCTACCTTTGTAAGTAATAAAATGTATTCACATTCAATACATCAACGCAAACAATTAATTAAAATACCTTGAATCAAAATATTCCATTAGCCGAAAAATTAAGGCCGAAGACCCTGGATGAGGTTCTCGGTCAGGAGCATCTGACAGGGGAGAAGGGAACGATCCGGAAAATGCTTCAGAATAACACCCTCAATTCACTGATCTTCTGGGGGCCTCCGGGTACGGGGAAAACCACACTTGCGGAGATCATTTCTGAGCAGTCAGGAAGGAAATTCTATAAGCTTTCTGCGGTTTCTTCAGGGGTAAAAGATGTAAGAGACGTCATTGAAGATGCCAAAAAACAGAATCTTTTTTCCGGTAAATCACCGATCTTATTTATTGATGAAATTCACCGGTTCAACAAATCGCAGCAGGATTCACTTCTTCATGCCGTAGAAAAAGGCTGGATCGTCCTGATCGGCGCGACGACGGAGAATCCCAGCTTTGAGGTGGTGTCCGCTTTGCTGTCGAGGAGCCAGGTCTATGTCCTGAAGGCATTGAGCTATGAGAAGCTGGAAGAGCTGATCGATATTGCCCAGGAAAGATTCAACCAGGATGAAGGGACCCATTTTAAAGTCACTGAAAAAGAAGCCATGATTCAATATTCAGGAGGAGATGCCAGGAAATTGATCAATTCGGTGGAGCTGGTGCTCAATCAGTATAAAGGGTCTTCCAAAAAAGAGATCGGTAATGATGATGTTCTTGAAGTTTTGCAGGAAACCATGGCGCTGTATGATAAAAACGGGGAGCAGCATTACGATATCATTTCAGCATTCATCAAATCGATGCGCGGAAGTGATCCGAACGGGGCGGTTTACTGGCTGGCAAGGATGCTTGCGGGCGGCGAAGATATCAAGTTTATTGCGAGAAGAATGCTGATCCTGGCCTCGGAAGATATCGGACTGGCCAATCCCAATGCCCTGGTGATCGCCAACAACTGTTTCCAGGCCGTAAATGTGATCGGAAATCCGGAAGCAAGAATCATTCTGAGCGAAACAGCCGTTTATCTGGCGGTTTCCCCGAAGAGCAACTCCACCTATATGGCGATCAATGAGGCCCTGGCCCTGGTGAAGAAAACCGGAAACCTGCCCGTCCCGCTGCATCTGAGAAATGCACCGACCAAACTGATGAAAGACCTGGATTATGGCAAAGAATATAAATATGCCCATTCTTACGAAGGCAATTTCGTAGACCAGGATTTTCTGCCCGAAGAAATCAGGGATGTCAAACTGTATCAACCGGGAAACAACGCAACGGAAAAAAAGATCTACGACGAGCTGAAGAAAAAATGGAATGATAAATATTGATTTTCAGTATTCCCTGTCCAGACAGATTGCATGAAAATTAGGGGAGATATTTGAAGAGAGTTCCCGTAGAATACATATAAAAGGCTGTCCGGACATTTCGGACAGCCTTTTATAATCGGATATAATTATTACATTATTTCTTTGTCGTCACCGCTACTGCTTTCTGGCCTTTATTGTTGATCACTGTAGGGTTGCTCACCAGTTCGCTGAAGATTATCATACTGGTATTCTTAAATTCATAACCGTCGATGAATACAGGGGTATCTTTGGCAAGACCGTAAAGAACATTAAGGTCGGAAAGCTTCGTTTTATCGAGCGCGCCCTGATCTTTCTTAAGCTTGTATTCTACCAGGCCGTTGTCTGCCATGAAACTATATTTTTTTAAGTTCTGCGGAAGTTCTGCAGCAGATTTATAAGAGTGAGAATCTTCGACGCTATTCTTATAACTGCCTGTAAACATATCTACCGTTCCGACAATGCCATCGGCAACGGCAAATTTAACGGAGGCATCCTTTTGGGCAAATAATGTGGCGGATGACAGCAATAAAAAGGAGTAGAATAATTTTTTCATAATACTTTAGCAATATATTCTGTTAAATACCTGATAAATATAGGTATTTTTTATAAATCGTTAATTAATTTTCGTAATTATTTTAAAAAAGTTTATCTGTTTACGGTTTTTAAGGTTCTTCATTTTCATATGAGGAATCCTGATTCTTCTTATCTACAATGGTTTTCAGGATATTCCTGAGTCTCTGGAAAAGAAATGAGCTCAGCAGCAAAATGATTCCGAGAATGATGAATGCGGTAATCCGTGACAGATTATCCATATTCCAGACATCATACAGGTATAGTTTCAGGATCATGACGGCCAGCAGGGCAAATCCCGCTCTGCCATATTCCCGCTGATCCGTTTTTAATCCTTTATAAATGAAGATAATCGCCAGCACGGCCCAGATGACCGGGAGATACAGAATGCTGAAATGATCCCGGAGCGTCAGTATTCCCGATTCAGTTTCTGCAAAAAGAAGCACATAAAAATGATAAAGTTCCATGCTTACTACAGAGACGACCGCGGCTGAGAGCATCCAGTATGAAAATTCAATCCAGAAAAATCCGGAATTCCTTAGGATAAACCTTGTGGTGCAGAAGAAAGGAATAAGGTACAGGAGGTAGAGGGCATAATAGCTGATTCCGATCTTTTTTATGACGACATCATCTGCAATTACGGAACCGGAGATCACGGCATTCAGAATGATTAATATAAAAAAGAGGTACAGCAGACCGTTTTCCATGAAGCTGCCGATATCCAGTTTTTTCCTCAGGAGCAGGATGGTAAAAACATAATAAACCGTGAACAGCATGCCGGTTCCGAATATGATGATCAGCGGTCTTTCTGAAAGATGATACAGGATCTCCAGGAGCAAACCCATATAAACCAAAGTGTAACTTACCAATGAAAAAAGATTTTCAAAAAAGCTGTTGCTTTTCTCTGTGCTTTCGGGAAGCTTTTTCAGAAGTGCGATATTGACGACGGTCGTGAACAGGGTTACAGAGCTGGTCAGGAATACCGGATTAAAAATAGGAGTAAGGTTTTTTATGTGTAAATATTCAGTCCACGTCACCATTTGGGCTATGATGACCAGTGGGAAGAGAATGTAGAAGAAGATTCTGAAAATCCTGAGGTTGTTTTTTTTCCAGATAAACAGCAGGAGTGTCGCTTCAACAGCCCAGACACTGGTAATGAGATGGGCATGGAACTGCAATGCGGCAGCGATCGTGACCATGCTTACGGCAATCCCCGAAAAAACAGAATGCACGAGACTGAATTTCTTTCCTCTACTTTCTCGGTAAAGCAGAATAAAATTGACCAGGCAAAATCCGATAGGGAAGATCATAGCAGGCTCGTACTGTAACTGCTTAAAAATGTAAACCGTCCCCAGGACGCTTATGAAATTGATAAGCACCAGCATTAAAACATCGGGGGCAGAGAGAAGGTTGTTCCTGAAGTAATTCCGAAGGGCAAATGCATAAAATACAATATAGCTCAGTACAAAGAACAAGACCGTCATGATCTCCGTTGC
>JBMDXW010000201.1:0-7729 GCA_048594965.1 Chryseobacterium sp.
TCCAAGCAAAGAAGAGATCAGAGAAGGAGACGTTTTATCCGTCGATTGCGGTGCCGTTTTAAACGGATTTGTGGGAGATCATGCCTATACTTTCGAAATCGGAGAAGTAAAACCGGAAACCAAAAAGCTTCTGAAAGTTGCCAAAGAATCTTTATACAAAGGGATTGAGCAGTGTGTAAGAGGGAAAAGAATCGGAGATATTTCATACGCGATCCAGGCTCACTGTGAAAAAGAAGGCTACGGGGTGGTAAGAGAATTAGTAGGACATGGAGTAGGAAGACAGATGCATGAGGATCCGCAGGTTCCTAACTATGGGAGACAGGGAAGCGGAAAAGTGATCAAAGACGGCTTAACGATTGCCATTGAACCTATGATCAATCTTGGCACTGAAAAAGTGAAGTTTCACAACGATGGATGGACGGTTACCACCTTAGACAATCAGCCTTCTGCACATTTTGAGCATGATGTTGCCGTGATTAACGGGAAACCGGTATTGCTTTCCACTTTCCAGTATATTTATGAGGCTTTGGGCATTGTAAGTGACGAGGAAAAAGCTTTCCAATTGGATTTTTAATGAAAAAGGTCGCCAAACTTTTATTAAATAAAATCCCCCGTCCGATGCTGATTAAAATAAGCATTTGGGCGAGACCACTCATTTATCAGCTTTTCAAAGGCGATCGCTTTGTTGATCCCATAGACGGGAGATCCTACAGGAAATTTCTTCCGTACGGATATGGAAAACAAAGGGAAAATGCTCTTTCTCCAGGTACCTTAAGCCTGGAACGACACCGCCAGATGTGGCTCTACCTTCAAAATGAAACTGATTTTTTCATTAAAAATTATAAGGTTCTCCATATTGCTCCCGAGCAGGAATTTTTACGTAAATTCAAGAGAATGAGAAATCTGAATTATATTTCAGCGGATTTATTTTCTCCGATCGTAGACGTAAAAGCAGATATTCTGGACCTTCCTTTTCCGGACGAGAGTTTTGATATTATTTTCTGCAATCATGTCCTGGAACATATTGAGGACGATGCCAAGGCGATGAGTGAACTTTACCGGGTTTTAAGACCTGGCGGATGGGGAATTCTTCAGGTACCGATGAAAGACTCACTGGAAAAGACCTACGAAGATTTTTCGATTAAAGATCCTAAAGAGCGCCAGAAACATTTCGGACAGTATGATCATGTCCGCTGGTACGGGATGGATTATTTCGACAGGCTTCAAAAGGTGGGATTTGAAACAGATATCAATTTCTACTCCCAAAAGTTTTCCGATGAAGAAATCACGAAATACGGGCTCAGAAAAAATGAGATTCTGCCTTTAGTATATAAAAAATAAAGTCTCCGCCTGCGGAGACTTTTTTCAGCATTATTCTTTTATAAATTTCCGTGGCCTTTTTCCCTGCACGATCAGGAAATACTGGCCTTTGGTAATATGCCCCATATCGATCTGAGTATCCTTTCCTGATGTTTTTCCCTCAACAACGATTTGTCCCAAAGCGTTTACAATCTGATAAGAAAGGTCTTTTCCGACATTTCTCAGTTCAAGATTTTCTTTGACAGGATTCTGTAATATCAGAAAAGCGTCTTCCTCTATAGAAACATCCCTGCTTTCGAGGAAAAAACTGTTATAATAAATCTTATTTCCGTTGGTACTGTCTGTAATCATCAGACTTTTTCCGGAACCGCTTGGGAGCACCTGGTAATAAAATACATGGCCGGCAGGCTGTAGATAAAAACTGCAGTTCTTCTGATCGTATGCCTGTACTGCAGTCATATTGCTGCCCCAGTAATCCAAAAGCGTGCATCCTCCCTGATTTACCACCGAAAAAGAATCCGCAGTCGCAGAAAAACTAAGCGAAAAACCGCTTGTATTAACATATTTTGAGTTAAAAATATAATTTCCTGATGATGAAGTGAACACAGACGGCTGAAGAGCCATGTCCATATTGGGTGTAGGAATCGTCTGCGATCCTTCGGACATTTGTGAAATATACCAGTTTGTATTCAGCAATTCGGAGGTATTTTGTGCAGAAATAGAAATACCCGCAAGCAAAAACAGTAGAGCTTTTCTCATTTTATTAGTTTTTTTACTAAGGTATAAAATTAAATTTAATCTTATAAAATTTTAATGGGAAGAAACCGCTTTTAACCCGACGACAGAGCCGATAAGCGTAACAATAAAAAATATTCTCCAAAAACTTGCGGGATCCTTAAAAAAGAAAATTCCCATCAGTGCGGTTCCCACAGCGCCAATTCCGGTCCACACTGCATAGGCGGTCCCGATGGGTAAAGTCTGTGTCGCTTTGATTAGTAAAAGCATGCTGATGGTCAGTGAAACCAGGAAACCGGCAAACCACCAGTACATTGTCGTTCCCGTTGTTTCTTTTACTTTTCCCAGACAAGATGCAAAGGCTACTTCAAATAATCCTGCAATAATTAAGATAATCCAATTCATTTTTTCCTGTTTAGACTGCAAAGTTCAACATTTAAAAATAATTTAAGAAAAAAATGAGATCAAAAGCCTTCTTTATAGGCTGATATCTTCTTTAGAGATAAATTTTCCGGTTGATGATTTTCACAAAATTCTCTTTTTCAAGCTTCTTGATGGTTCTGATGACCGTTTCTACCCGCAAAGCAGTGATGGATGCGATCTGCTGTCTGGTGAGCGGTACTTCGAATGCAAATTTAGACTGATCATCGCTGAAACTTTTCTGGTAATTGAGCGCTCCTTTAATCCGTACATCCGGACGCAGGGAAGCGTTATTTTCAAGCATAATATACTTCTGGTACAAACGTTCTGAAAGGAATTTATTGATATCCCTCGAGGTCTGAGGGTTTTCATCGAGCAGTCTGACAAAATCTGCCTTGGGCAACTTTAGAACCGTTGTTTCTTCAAAAGCAATAGCATTTACCGGATATTTTTCATCAATAAATAACAGAAGCTCACATACACTCAGCCCTTTACTCAAAATAGCAAGGATAAGTTCTTTTCCCTCGTCGTTATAATGGTTAAGTTTTATTCTGCCACTGATGATCTGATAATAATAACGCGGCGTGCTGTTTTCTTCGAATATGACATCAGAAGGTTTGAAGTCTTCTTTTTCGGCGCCGTAAGAAAGTAAAAGTTCTTCTTCAATTAACATATAGTAAAAAGGTTTTATTTAAAGCATATTATCTGATACCACACTGATTAAATGTATTAAATGGAATAAATGCTGTTTATGACTGAGATCATAAAGATAAACAATAAAATCTTATGTTCACAAAAACCTCATACCACTTGTGATCTCTGTCATAAAATTATTTTGAATAATTAAATAAGTTTGAAGACACCAAAAAATTTACATATATGAAAGAGATAATTCTTGCGGCATGTTTGCTGTATACTTTTACGGCCTGTACAAAGTCTGAAACACAGTATATCGATCAGAACAATAAAGAAGAAACCGTAAACAATCCTCAGTCGGATACCATCAATACGCTGGAACAAAGATCAGATACCCTGCAGGCACAGGACAGCCTTAAAGAGATAAATACCGATAATGAATAATTTACACACTGTAAAAAGTTTCTGATATGGTTCCTAAAGGCAGACTTATTATGTTAAGGAATACTGATCATAATACTGAACACAAAAAAGAAAAAGAAGATCAGCAGTTTTTCCTGTGTGACATCCTGGAGACCCTGAAAGTGGATCCTCGAACTCCACTAGAATTTCTGGTAACGAAAGACGACCAGCATCAAAAATATATTCCGAAAAACTTCTGAAGGCGGGCTATCATAATTTTAATTTCCTGCATCTGAACGGAGAGCACAAAAACACTGAGATGATATCATTCAGACTGGCAAGGGCCCGGACCGTGATCTTGATGGATCATCCCTCTGATATTTGCCGGATAATGCAGAATTCTCCGGCGCTCAGAATCCTTTATAAGAAGTATTTTCTTGAAGAAGACTTTATAATTATCGGGATCAACGCCGGAGCAATGTGTATTCCCGGAGCGTTTATGCATGAATCGGGAGTTGTTAACGGTTTGGGATTTATCAACAAATGCATCATCGATACGGAGTTTGATTATAAAACAAGATTCCGAAAACTCATCAAGACCATTCTTTTCAACAAAGAATGTTTTGGCCTCGGACTGGGGGAAAACACAGCCCTTATTGTTGAAGAGGGAATAAAGGCAACATGCAGAGGCCGTGGACCGGTGATGCTGATCGATGCAAGAAACGTTACCAATCTAAATACTAAGGAATTTACCCGTAAAAAAACATTGTTTGTAAAAAATCTGAAAGGGCACATTCTCACTGACGGCAGCATCCTGAATCTGAACAGCGGAGAAGTCATAGCCCGACAATTTTAATTGAAAAATATTCATTGTCGATAAATGGTATCTCAGATAAAAATTAAACAACTGTTGTGGAATGATAACGGGATCTAAAGTAATTTATAACTGAAGATAATAAACCCCTGATTAATACAGGGGTTTTGAAATTGAAAGTATATATTTAAGTGAAAAAGTGTTGTCTTTCTTTATTCAAACACTGTGCCGTGAATTATGATTTTAAAAGAAAATATATAGTTCACTTTTTAAATTTTGTTAATATTATTTCTAAAATACTGATTTAGTGGAATAAATATTGCTGCGTTTTTAGAGATTTTTTTTAAGCTTTAAAATTTGCTCATCAGACCGTCGGTAAATACACTGATAATCGCGAAAAACTAATTGTTTTTAGGAATATTGTGAGTATTTTTGAAGTTGAACTAAATATAATTAATTATTGATTTTACATTTCTATGATCTTAATTGTTGATGATAACCAGAGTAATCTTTATTCCCTGAAAAAACTTCTGGAATCAAAAGATTTTCAGGTGGATACGGCTGATTCTGGAGAAGAGGCGTTGGGAAAAGCATTGAAAAATGATTATGCTTTAATTATTTTGGATGTGCAGATGCCGGACATGGATGGCTTTGAGGTAGCGGAAACACTTGCGGGTTACAGCAAAACAAAGGAAGTGCCCATCATTTTTTTATCTGCCGTCAATACCGAGAAGAAATTCATCACCCGCGGGTATGCATCAGGAGGTAAAGATTATGTAACGAAGCCTGTAGATCCTGAAATTCTTTTGCTGAAAGTAAAAACCTTTTATAATCTCCAGGAGCAGAACCTGGCGATGAAAAAAACACAGCAGAGCCTGGAACTTGAAGTAAAGGGAAGAAGGGAATCCCAGGTAACGATGAAATCACAGATCGATCATTTTCACCTGATGCTGGAATCTCTTCCACAAATTGCATTTACCCTAAACGATAAAGGGATCGTAGATTTTGTAAACTGCAAATGGTATCAGTATTCAAAATCGGCACAGGAATTTCCTGAAACCCATCCGGACGATTTTAATATCAAAGAGGAACTGGAACGTTGCCGAAAAAAAGGGAACGCCCTGGAACTGGAAATCAGAATAAAAAATATTGAGTCGGGAAATTACCGGTATCATCTTCTTCGGGTGACACCTGTACTAGAAGGAGAGGTCATTAAAAACTGGGTGGGGACTTTCACCGACATCGACGACCAGAAAAAAGTAGAGAAGGAAAAAGATGAATTCCTGAGCATTGCAAGCCACGAACTCAAAACTCCTTTAACCAGCATTAAAGCTTATGTTCAGCTTTTGGAAAGAAAACTGAAACTCGATAAAGAAAGTGCTGAGGCCGGGTTTGTGAGTAAAGTGCAGGATCAGATCGAAAAATTAAATACCTTAATTACAGATTTGCTGGATGTTTCAAAAATAGAAAACGGCAAATTAAAAATAAATAAGAAGCCCACCAACCTCGAAGGGGTAATCAGCAATGCCATCGACACCATCCTTCAGACCCATGATGAAAACCGTGTGAAAATAAAGAGAGACGGCATCAGACCCGATATTCTTATTCCTCTGGATGAGATCCGCATCGAGCAGGTTTTAATCAACTTTTTGACGAATGCCATCAAATATTCTCCTAAAAACAACCAGGTTATCGTAACCACCTTTGTTGATGAAGAAGAGCAGGAGGTAAAGGTAAACGTTACCGATTTCGGTATTGGAATTCCGGACTTTAAACAGGAAGCCGTTTTCCGTAAATTTTACCGCGTCGAAGAATCTTCCCTCCAGTTTCAGGGCATGGGAATAGGTTTGTTCATCTGTTCGGAAATCATTAAGCAGCATCACGGAAACATTGGAGTTTCCAGCAAAGTAGATGAGGGGTCTACATTTTATTTCACATTACCATTAAATTAATTTTCATGCCGAAAAAAATTATAAGAAATCTTCAGTTTGGAGTAGGACTTTCATTAGTGATCCTTATTGCGAGCTCTGTTGCCTCCTATGTAAGCATACAGAAACAGATGGAAAACCGCGAAAGCCTTTCAAAAAGCCGCAGATCCATAACTGCTGTAAAAGACGTTTTGGTTTCTTTACTGGACGCGGAAACGGGCAACAGAGGTTATCAGCTTACGGGAAAAGAAAGTTTTCTTGATCCGTTTAACCGCAGCCTTATTGAGTTTCCGAAAGCCATCGAACGGGCAAAAAATTTAGGACTGGCAGATAAAAATCAGATTGAACGTCTTCATGAGCTTGAAAGAAATGTCAATACAAATATTTCGAACCTGAAGCATTTTGTTGACAACAGGAAAAAGGGTATTATCATGACCCAGGAGCAGGTTCTGATGAGTAAAGTCTATATGGATCGATGCCGGAAGCTTGTTCAGGAATTCGTACAGTATGAAGAGGTTCAGCTTGCCCTGAAAAACAAAGACCTCAACAGATCATCGAATACGACCGTTCTTTTCATCATCTTTTCCGCAATTGCAGCGATTGTCGTAACCACTTTCTTTTACCTTAAGTTAAGAGCAGACCTTATCAGAAGAGATAAGCTGGAAAAGGCCCTGCAGGCGAAAGATATCGAAATCAGCCGGCGGGTCAGCGCCATTCAGCAGATTGCCAACCGCGTGGCCAAAGGAGACTATAGCCAGAAAGCCATCGATCATTCTGAGGATGACCTTGGAGATCTGGCAGAATCATTAAACCATATGACAGAATCCCTCAAGATTTCTTTTGATAAAATCAATGCCAGCGACTGGCGTCAGAAAGGGCTTGCCTTACTTAATGAATCATTGATGGGCAATAAATCCGTACAGGAAGTAGCGGATAATGCACTTCACCAGATTATTGAATACGGAAAATGCATCAACGGTTCCCTTTACCTGTATGATGAAGGTCTGCTGAAACTAAAATCCGCTTTCGGTCTTGAAAGCAATATGAAAAAGATCTTCGAACCTGGGGAAGGAATGGTAGGACAGGCCTTCATCAGTGAAAAAACACAGGTTTACAACAATCTCCATGAAGACGATTTTGTGGTAACCTTTGCCAGCAGTACCATTCAGATCTATGGTATCTTATTGCTTCCTGTCTTTGCAGATGGCATCGTCATAGGCGTTCTAGAACTCGGATCTACCCATAATTTTGAGGAAAGCAGGGTGGATTATTTCGTTGAGTGCACAAGAAATATCGGGGTGGCATTAAGCGCGGCCAAGAGTCGTGAAAAAGAACAGCAGCTTTTAGAAGAAACCCAGGCACAATCTGAGGAACTGCAGGTGCAGCATTCCGAGCTGGAGAACCTGAATACTGAGCTGGAAGCCCAGACCCAGAAGTTGCAGGCTTCTGAAGAAGAACTCAAGGTACAGCAGGA
>JBMDXW010000202.1:0-1798 GCA_048594965.1 Chryseobacterium sp.
GGCCTCGTGGCGCAACTGAATAGCGCATCTGATTACGGCTCAGAAGGTTACAGGTTTGAATCCTGTCGAGGTCACAAAACCGACATTTGAAGATTTTACTCTTTGATGTCGGTTTTTTTTTATTTCCTAATCCACTGTTATACTGATAGATACTTTTAGCAAAACCATTCATTTTAGCGTTCGAAAACTGGTTGCACCAAAAGTCAGGAAACGCCAAAAAGTACAGATTTCCCCAGGTAATATCCACCGTTTCAAATCTTATCAGTAAAACCTTCAGGCCGTCTATCCAAGAATAGTACTCAAACGAAGTTAAATATGAATGATGGACAATTAATAGTCAAAGAGTAATGACAAGCCCCTACTTTTTTAAATACTTTACAGAAATGCCCAGCTGACCCATATGGTATAAATCATGATGAATAAGTCCCTGCAAGAAATACCTGAAGTCTTTTCCATAATCGGCTGAAATGGTATCAAGATAGGTATCGTCTTTACCGTTCAGGATGTCGATAATTTCCTGCTTGCTTTGGTACAGTTCCTTTTTAAGTGCTTCCCATCCGGCAGGACGCAATTCATCGTTGGTTTTCCAATTAGAAGGATCATCAAGTTCCAGCCGAATCACCGCACCCTTCAGCCTGCCAATAACTGCTTTGCGCCATACAATAAGGTGCGAGATCAGTTCCGCAGGGCTATGCAGATCAGGAAGCGGTCGGATAAAAGCATCCGTTTCATTAACCTGTTCAAATTTCTTTGCAAATGTTTCATCCAGCCATACGTCGCCGTCATGCAGGTTGTTGAGCTGTTTTATAATGTCATCGATCAGGGTTGTTGCCATAATTTATATTCTCAGTTTATAAAATTTTATGAAGATTTCTAAATTCGTTATTGAGAAATTCCTGTCACTTTATTTAAACAGCTATTGCCAAGACAAAGTTATTCACGTAATTTTATTATCGTTATAATTTAACGGAGTGAATTTTACTTCAACAAATTCAGCTCGATCAAATTATTGTCATGCGCCAGTTTTGCCATTATCTGCTGATTGATCTCCCTGATAACTTCTGCCGATGTGCGCATGGTTCCGTCAGCATTTTGTTGATCGGGAATCCGTCCTACCAGATCCGCAGTCGGATTCGCGCGGTAATTTTTAAATTTCTTAACGAACTGATTGTAATTTAAATCGATGATCTTATATTGGCCAAGGTCGGGATACACAAATTCTTCTTGGTTGGACCGGATGCCTTTCAGTTCCCAACGGTGGCTTTTCGTTGAATCTTCAATCTTTAAAATCAAGCCGGGCAAACCTTTAAATTTGTATGGACCGTCCTGAATGGGAATTTCTTTGGTAAACCAAGCCGTCCATTGTCTGCCGCCAAACTGAGTTGTCGCTTTCTGAACATTGTAATTGAGGATTTTGGAAAATTCGTTGACCAGTTTCCACCTTAATTCTACATCCTGCTTCACTTTATATTTATCCCAAACCAGAAAGGTAGTGTGTACAAGTTGATTGGAACCGGGATATTTGGTAACCCATTCATTGACCGATTCAACGTTAGCCGGCATTGAAACAATACCTTTTTTAAAATCTGCTGCCTGAGCAGAATCCGAAGCGTATCTGACGGAACTGTAATATTCCGACTTGCCTTTTAAGACATTTAGAATCATTATTTCTGATCTGACATCTGCTTTGTTCGTAGAGTCAGGAATGAATTTATATTCGTATAGAAATTGTTTGTTCTGCCCAAAAGTCAGGAATGAAATAAAGAATAAAAGTAAGGTCTGTATAAGCTTCATCGTT
>JBMDXW010000203.1:0-16243 GCA_048594965.1 Chryseobacterium sp.
CCACATTTCACTCTGGCTTCTCGTATTGGTAAAAACAATGGTAGAATTGGAATTTAAAATGATAGGAACCACTTTATCCGCGAGCTTATGCCCCAAATGCCCTGCCCAGGGCAGAATCTCCACTTCATCCGGAAACACGGACAAAATATCGATCTTCTTCTTTTCCCTGGCGGTGATTTTTGTCTTTTTAATGTCGTAAGGAATCAGGACTTCCATCGCCTCATCCAGATTACCGATGGTTGCTGTAATTCCCCATATTTTTAGTTTAGGAACATATTTCCTGAGCTGACAGACTCCCAGTTCCACCATGACGCCTCTTTTCGAACCTAGCAGCTCATGCCACTCGTCGATAACGATGGTCTGGAGGCTGGTGAAAAAACTCTGATGATTTTTCTGTCCGAGAAGGAGATGAAGGCTTTCAGGAGTTGCCACAAGAATATCGGGCATATTCTTTACCTGCTGTTGCCGGACTTTGGGATCCGTATCGCCGTTTCTTACTCCGACTGTCCAATCGAGTCCGATCTCATCGATCGCTTCCTGCATGGCTTTGGCAATATCTTTTGAAAGTGAACGGAGCGGCGTTATCCATATCATTTTCAGTCCTTTTTTGTATTTTTCGGGATGGTTCAGAAAATCGGAGATCAGGGCTAAAAAGACGGAATAGGTTTTACCGAAACCGGTTGGTGCGACCACCATTCCACTGTAGCCGGTTCCGAATTTCCGCCAGGTGTCGATCTGAAATTTAAAGGGGGAAATTCCTTTATCCATCATCCAGTTCTGAATGATTTGGTAGCCGTTGGTATTTTCGAATGCAGTCAAACTTTAAAATATTGTTTATGTTTTAGCGCCGTGATCAGTTTTTAACCATCAAAATTGAAAATGGTCTGTACAGCCTTGACATTAAATTTACTGTATCAATTTTTTAATCTCTTCAATATCATCAATCTCATCTACGGTTTTATCTTTCCGCCATCTCAGAATCCTTGGAAAACGCAGTGCAACACCACTTTTATGACGATTGCTGAACCCGATCCCTTCAAAAGCAATCTCGAAAACAAGTTCAGCTTTCACCGTACGAACCGGACCAAATTTTTCAATTGCGTTTTTATTGACGAATTTACTGACTTCCATGATTTCCTTGTCCGTCAGTCCCGAATAGGCCTTGGCGATGGTCACCAGTTTATCTTCACTTTTTACGGCAAACGTATAGTCGGTGTAATAAGCGCTCCTACGCCCGCTGCCTTTCTGAGCATAAATAAGAACGGCATCAATCGTCAGGGGATTAATTTTCCATTTCCACCAGTCGCCTTTCTTTCTTCCGGAATGATATTGGGAGTTTTTCTGCTTCAGCATCAGCCCTTCACTGTTGATCGCTCTCGAATTTTCCCTGATGGCATCCAGCTTTTCCCAATGGCTGAATTCAATCACGGTGGATATTTTGATGTTTTCGGGATTTTCATTTAACAACAATTCCTCAAGCATCGCTCTTCTCGCCGAAATGGGTTTTTCTCTAAGATCATTCCGTTCCAGTTCGAGAAGATCATAAGCGAAAACCTGAATTGGGATTTCAGAAAGCATTTTCTTTGTTAAAGTTTTCCTGTTCAGTCTTTTCTGCAACTCATTAAAATTTAAAACCTTATCATCCTTTACCGCAAGTATTTCTCCATCGATAACAAAATTGCCTTTCATGTTCTGAACCACCTCTTTTATCTCGGGAAACTGATCCGTTACCAACTCTTCACCTCTTGACCAGATAAATACTTCATCATTTCTGCGGATGATCTGTCCGCGGATTCCGTCCCATTTGTATTCAATCAGCCATTCGTCCGGCTCGCCCAATTCAGCAAGCTGTTTTTCCAGAGGATAGGCAAGACAGAAAGGGTAAGGTTTTGAATTGTCGGGGTTTATGTTTTCGGCGGAAATCAGTTCCCGGAAAGAAGCTTCTTCCGGTTGCCATTTACCCATCAGGCTGTGCATTAAGGTACTCGATTCCTGTTTCGTAAATTTGGTTAGGGCATTGATCAAGGTCTTATCTGAAACTCCAATTCTGAAGCTGCCTCCAAGTAATTTATTGAAAATCAAACGTTCCGTATAATCCAGCCCGTTCCAGGAGTGCAGTACAAATTCTTTTTTTTCAGCATCGCCTTTACTTTTCAGTTTAATAATTTCGTTCATCCAGTCGGATAATGATCTTTCGATTTTTTGGGTAGGCGGAGGAAGTATCAGTGAGATGGTTTCACCAAGATCGCCCACTGACGAATAACTCTCCTGAAACAGCCAGAAAGGAAGACCGGTAATCTCCAGGGCCCATTCTTTCATATAATTGGTATTGACATTCCGCTTTGGCCTTTTCCCCGTAAACAGAGCGATAAACCAAACTTTATCTTCATCGGGCGCACGCTCGAGATAATCAATGATCGCATCGATTTTAGCATTGGTTTTGTTGGTGCTTTCCAGGGCATTAATGAGTTCAGCAAAATGTTTCATAAATTTTCTGTAGTTTTTTGGGCAGCTTTTTCCGTCTTCCACTCCCGCTTCCCGATCCGTGCATTTTCCAGCGCCTCGGGAGAGCTCCGTTCAAGCCGGGCTGCGTAGGAACACATTACAAACAAAGTATAGGTTACTGTTTTTCTTCTTTTATGATTTCTTTTTCGGTCTCTTCTTCGTCATCATCTCCGTACAGTGTTTCCACAACATCAGATTGTATTCCTATTTCATTTAGATATTTAGAGAAAACTTCAGTCTGACCGTGGGTGACGTGTACCAATTCGGCCTCCGTCGCTTTAATAGCCTGTAACAAACCTTTCCAGTCGGCATGATCACTCATCGGAAAGCCGGCATCAGCACTTCTCCATCTTCTGGCTCCCCGCACCTGCATCCACCCGGAACAGATTGCCGTGGCAGCATTGGGGATTTTTTTTATCACATTGCTATCGAGAAGTGCGGGTGGAACGATCACTATTTCGTCCTGAAGATGCTTTACACTTTCCCTGAAATCGGGAACTTCGTAATCGGGGAGATCAATTCCCACATTTTCAAAAGCTTCATTCAGCTTACCGATAGAATAATGAACGTGAATTTTCCCCAGCCCTTCAACCGCCTTCATGATTCGCTGGGCTTTTCCTAAAGAGTATCCTATGAATACCGAGGTTTTCTTATTTTCTTTGTTCCTTAGCACCCAGTTCTGAAGATTTTTATTTAAATCATCCACTTCCAGCCAGTTATAAATCGGAAGACCAAATGTGCTTTCCGTAACGAACTCATTACATTTTACAAGTTCAAAAGGTGTACTCAGACCGTCATCCTGAACCTTATAGTCGCCGGAAACCACACTTACATAACCTTTGTATTCCAGACGGATCTGGGCAGAACCAATAATATGGCCTGCCGGATGGAAAGATACTTTTACCCCGTTGATATTGATCGCCTCACCGTATTCAACGCTCTGGCATTCGATATCCTCACTGATCCTTTTGTATAAAATAGGCTTGGTAAAATGATGGCAAAGATATTTTTTCATTCCCCAGCGGGCGTGATCGGCATGTCCATGGGTAATAACCGCAAGATCTACAGGCCTCCACGGATCAATATAGAATTTGCCCCGGGGACAATATATTCCTTTGTTTGTAAATGTGATTAATTTCAATGGTGTAAGGATTTAACAGATATATTCAAAAATCCAACCAAAAATGATTGATCTTATACAGAAATACCTTTGAGGTGATGGGAAAGAATCTCAACGGATTTTTTCATTTCATCATGATTAAGATTTCCGAAACCTAATCGCATCGCAGTAAGATTACGGTTCTGATAAAGTAGCGTTTTCGGAATAAAAAGATGATCCTGGAGGCAGAGTCTCGAAAGCTGCATAAGATTTACAGGAACTTTCCATTCTGTCCATACCGCCAATCCGCCGGAGGGAGTTTTAAAATCAATATACTCATGCAAATAACCATGCAAAAGGGAAGAAAAATAATCTCTGCGTTCTTTGTATATTTTGAGAGATTTTTTCAGATAACGATTGATTTCTCCTTCAGCGATCAATTCACCGAGCACATGCTCCATTAAAATATCGCCCTGCCGGTCTATAATGCCGAGATATTTCCTCATCTCAACCATGATATTTTCCGGTGCTACAATAAAGCCGGTGCGGAAGCCTGGTGCCAAAGATTTCCCGAAGGACCCGATGTAGATTACCATACCTTCCGTATCGGCACTTGCGAGGGGAAGGATCGGGCTTTTATCATAATGGAAATCATAATCGTAATCATCTTCGAGAATGATAAATCCGTACTGCTGAGAGAGATTCAATAATTCCAGCCGCCTGGCTGCACTTAGAGTAACCGTAGTAGGATAGTGGTGATGCGGCGTAAGGTACAGCATCCTGACAGTTTGCTTTTCGCAGATCCTGCGCACTTCATCTACATTAATTCCGTCTTCATCAATCGGTACTGTTTTAATCTGAACGCCGGTGCGCTGGAAAATCATATTCGCGGAAAAATAACTCAGTTCGCCAACCAGTACGGTATCGCCTTGAGACAGAAGGATTTCAGAAACGATGTACATGCTCATTTCAGTGCTTCTTGTAATGAGAAGATTATTTTTGGATATAGGTAAACCTCTTGATAAATTTAAATATTGCGCAAGGTTTTGTTTAAAAAACTCACTTCCGTCATGATTATACTGTCCTATTTTATGGGTTTTTCTTTTCAAAATGGAACTGTAGATCCTTGAATACTGATCGACCTGTGTCAGGCGGATATCAGGGGTTCCATCATTAAAAATATATTCGCACTGAGAATGTTCAAAAGGATTATCCAGTATATTGGATGTTTTGAAAGAAAAACCTGCCTTTTTCGGATAATTTCCGAGATGATGGGTCTTAACGTTTTTAATGGAAGTTACTTTAGTCCGGTCATTTCCAATGACAAATGTTCCTTTGTTCGGAAAGCTGTCTACCCAGCCCTGAGCCAATAATTCATCGTAAACCGATACAATGGTGTTGCGGTGAACACTCAGAATCATACTTAAAGCTCTTGTTCCAGGCAGTTTTGTTCCATAGGGAATAAACCCGCGCTGGATGGCGTTGATCAGCTGATTGGAGATCTGCATATAAACAGGAACGTGAGAAGACCTGTCTGTCATGATAAAACTTTGATAGGGAATTTCAACCGGACTATTCATTATCTTAAAACTGGCACCATATCACCATCCGGCAATATACTAATTTTGAACCAAAACAAAATAAAATGACAATTTATAATCTTTTAGAAAAAATTGTTCAGCATAATGAAACCCATGCCAGATGGCTGAATACCTTATCGTATATGGAAAATGCCGGAGCACGGAAAATTTCTGCCTGCGAGCATCCCACTGAAGTGAGCCTGATTCAGTTAAAACACGCCGCAGAAGAACACCGCCATGCTTATTATCTTAAGAAACAAATCCTTAAGATTACTTCATCTGTTTGTGAAAATTACCGAAGTGAAGAATTGCTTGTATCTGCCTCTACCAGTAACTATTTACATCATCTTGACATCAAAACTTGTAAATATCTACAGAAAAATTTTCAGTTAAATAAAGAAGAATTAAAATATGCCGCTTATCTTTTTGTAACCTACGCTATTGAAGTTCGTGCAGATAAATTGTACCCGGTTTATCAGGAAGTTCTGACGAAATATTCTTCAAAGGTGATGGTAAAATCGATTATTCTTGAAGAAGAGGGCCATCTTGAAGAAATGATCAGTCAGCTGAACCGTTTTTCACCGGACTGGAAAATCCACGCAAAGCAGATCCAGGATATTGAAAATGCGCTGAATGCACAATGGATCGAGTCTATTTTAAAAGAAGTTCTTCAGGAAAATTATGTGTAAAGATTTTCTGCCTTTTGAAGAAGCTTTAGCAAAAAGAAAGCAGTATGACACTTTAAGAACTTTACGGATCAAAGAAAATGGTATTGACTTTTACTCCAACGATTATCTGGGACTTGCAGGAAATTCCGACTTTCAAAGGATATTACTGGAAAGCGTTCAGGACAATCCTCGTTTGCTGACCGGAAGCACAGGCTCAAGATTAATCAGCGGAAATACGGAGATTGTTACAAAAGTAGAAAACTTTATTGCCAAAGAACATCAATATGAATCGGCCCTGCTTTTTCCTTCGGGATACAATGCCAATCTAGCCTTATTTTCGACCCTCCCGCAACGTCATGACACCATTGTTCTGGATGAAAAGGTTCACAGGTCCGTACACGACGCCTGCAAAATGTCTTATTCACGAAAATTAAAATTCAGACACAATGACTGCAACCACCTCGAAAGCATACTGAAACGACAGAAAGGTAAAGTTTATATCGCGATCGAAAGCCTTTACTCGATGGATGGAGATATTGCTCCTTTGCAGTCAATAGCAGATCTTGCAGAAAAATACAATGCCGGACTTATTGTAGATGAGGCCCACGCTTTTGGCGTTTTCGGATACGGAATGGTTAACAGCCTTCAGCTTCAGAAAAAGGTTTTGGCAACCGTGATGACTTATGGAAAAGCCCTTGGAACACATGGCGCAGCAATACTAAGCAATAATATCATAAAATCATTTCTCGTCAATTTTGCTTCACCTTTTATCTACACCACTTCATCACATGATTTTCTTTGGATGAGCATTTTTAAAGGATATTATTTTTTTAATGAAAATAGAAAATTATTAACTCAGCTTCAGGAAAACATTAAAATCTTTCGCGATCAGAATATAATATCTACCTCCCATGAAAACAGTCCGATACAAGCAATAATTATCTCTGATAATCAACAATTAAAAACATTAGAAAGCACACTGTCTGACAACGGTTTTTTAACTTATGCCATTTTCAGCCCAACGGTAAAAGAAGGAACGGAGAGACTAAGAATTTGTCTGCACAGCTTTAATAAAAAAGAAGAAATAACCGGTTTAACCAAGATTATTAAAGATTTTATTTAAATAAAAATAGAACATGAGTTTACAAGACAAAAGATCAGAGACAGAAATCTTCGGACAACAAATACTTTTTGTGACCGGAATTGGTACTGAAATAGGGAAAACCGTCTGCTCGGCAATATTGACAGCATATTTTAATGCAGATTACTGGAAGCCCGTACAGTCAGGAGATCTGGATTTTTCCGACAGTATGAAAATAAAGAACTGGACCGGCGACGATACAACCTGCCATCCTGAAAAATATAGATTTCAATTAGCCGCATCACCTCATCAATCGGCAAAGGAGGAAGGAATCGAAATTAATTTAAATGCGTTTAAAATCCCACAAACCAACAATAACCTGATCATCGAAGGAGCAGGAGGACTCATGGTCCCGTTGAATGACCGTTATTTTATAATTGATCTGATTGAGAAACTTAATGTTCCGGCTGCACTCATTGTAAAAAATTATTTAGGATGCATTAACCACACTTTATTGTCAATAATGGCTTTACATCAGAGAAAAATTAATCTTAAATATTTAATTCTCAACGGAAATTTTCCAGCCGACACGGAAAGAATCATCATTAAAAATATTCATCAAAAAACAAAAATTATAAGAATTCCACATCTCAACAAGATAACAAAAGAACAGATTCAAGCTGCAACCAATCAATTAGAAGAATTATGAAAGATACATCAACACTAAGAAATGACTGGACAAAAGAAGAAGTCGAGAAAATTTACCATCTGCCTCTTCTTGAGCTTGTCTATACGGCCGCAACAATCCACCGTGAATGGCATAATCCCGAAGAAGTACAGATGTCGACCCTGCTCTCAATAAAGACCGGCGGTTGCCCCGAAGACTGCTCGTACTGCGGTCAGGCAGCCCGATATCACACCGATACTAAAGTGCAGGCATTACTGCCGACAGAAAAAGTTATAGAACATGCCAGAAAAGCAAAAGAAGGAGGTTCGTCCCGTTTCTGTATGGCAGCAGCATGGAGAGAAGTTCGGGACAATCGGGATTTCGATCGCGTCATTGAGATGGTAAAAGGGGTAAATAACCTGGGCATGGAAGTTTGCTGTACGCTGGGAATGCTCACGGAAGAACAGGCTCTCCGGCTTCAGGAGGCCGGTCTGTATGCCTATAACCACAATCTTGATACTTCTGAGCAATATTATGATGAAATTATTTCTACCCGGACCTTTGACAACAGAATCAATACCATTAACCACGTCAGAAAGGCAGGAATTACCGTCTGCTCAGGAGGAATTATCGGGTTGGGAGAGACCCACGGCGACAGGGTTTCGATGCTCTTAACGCTGGCAACAATGCCGAAACATCCTGAGTCAGTACCTATAAATGCTTTAGCACGGGTAAAAGGCACGCCGCTTGAAAACAATGAGAAGACGGACACCTGGGAAATGGTAAGAATGATCGCCACCGCAAGAATTATCATGCCTTCCTCAATGATTCGCCTGAGTGCAGGCAGAATTGAAATGACAGAATTTGAGCAGGGTTGGTGCTTTATGGCGGGAGCAAATTCCATATTTACAGGAGAAAGAGAAACCTTGCTCGTCACGCCAAATCCCGGGGTTTCAGAAGATCTGCAAATGCTGAAAACGTTGGGTCTTAAGCCAATGGTGAAAGAAAAAACAATGGGTTGAAAACGAATGGGGAATACTTAATAATTAGTTTATAAAAATACTTATGAATTTATCCGAACGTGACAGAGCGGTCAACTGGCATCCGTATACACAGATGAAAACAGCAGACGATATTATTCCGATCATAAAAGGAAAGGGAATTTATCTTTATGATGATCAGGAAAAACAATATATGGATGCCGTTTCTTCATGGTGGGTTACCCTTCACGGCCATGCTCATCCGCATATTGCCAAAAAAGTTTCCGATCAGCTCCATACTTTGGAACAGGTTATTTTCGCAGGATTTACTCATGAACCGGCAATACATCTTTCGGAAAACCTTCTGAAAATTCTGCCGGAAAATCAAAAGAAAATTTTCTATTCTGACAACGGTTCGACTGCGGTAGAGGTGGCTTTAAAAATGGGGATTCAATATGCACAAAATCAAAACAGGAAGAGAACAAAAATTATTGCCTTTAAAAATGCTTATCATGGAGATACTTTCGGAGCGATGTCGGTAAGCGGAAGAAGTGCCTGGACAGATCCTTTCCGGGACCTGCTTTTTGAAGTGGTCTTTATAGATCCTCCTACCGCTGAAAACATTAGTCATCTTACGGATTTTATCGGCAGTATTTCAGATGAAACGGCGTGTTTTATTTACGAACCTCTGGTTCAGGGAGCGGCAGGAATGCTGATGCACAGACCGGAAGATCTCTCTGAATTAATGAAAGTCTGCAGAACACATCAAATCCTGATGATCCAGGATGAGGTTTTTACAGGCTTCGGAAGAACGGGAAAACTTTTTGCTGCCGATCATCTTTCTGAACAGCCGGATATTATGTGTTTTTCCAAAGGGCTTACCGGTGGTACCATGCCGATGGGCGTCACCAGCTGTTCGCAGGAAATTTATGAAGCTTTTTTGTCAGACGATCACTCCAAAACCCTGTTTCACGGCCATTCGTTTACCGCAAATCCTTTAGCGTGTACAGCCGCACTGGCAAGTATGGAACTGCTGCTAAAAGAAGATACTCTGAATCAAATTGGTCTTATTGCTAAAAAACATTCGGTGTTTGCAGAAACTCTCGCAAAACATCCGAAAGTTGAAAAGATACGGCAGACCGGGACCATTTTAGCATGGGAAGTGATCAGCAGTACACGGACTTCTTATTTTAATGAAACAGGAAAAGTTTTGTATAAAGAGTTTTTAAAAAGAGGAATTATTTTACGGCCTTTGGGAAACATCATGTACCTTGTTCCTCCATACTGTATTACAGCCGAAGAACTTGATTACCTCTATCATCACATCAGAGAAGTGCTGGACGAATTTTAGGAAATACATGGATATTCTTGGCTTGTTATTTGAATTTTCAAGCAAAATATTAACTATGCTATCCGTACTTGTTTTAAAATTTGACTGGAAAGAGCTTCTGCTCGGTCAGGAGGAATGGTCGTTTCTTCTGGAAATTGCCCTCAGGACGATCATCATGTTTGTAACCATCATTATCGGTCTGAGGCTTTTGGGAAAAAGGGGAGTTAAGCAGCTTTCTCTTTTCGAACTGGTAGTCATTATCGGTCTGGGTTCCGCAGCAGGAGACCCTATGTTTTATAAAGAAGTCGGAATCGTTTCGTCAATTCTGGTATTTGTGCTCATTATCCTGATGTACACCCTCATTACATACCTCGTCGGAAAAAGCAAGAAGTTTGA
The DNA here is from genome assembly GCA_048594965.1 of Chryseobacterium sp. Classification (GTDB taxonomy): domain Bacteria; phylum Bacteroidota; class Bacteroidia; order Flavobacteriales; family Weeksellaceae; genus Chryseobacterium. The sequence goes on from JBMDXW010000203.1 coordinate 10,307, forward strand.
AACCCTTTTGGAAGGCAGATCGATCTGCCTTATTGAGAATGGAGAATTCTCTATTGAAAATTTTAAAAAAGAAAATCTCGGGAGTGACGAATTTTTTGCAGAACTGAGACTAAAAGGCATCTCACATCTTGGTCAGATCGAGCAGGCCATTGAGGAAATCTCAGGAGAAATAAGTGTATTTTACTTTGAAGATGAAAAGGTAAAATATGGTCTGCCGATTATGCCGGATTCATTAACACATGCTTTAAAGATGGTCAGGGAACCGGGATATTACGCCTGTACATTCTGCGGTCATACCGAAGAAAAACATCAGGGAAATGCCGGTAACTGTCCGAAGTGTAAAAAAGATGAATGGGTAAAAGCGAGCAAGAAAAAGCGTATAACCTAACCAAAAATAAAAAGGCCCCTAACGGAGCCTAAAAAAACACAAATGATGAAAAAAAATTATTTCGATTCACAAATATAATAAAAAATTATATATGCCGAAAATAAATTCAAACTTATTTATAAAATCATGATTTTCTGATCTTTATCCCGCATTGAGCCTTTGTGATGTTGTACAAAAACCGATAGCGAGCAATGCTAACACACTTACAGCGAAAACCTTTGCTGTTTTTTTTATTCCTCTTTCGTTCAGTAATTTCTTTTTGAAAAGACGAGGACCGCTTGTTGTTTTCATGTATTAAAGTTACAAAATTTAAAATAAAATGAGAAAATTCTGTAACAGCATGATAATAGCAGGATGAAATTTCTGCCATTTTCATTTTTTTTTAATAAAAAATCCCATTTCAAAAAGGAATGAGACCCTATCTGATCAGTAAATAATTTTTATTAATCAATAAACAAACCTGCGATAGTCTGTGCCTGATTTCCGGTCAATACTTCATCATACGCCGCAGAACCGGCCGCAGCTCCAAAAGCAGTGGAAGTATTAAACCCGGCCTGGTTAATATTGTCTTCTCCGGCATATACAGGATCGATCGCAGAAGGCATACCGCCACCGTTTGCAAGTTCTATCCAGCCCTTATTTCCTCGCATTCTCCTGATCTGCGAGGCATGTCTCGCTTCTACAGAATGAATTTGCAATGCAGCCTGCAGAACCGATTTATTAGACATTACATTTAATGCCTGTCCCTTGTATGCGCGGACACCCGTGTCTTCGAAAGCTTGTGCTAATGTCAAAAACTGATTATAATCTGAAAAAGGCGAAAAACTTCCTCCTGCTGTAAAATCAAAGGTAGGCTTACCTCCAGGAGCAACATTTAGTGAGGTTAAAGTACTTTTCAGAAACGTTACATGAGCTGACTCATGTTTGGAGATCTGCATAAAAACCGGCCTGTCATCACTGGGAATCAAACCGGCAGTAGAAAGTCCGATGGCATAGTACTCATCCTCAAGATATTCGAGAACTAAAGCCAGTTGAAGCGCATCAGTTAAAGCGTTTTTAAATGTGTTATTATCATTAACAGGAGCAGCCTTTGCAGGAGTACTCATTAATGCGCCCAATCCTAATGGAATGGAAGCCACGGCCGCTTTTTTACCCATTGAAGAAATGCGGGTAATGGTATCTAATCTTGATGCTTCCGAGGTGAAAAATTTATCGTCAGAAAGCTTATCCAGTAGTTTAAGAATGTTCATAATGTAGATTTTTGAAGTGAGTAATTATCCGATTCCCTGTTCTTTCCATGTGAAAGGTGTTTTTATAAAACCGCCTGCTGTCATGACGATGTCTTTAGGTTCTTTGGCAAGATCCAGTCCATTACTGTTAATGACATCATCACCTGAAAAATCCGCACTGCCCGGATTGATGAGGTTTCTTATGGCTGAGGCGTGCCTTGCTTCCACAGAAACAATCTTTCCTGCAATAACCAGATAATCTGCATTGGTAATGTATTTCCCTGCACCGTTGTAAGCGGCAACTCCCGTATCTTCAAGAGCTTTTGCCGTTGCCAGAACAGAACTTCTGTCATTAAAATTTACATTCGGATACTGAAATTCCAGGGTTGGCAATACGTTGGAAGTGGCACCACTGATGGCCGCTTTAAAGAAGTCTCTGTGAATAACCTCATGATGGTAGAGATCTGTAAAAATTTCTTTTTCCGCGCTGGAAATTCCTGAGTAAAAATTATTGACCACTTTGGTGTAAAAATCGGCTTCCAGCTGTTCAAGCGCATACGCATAATTAAGAACACCCACATCCCCTTTGCCAAGATCAAAGACCGAGTTTTGCATGAAATCGAATTCATTATCGTCACAACCGATCAATGTAAGTCCTGCCATGGCAATGCCGACCCCACTGAGCTTTAAAAAGTTTCTTCTGCCGGTATCCAGCGTGGCTCCCTGATTAGAAACACTGATAGTTTTTTTCATAATATTATTGTTTAAGTGTTATTGTACTAAAAAGAAAAAACAGCATAACTTGTATGCTGTTCAATACTAACAAACCACTACGGCATCAAAACCGTATCTATAACATGAATCACTCCATTCGACTGATTGACATCAGCTATGGTAACTTTTGCGTCATTTCCTTTTGAATCTCTTACATAAAGATCTTTGCCTTTTGTCCAGAACGTAAGGTCTTCACCTTCCACTGTTTTCATCATGCTTTTCCCGTTTCCGGCTTTCACGGCTGCCCATATTTGTTTCGCACTGTATTTTCCCGGTAAAACATGATAGGTAAGGATTTTTGTAAGCATCGCTTTATTTTCCGGCTTTACAAGGTTTTCCACGGTCCCTTTCGAAAGTTTGGCGAAGGCCGCGTCCGTAGGAGCCAGTACGGTAAACGGGCCTGCTCCCTGTAGCGTTTCCACCAGGCCTGCAGCTTTCACGGCGGCCACCAGTGTTTTATGATCTTTGGAATTTACGGCGTTCTCAATAATATTCTTTGAAGGATACATAGGAGCACCGCCTACCATTACGGTCTTCTCTTTCGTCATCTGGCCAGACATTTTACCACTGAATGCCAATGATAAAACGGCCATACTAAAAACTGCGATTTTTGATCTTGTGTTCATTTTTTTGATTTTTATTTAATGATGTATTTGAATTGAGTCAGTCTCTGAATCCATTTACGAGGAAGGTTTTATTTTAGTTTTAAAATTTTTAAAATAAATGATAACCAACTAATATCCAGCGCATTAATTTTAAGCAAAATTCAAAAAACGCTTAAGTAACATGATGAAACCCTAATAATGAAGCATTGCTGTTAAAAATTTTCACACATTTAATTAATTTTATTAATATTTTAAAAGTTGGTGTGGGGATTGATTGTTATCTGTTTTATTTTATTACATTTGGAAAGAAAAATATTCGCTATTAAAACACAGTATTCGGAAGAGCAGCTGATCGTTTTGCTAAAACAGAAAAACGAAAATGGTTTTCATTATTTGTATGACCATTATTCCGGCGCGCTTTATGGTGTTATTCTCCGGATCGTTCAGTCGAAGGATTATACCGAGGAAATTATTCAGGATGTTTTTGTCAAAATCTGGAATTCGATCCACCAGTATGATGCCTCCAAAGGAAGATTCTACACCTGGATGATCAATATTGCCAGAAACACAGCCATTGATTACCTGAAATCAAAAGGCTTCCGGAACGAACTGAAAAACCAATCCTTACCTGATTTCGTATATAACTCTGCAGAACTTTCTACCACCAATAATTCATCGGATTTTATCGGATTCAATGATGTGCTGGAAACTCTCGAAACCGATAAGAAAGAGCTTATTGATCTTGCCTATTACCAGGGATATACCCAGAATGAGATATCAGAAAAACTGAAGATTCCCCTGGGAACGGTAAAAACCAAGATGCGGAATGCCCTTATGAAATTAAAAGATTTGTTAAAAGATTATCAATAAATTGAATACTAAAGAATACATATCATCCGGAATTATAGAATCTTATATTCTAGGCCTTGCTTCTCCCGACGAAGCAGGCATTTTGGAGTGTGTGATGAAGAATAATGCGGAAGTGAAAGCGGCTTTCGAAGAAGCACAAAAAACCTTGGAAGATCTTGCCACCGCACAGGCGATAACCCCTCCGCACGATCTCAAAGCAAAGATCTGGAATAAGATTCAGCAGGAACAGCCTTCTGAAGCGGTCGCTCCTGTAGCATCTACCGGTCTTCCTGCAGCAAAACCCCAGGAAGAAGTAAGAATTCAGGGCAACAGCAACTGGAAAGTGTATGCTGTAGCTGCCTCCGTGCTATTTCTCATCAGTGTTGCCGGAAATATTTTCTGGATGAATGATCAGCAACAAACGAAACAGGAGATGGCCCGAATGACGACTGAAAAGAAAAACCAGGAACTGGCCATGCAGAAAATGAACCGGAAAATGGAAATGGTTTCCAATCCTGATATGAAAATGGTCATGTTAAAAGGCGTGGAAAAACATACAGATTCCAAAGCCATGGTTTTCTGGGATACCAAAACAAAAGAAGTGTATCTGAACGCCGACAAACTGCCGAAAGCTCCCGAGGGAATGCAGTATCAGCTTTGGGCCATTGCCGACGGCAAACCGGTAAATGCAGGAATGTACACCGAGGATAAAGACAGCAGGATAGCGCTGGCCAGCATTCCGGAAGCCCAGGCTTTTGCCATCACCCTGGAAAAGCAGGGCGGAAGTCCGGTTCCTACCATGCAGAACATGTACGTCATGGGAGAAATATAGAATTATCATTTATAAAAAATAATGAAAGATCAGCAAATGCTGATCTTTTTTCATTGATGAAAAAAATACGTTACATAGAGAAACTGATCTTTTCAAAGGAGAAAAAAATCCCTACCTTTAAGATGATCTTAAAATATGATTATGAATAAACGAACAATTAAGAATACGGATTTACAGGTAGCTCCCATCAACTTCGGCGGGAATGTTTTCGGATGGACGTTAAATGAAAAAGAATCTTTTGATATTCTCGACAGGTTTACAGGCGAAGGATTTAACTTTATCGATACGGCAGACACCTATTCCTGGTGGGTAAACGACAAAGGCGGGCAGTCGGAGGAAATCATCGGCCGGTGGATGAAAAGCCGCGGAAACAGAAACGACCTGGTGATCGCTACAAAAGTGGGCTCCGAAACCAAAGAGCACGGCTTTGATATCAGCAGGAAGCACATCCTGAAATCGGTTGACGAATCCCTGCAGAGACTTCAGACCGATCATATCGACTTATATTATACCCATTTTGATGATAAAGTAACTCCCGTCGAAGAAACGCTGCAGGCCTACGACGAGATTATCAAAGCCGGGAAAGTCCGTTATATTGCCGCATCCAACGTATCTCCGGAGAGACTGAGGGAATCACTGGAAACAGCTGAAAAGAACAACCTTCCGAAATATGTTGCCTTACAGCCACATTATAATTTAATGGAAAGAGAAGGCTTTGAGAAAAACTATGCCCCATTGGCAGAAGAATTCGATTTAAGTGTATTTCCGTACTGGTCGCTGGCTTCGGGATTCTTAACCGGCAAATACCGCAGCGAAGATGATTTATCTAAAAGCCAGAGAGGCGAAGGAGCGAGGAAATACCTGAATCCGAAAGGCATGGAAGTATTAAAAGCGCTCGATGACATCAGCGCCAAACATCATGTGAAGCCTGCAACCGTAGCATTGGCGTGGCTCCTTGCGCATCCCCTGATTACGGCACCGATCGTAAGTGCGACCAGCGGATCCCAACTGGAAACCTTATTCGCAGCACCAGAACTTCAACTGGACGAAGCAGACCTGGACCTGCTGAATAAAGCCGGTCAGTAAACCAGCCTATCCAAATAAAAAACCGTTTAGAGATAGACTGCACCCAAAAGTTTAGACAAAATTAAACAATATTATTCAATAAAAGAGTTCGGTACTGTACCGGGCTCTTTCCATTTAGATTTAACCGTATTCTGTCGTTATTGTAATAAGTGATGTATTGTTTTATCTCTTTTT
>JBMDXW010000204.1:0-1857 GCA_048594965.1 Chryseobacterium sp.
AAGCTGTTGACCAGAACAAGACATTTTCACGATGCGTCTTTGTTGTTTGACGATGACGACCGGGTGTATGTCTTCACTTCCAACAAAGTTTTTGAGCTGAGCCCGGATTTTAAAACCATCATCGGGAATCAGGACGGTACAGAGGTTTTTCAGAGAGATGAATCTGAAACCGGGTTGCTGGAAGGCAACCAGATCATTAAAAAAGATGGGAAATATTACATGATGATGATTTCCTGGCCGAGAGGCGGGAAGCGTCGTCAGGAAGTATACAGGGCCGATAAAGTGACCGGGCCTTTTGAGAAGAAAGTCGTTCTCGAAGACAACTTTTTAGGATTTTCTTACGCCGGTCAAGGTGCTCTTATTGATGATAAAAACGGCAACTGGTATTCCCTGATCTTTCAGGACAGAAACGGGGTAGGACGGGTTCCGATTTTACTTCCCGTGAAATGGGAAGACGGATGGCCGGTGCTGGGCGACAACGGAAGAGTGCCTTTAAAAGGAGAGGTTCCGCTTTCACCTTTTAAACCAAAAAATCATTTGGTAGAGAGCGATGAATTTTCCGGTAAAAAAATGAAAATCCAGTGGCAGTGGAACCACAATCCGGTTAATTCCGCATGGTCATTATCCGAACGGAAAGGATTTTTAAGGCTGAAAACATCCAGAATAGTAGATAATTTGTACCTCGCTCCGAATACATTGACCCAAAGAATGGAAGGCCCGACATCCAGCGGGATAGTGGCTTTAGAGGTAAAAGGAATGAAGGACGGCGATGTTGCCGGTTTCAGTGCCTTCAACGGCGACTCCGGGATTTTGTCTGTGGTAATGGAAGGTGGCAAAAAGTATGTGGTATTTTCAACCAACGAAGTGAGCCTGGACAATAAAACCAAGACGGTAACGGATGTTAAAAAAGAAGAGAAAAAACGGATTCCTCTGAATGCCGACAAGGTGTATTTCAGAATTGATGCCGATTTCAACTTAGGTAAAGATCTGGCGGATTTTTACTACAGCACTGACCAGAAAAACTGGACCGAAATGGCAAAAGATTACAAAATGATTTTTGATTACCGGAGATTGTTCATGGGCTCCAAATTTGCGATCTTCAATTATGCCACCAAAGATCCGGGCGGTTTTGTGGATGTCGATTTCTTCAGGGTCAATACAGATTTGAATAAGGCTGAATAATCCGGAAACTTTAATGTTGATTTTAAATTCGCAAAACCCGGCAACATCGGTAAAATCATAACACTGTTCAATGAAATACATACCACAATGTAAACCTATGAAAGAAAAAACACATAAATTTAACAGCCGGATAGAATTTTAAAGATCTGAAAAGGCGATATCCATCAGTGTAGGGTGTAACGTTATAAAAATCAATTAAATAAAAAATACATCATTTAAAAAACCAGATAGAATCTTAAAGCCCTGAAAGGGCGGCTTACATCAGCATAGGGTGTGAATCCTATGACAAGAACAGCAGAACGATACCAAGCTTTGAAAGGGCGGCTTACATTAGCATAGAGTGTAAGCCCAATGACAAAAAACAGCATAACAAAGCCAAGCCCTGAAGGGGCGAAATCAATATACAACCAAAAAAATAATACCGGGAAGGGTTTATTTTTTTGTCTAAATTAATAAGTGTAAAAATTACAAATAAAAACCAATGAAGATTACATCTCTACTTATCATAAGCGCATCCTTAATCGCGGTGCCGTTGACAGCCCAGAATACACAGAGACAGGCTCCTGCAGGATTTGATGTGGCCAATACCGGAATTCCTCATGGTAAGATCGACTCCATTCAATATCCCTCAGAGACGGTAGGCGTAACCCGAAAAGCACTGATTTATACACCGCC
>JBMDXW010000205.1:0-22713 GCA_048594965.1 Chryseobacterium sp.
CGGTTTTTTAGAAGAGTTACAGTGTATGGAAATAAAAAGATCTGCCTTGCTCCTGTTGGCCAGGTTGGTTCTGTCCGAAAGAGAAGGGTATTCGTCAATCTTCCGGGTATATATTACCTTAAAGTCCTTATTTTTTTCAAGCATGGCACCCACCTTCAGGGTAATCGCAAGCGTAATGTCTTTTTCTGCTATTCTGCCAATGTCTGCATAGGTCCTGTTGGCTCCGTGGTCATTTCCCCCATGTCCGGCATCAAGAACAATAGTGAATTTCTTTTGCGAAAAAATAAAGTTGATCGAAAGAATAAGGAGAAATGATAAAATTATTTTAAAATTTACTTTGTGCATCCTACAGTTTTAAAAATTATATTAATTTTGAGCCCTAATTATATCTTAAATATAACAAATAAATTGGCCAAAACCGTCTCCAAAAATATATTACAAATTTTAATTATCCTAATTTTTAACAATTTTTTAGCACAAGAAACTTCTGAAAAATTGACTAAAAATACGGTTAATGACACTATTCCCAAACAAGATACGATCGTCCTGAAAAAAGAACCTCTCGAAAGCGTTCTTCAGACCAAAGCCGACTACAACCGCAGGGATTTTCAGAAAAAAATGATCTATCTCAATAAGAATGCCCAGGTAAAATACCAGGATGTCCAGATTGACGCAGACTACATTTCCATTGACGAGTCGAAAAGCCTCATGTATGCACGCGGAAAACAGGATTCATTAGGGAAATATATCGAACCGGCGGTGATCACCCAGGCTGGGAAAAAATATGAAACGGATGAGTTTCAGTATAATACCAAAACAAAAAAAGCGATTGCTTTTAATGCCAGAACCGAAGAGAATGAAGGCGTGATTGTTGCTGAAAAGACAAAAAAATACAACGACTCCGTTTTTGCCATGAGACGCGCGAATTATACCACTGACGACTATTTTATTAAAAAGAAAGATACGGCGGCAGATTATCATTTACGGGCATCCAATATCAAACTGGTTAAAACCAAAAATAAGTCCTCCATCATTTCCGGACCTATCCAGATGTATATCGAGCAGGTTCCGACGCCTTTGATTATGCCTTTTGCGATCCTGCCTTTTTCAGACAAAAGATCGGCGGGGATTCTCATTCCGAGTTTCGGGGAAAGACAGGATGTCGGGTTTTTCCTGAACGGTCTGGGATATTATCAGCCTATCGGTGAGCATTTTGACCTTAAAATTCTTACCGATATTTACACAAAAGGAAGCTGGAACTTGCGGCCGGAAATGAACTATGTGAAGAAATACCGTTATTCGGGGAATTTTTCCGCGGATATCGGAACGGCTGTACGGGGAATCAAAGGTCTTGATGACTATGGAAAAACAAGCACTTACAGAATTGCCTGGAGACACACGCAAGATACAAAAGCGAATCCTTTTCTGAATTTCTCAGCATCTGTGGATATTGTGAGCACGAAATTCTATAACAATACCCTGAACAACAATTATATTTTAAATCAGAATGTATTAAATACACAGCAAAACTCCACAGTAACCATTACCAAAAGGTTTTTGAAGCTGCCTTCCACCATCACGGCTACGGCATCTTATTCTCAGAATTTTGCAACGGGATTATCAGATCTTCGCCTTCCTCAGATGAACGTGGCGATCAACCAGTTTTATCTTTTTCCTTCCAAAACCGGCACAAGAACAGGTCTTCTGGAGAATATCACGGTCAATACCGGGCTCAATCTGACAAATTACGTACAGACTAATGAAGGTGAGCTTTTTACGGCCGCCATGTGGGATAAGATGCAGACCGGTCTTAAAAATAATATTGCTTTAGGAACAAATACGACGGTTGCCAAATACTTCACTTTCAGCTTGGGAGCAAATATCGACAATGCCTTAACGACAAAAACGGTAAAAAAGTATTATGATCCCTTATTGAACCGGCCTGTCACCGAAACCGAAAAAGGGATATCGGGATATTCTACCTTTTCTACTACGGCCAGTATCCAGACTATATTATATGGCGTGAAAAACTTCAAAAAAGGATCTACTATTGAGGCCATCAGACACATGATGACCCCAAGTATCGGGTTTACGTATTCTCCGGATTTCGGAGGTTCCGGCTTCGGTTATTACAAGAACTATTACGATGCCAACGGAGCTTTGACGCCATACTCTATATTTGATGGCGGGATTATCGGCAGCCCTACCAGCGGAATGGTGGGTGCTTTAGGTTTCAATATCGGGAACAATATTGAAATGAAAGTAAAGTCTAAGAAAGATTCTACAGGTATAAAGAAACTGAAGATCTTTGAATCGCTGAACCTTGCCGGAAACTACAACTTTGCCGCGAAAGATCACCCTCTTTCGATTATCACCATCAATGGGCAGTCTTCATTCTTTAATAATAAGTTAAATGTCAATACCAGCCTGTCGCTGGATCCGTATAAGATCATTTATCTGCCGGGGCAGGATACCGGGATCAGAACAGAAGATCTTGGAGGCTTCAGTGTGCAGGGGTTCAATGTTCAGCTCTCTTATCCTTTGAGCAGTGAGATTTTTGGTGAAAAAGTAGATTATTCCAAAAAATATCAGTCAAAAGGGGAGATCAGGAATGAAAATTATTATTTTGATGACGATCATTACGCCCATTTTGATCAGGCCTGGACGCTGAACGTTAATGCCAATTATGCCTACACCAAAAGTTATGCATCCAGGACGCCTACCAGGCTCGCTTCAGTGGGTCTAGACGGAAGCATCAAGCTCACCCCATACTGGAATATCAATGGAAGTACGCATTACGATATGGTGACCAAGCAATTGGCGTACACCAGGATCGGTTTTTCCAGGGATCAGCGAAGTTTTACGATCAATTTCAACTGGGTACCTTTCGGACAATACAAGGTGTATGATTTCTTTATCGGGATCAAAGCCAACATCTTAAGTGATGCGTTGAAATATAAAGACCGAAGTTTTACTCAGCCAAATGCACCATTCTAGCATTAGATTTGATATTTGATTATAGAAATAGAATATAAATTTTATATTTGCACCCAAAATAAATTCTAATGAAAAAAATAATCAACACTGTAAATGCTCCTGCAGCTATCGGGCCCTATTCTCAAGCCAATATGGTCAGCGGAATTCTTTATATCTCCGGTCAGATTCCTGTAGATCCTGCAACAGGTAAATTGGTGGAAGGAATTGAAAAGGAAACGCACCAGGTGATGAAAAACCTTGAAGCTATCCTTACAGAAGCAGGAATGACTTTTAGAAATGTTGTAAAAGCGACAATCTTCCTGAAAAGTATGGACGATTTTGCCGTAATGAATGATATTTATGCTTCTTATCTGGATGCAGAAAGCTTTCCGGCTCGTGAAACCGTACAGGTTTCCTGCCTGCCGAAAAATGTGGATATCGAAATTTCTATGATTGCTCATCAGGATTAATGAATTTTATAAGGAATACAATTGCGGTCATTGTAGGTCTGGGAATTGCCGGACTTATTATTACTCTTGGGATAAGAGCGTTTCCGCAATGGGTTACTTTCGATGCTTTTGCTCCCTTTGAACATTGGCAGAGATTCCTTCAAAGCATGCAGAACGACGATGCTTTCTTTGGATTTCTTTTATTTATTTCCGGATTGGGAACGACCGTTGGCGGTGTGGCTACAGCAATGATTGTTAAATATGCAAAAGTAGCTTATGCTATTCTCATAGGGTTTATCATGCTTTTCCTGGCCATGCTGGATGTTATTGTTTTCCCTTATCATCCGACCTTTTATAAGATCTCCATTTTCCTTACTTTCTTTCCTTTCTCGTGGATCGGCGGTAAAATTGTAGAAATTATTTATGAGCGCAAAAAGAAAAAGAGAATCTCCGAAAAGGTAAATCAATAATAAATAAAAATCGCTGTAATGATCATTGCAGCGATTTTTTTGTTGATATGAAAGTTTAGGTTAATTTCTTAAGGCATCTTGAAACCTCTGGTGTAGATCTGACCGTAATTGTCAACAAATTTTACCGATACGTTTCCTGAATACTTGTCAAGAATCTTTTCAACATCTTTCTGAGAATTAACGGGCTTTCCATTAATTTCAATGACGATATAGTTGTCTACGATTCCTATTTTTGCTATTTCGCTTCCTTCTACGACATTTGAAGCGATCACACCGCTGTTCAGTCCGTAGTCGGTTTTAAATCTTTCGTCCAAAGGTTTAAATTCGGCACCGATCTTTTCGCTTACGCTAAGGTCGGCTTTTGTTCTGGTGCTGGTTCCTCCTTTCTGATCTCTGAGGGTTACGGTAGCAATATTCTCTTTACCGTTTCTTGTGTACGTTACGGCTACTTTATCTCCAGGCCGTTTGCTGCCGATGGCAATAGAAAGGTCTGCAAAATCAGTCACCATGGTATTGTCGATTTTAGTGATGATATCGCCTGTTTTTAATCCTGCATCTTCTGCGCCGCTGTTGTCTCCAAAGCCTGTTACATAAACTCCCGAACCGGACTTAATGTTGGTTTTTTTCTCTCTGTTGTAAGCGGCTACCTGCATGTCATTGGACAAATCTAAAGACTGAACACCGAGGAAGCCTCTCTGTACGATACCGAATTTCTTGATGTCTTCAACGATTTTTCGCGCCAAATTCGAAGGAACCGCAAATCCGTATCCCTGATAATATCCAGTTGTAGACTGAATCGCTGAATTGATACCGATCAGATCGCCATTTGTATTTACAAGCGCACCTCCTGAATTTCCAGGGTTAATGGCCGCATCAGTCTGGATAAAGCTTTCAATCGGGTTAGCTGCTTTGCCTTGTGAACTCAGAATTCCGATCCCTCTTCCTTTTGCCGAAATAATACCGGCGGTTACTGTAGAATTCAGTCCCAGCGGGTTACCGACAGCCAATACCCATTGTCCGACCTCGATGTTGTCAGAATTGGCAAAATTCAGGTAAGGCAATCCTTTTTCCTCAATTTTTAACAGTGAAATATCGGTATTCGGGTCTGTGCCCACTAAAGTTGCGATATACGATTTTTTATTGCTTAAAACCACCTCCAATTTATTCGCCCCGGCAACAACATGGTTATTGGAGATAATATATCCGTCAGGAGAAATAATGACCCCGGAACCCATTCCGGAAGGCATGTTGTCCGGTGCCTGCTGCTGCTGTCTCTGTCTCTGGTTTCCTCTTCCCCCGAAAGGATCCCCGAAAAAGAAGTCAAAGAGGTCCTGTTCCGATGCACGGTTGGCAGATCTCGACTGGTAATTTTTAATGGTTACTACGGCAGGAACTGTTGTTTTTGCGGCTTTAACAAAATCATCACCAACCATACCGGAATTCATCCCGGCAAAGCTCACATTGGAAGCTGATTTTGTAAAATATGACTGGTCGGAGCCATCAGAATTGTGATTGAGATATTGGATACCTCCAACGGCAGTAGCCCCTGAGATAACGCCTACTACGGCAAATGGTAATAGTTTTTTTAAAGTACTCTTCATTTTATATCTTTCTTGTTTGTTGATTTTTTGTTCACTTTTTCGTTTTATCTAAAACAAATTTAATGCTAAATAGGTATGCAATTAATATATAAAGTTTCAATTTTAACTAAAATTTAACGAGAATAGCAATACTTTATGGATTAAGTCGTAATTGTTAAAACGGCAGTTAACGATTATTAAATTTTTATTAAAGACAAATTGTCATAAGTGAGATACAATTGTCATATAAAAGGTTAAAGATGGTCCTATTTAAATATGAATTTTTACCATTCGCTGCTCAGCTTAATTTTAAATCTGAAAAAATGTTTATCTTTGCACCATTAATTTTTCTCACTTAAAACGTTTATAGCATGCAACTGTACAACACCTTAAGCGCAGAAGAAAGAGCACGACTTATTGATGAGGCCGGAAAAGAGCGCCTTACTCTGTCTTTCTATGCGTATGCCCATATTGTAGATCCCAAGAAATTTCGCGATGACTTATTCATAGCCTGGAATGCCCTCGATGCATTAGGCCGTATTTATGTCGCACATGAAGGAATCAACGCTCAGATGAGTGTTCCTGCAGAGAACTTTGAGGCTTTCCGCAATACACTGGAGGTATACGATTTTATGAAAGGCATCCGTCTGAATGTAGCAGTGGAGCAGGATAATCATTCCTTTTTAAAGCTTACCATCAAAGTAAGACATAAAATAGTTGCCGACGGTCTCAATGATGATACCTTTGATGTAACAAATAAAGGAGTACACCTTCGGGCGAAAGAATTTAATGAGCTTCTTGAAGATCCCAACACCATTGTTGTCGATTTCAGGAATCATTATGAAAGTGAAGTAGGCCATTTTGAAGGTGCCATCACGCCCGATGTGGAGAATTTCAGAGAGAGTCTTCCTATTATTAATGATCAGCTGCAGGATTACAAAGAAGATAAAAATCTGCTGATGTACTGTACAGGAGGAATCCGTTGCGAGAAAGCGAGTGCTTACTTTAAACACCAGGGTTTCAAAAATGTATTTCAGCTGGAAGGCGGAATTATAGAATACACCCGCCAGATCAAAGAAGAAGGAATTGAAAGTAAGTTTATTGGTAAAAACTTTGTGTTTGATCACCGGTTGGGAGAAAGGATCACGGATGACATCATTGCCCAGTGCCACCAGTGCGGAAAACCTTGTGATAATCATACGAACTGTGCCAATGATGCCTGCCATCTGCTTTTCATCCAGTGTGACGAATGTAAAGCGGCGATGGAAAACTGCTGTTCTACAGAATGCCAGGAAACCATTCATTTGCCATGGGAAGAGCAGCTGAAATTGAGAAAGGGTCTACAAGTAGGCAATAAAGTCTTCAGAAAAGGGAAATCGGAGGCTCTGAAGTTCAAAAAATCCGGAGACCTTCCTGATAAACCTCTTGCAAAAGCAGAGGTGAAAGATATCCGTCAGAAAATAAAAGTTAAGAAAACCTTAATCGGGAAAGCTGAGCATTACTTCACCAAATCAAAGATTGCACAGTTCCTCGTGGAAAACGACGTGCTGTCCGTAGGGGATAAGGTGTTGATTTCGGGACCTACCACCGGAGAGCAGGAAGTGATCATTACCGAACTTTATGCCAATGGAGGTCCTGTGGAAACAGCTGCTAAAAGAGACCAGGTAACTTTTGAACTGCCCTTCAGAGTTCGCCTTTCTGATAAGATGTATAAGATTTTACCTGCTGAAAAAGTATAATCTGATGTTAAAAGCAGAACTTAGAAAAATATATTTGCAAAAAAGAAAAGCCTTGTCAGACGATGAGGCTTTCTTGTTATCTAAAAGTATTTTTGAAAATTTCATAAGTTATTTTAAGCCACTTCCAGGTCAGAAAGTGCATCTTTTTATACCGATTCAGAAATTCAGGGAGATAGATACCAGCCTGTTTATCGATTATTTTTTAAGCCATTACATCAGGGTTTTTGTGCCCAAAATAGCAGAAGCTTCTTTAATCTCTGTTGAAATCTTTACGGATACTGAATTTGAGCTTAACGGATGGGGTATTTCGGAGCCGGTTTCAAGTAAAGATTCTGAAATTGTGGACTTTGACTATGTTATTACCCCATTATTGTATTGTGATAAAAGAGGAAATCGGGTAGGATATGGTAAAGGATTTTATGACGGGTTTTTTGGAAATTTACCGGAGAAATCAAAAAAAATCGGGGTTAACTACTTTAACCCCGATGAAAATATCGATGATGTCTGGGAATTTGATATTCCGTTAGACTATCTTGTTACTCCTACAGACGTACTGTCTTTTTTAAGCAAAGGATTAGAATAAAAGTTCAGGAAGAAAAATTTGAACTCTTTTTTTGTATTGGGCGTAGAGACCAGAATGTACTGCGCATTTTTCTCAAATGTTCCCAATGATTTATTCTTATTATCAAAATATTCCACATTGAATTTTGCAAAATCCAGCGTGTCCTGATTGTGGAGGTCTTTGTAGACTTCGAGGTTGTTTACCTTTACGCTTTTCACTTTCAGGCTGTCGAGTTCACGGAAGAGATTTTTGAATGTTGCACTGTCAGGCTTATGAAAATAGCTTTGCATCTGGGAAAAAATCAGGGTGTCTATTTCGGTATTTTTGTTTCCCGATAAGTATAGCGTTGAAAGATCAAGAAGTTCCTGTACCTTTTGTTTGGTGATGTAGTTGATTGCCTGTGCGCTGTCCATCTGTACGGCAGGATATGTTTTGGTATTATTGCTGTTTCGGAGTTTATCCAGATCACTGATTTCCGTTTTTTTATTGTTGCAGGAAACAAATGCGAGAAGCAATAAAGTAAAAATTAAAAAGTTATTTATTCTTTTCATCTGTTGCAATTTTAAATTTGATGGAGATGATTTTTCCGTTGTCTTTTTTCATTTCTATTACGCTAAGGTTTTTTAAAGACGTGGTGGGTGTGGTAACCAGCGTAATATATTTCTGTTTATCCAGTCTTTCGATACCGTAAATATTATTGTCATAAATCTGGTAAATCACGGCATTGTTGCTGATAAGGCTTTCCAGCTGGCTTCTCTTTTTTTTGAGCTCCTCAGGATCCCCGTTGGCATCTTTAATGGAGAAATAATAGGCTGCCATCTTATAGTCGTCCGGTTTCAGCTCGATAATTTCCTCATCCGGGGCATTTTCAAGACTTCTGTTAACCTCAAGATACTCGTAAAACGGTGAGCTGATCTGCATTTTGAGATTCTTATCCTTTGTAGAGTAGTAAAAACAATCTCCTGGCTTTATTTTATAAAGAATAGGGGATTCGTTTTCTTTAATTACTTTTATTTCCAATGTATTCACAACGCCTACCCCGCGGTCTGCATCCGTAAAGCAGTATTTATAGGTTTTTGAAAACAAGGCGTCTTTAAATCCTAAAAGACCGGTCAAAACCACCAAAACGGAAGTTACGATAGCCCACACATTTTTTCGGATGAAACTTTTCCTGGTTTTTTGCTCTTCGGATTGAGTGGTTGCTGTCAGATCATTTTTTTGACTAACTGCTTGATTTTCATTTATCGATTTTTGTAAAACTGTATTTTCAGGTGTTGTTTCTCCCTGTTTTTGTGACAGAATTTCATTTTCGGTCACTGCAGGCGATGCTGAAACGGTTTTTTCCAGTTCCTGAAGATTTTCTTCACTAAGGCCTTCGTCATCCTGTAAAAGTTCACCGGCAAAAAGGTGTTGTTTTTTAAATTCGTACCATGAGTCGTAACCCGCATAAATGCTCAGTAAATTGAGCATGTCGATTCTCGGCAATTTGGTAACAGGTGAATTTTTAAAATACGTATAAAAGGATTTTTCGCTAATGTTTCCTTTCGCCTTTTTTCTCAGATCTTCCTGAAAATAGATAATATCAATTCCCTTCCATTTTGAAATATCATCATAGGAAGGGGTGTATTCTTTCAAATATTGAGCCTGTACATCCTTTTTCAGCTGCTCAAAGTGTAATAGATCCAGATCAGTCAATTTATTTTAAAATAATTAAATTATTGATTATCAGTTGTATTTATTTGTAAAACTATTTTACAAAGGTATTACAATTATTTTTCCTACACAAATTTTCTATCTGCTATACCTTTGTCTTGTTCAAATAACCGAACAGAGAAAAGATTTTATAAAACAATATTAACAAAATTAAATTTAATTTATTATGAAAAAGTCATTATTCGTAGCTGCTATCGCTGCAATCTCTCTAGTTGCTTGTAAAAAAACTGAAGCTAACACTACTGAAGGATCTGTAGATTCAGTAAACGCTACTGCTGATTCAGCTACTACTGCTATCGATTCTACTGCTGATGCTACTGTAGATTCAGTAAAAGCTAACGCTGATGCTGCTAAAGATTCAGTAAAAGCTGACGCTAAAGTAGCTAAAGAAGAAGTTAAAGCTGAAGAGAAAAAAGAAGAAGCTGCTAAGAAATAATTAAAGCACGCTTTAAAAATAAAAGAACCGCTCACTCTGTGATGCGGTTTTTTTATGCTTATTAATAAAATGTCTATGACTTCTTTTGTCTCAGTGCTTCGTAGCATGCAATCGCAACAGCATTGCTCAGGTTAAGGGAATCGATGCTTCCGCTCATGGGAATAAGCGTGTTTTTTCCTTTTCCTTTCCAGAACGCACTCAGACCCGAATGTTCCGTGCCGAATATTACCGCTGATTTTTCTTTAAAATCCCTGAGGTAAAGCTCTTTCGAATGCTCATCCATAATAGTCGTATAGAGGTGGTAGCTGTTTTTTTTCAGGAATTCCAAAGTTGTTTCATTGTCCGCCTGGAAAACATTCATTCCAAACAGGCAGCCAACGCTGGATCTGATCACATTTGGATTGTAGAAGTCTGTTTTTCCGTCGGACACGATCAGTGCATCGATACCGAATGCCTCACAACTTCTCAGTATAGCGCCCAAATTGCCGGGTTTTTCCACGCCTTCCACAATAATGATCGTAGAGTCTTCTTTCGGAACAAATGATGTGATATCTTCCGCTTTCGTATGATAAATCCCGATGATTCCTTCTGAACTTCCACGGTAAGCAATTTTCTCATAGACTTTATCACTTACGAGATGAATTTTTCCTTGCGGGGTTTGTCCTTGGAAGATTTTTTCACAGATAAAAAATTCAATAGGCTCAAAACCAAATCTCTGTGCACGCTCATTTTCCTGTTGCCCTTCAACGGCAAAGACATTTGATTTTTTTCTGAACCGGTTATCCGTAAGGAGTTTGGTGATGTATTTTACCTTTTCGTTCTGGAAGCTTTCTATTAACATTCCGCAAAATTATGTAAAATTATTTTTTTAATTTTTTCTAAACAGCAATTCAGCAAAAAAAATCCGGCTAAAAGTAGCCGGGATGTATTTATTCGCCTCAAATATTCAGATAAGTCTGGGAATTGTCGATCATGCTTTGGGGAAGGTCTTTTTTATTTTTAATGCCAAGTGATTTCAATTTCTGTGTCTGCAGTACGAGATTGTCGTTTCCGGTGGAAAGTTGCTTATACGCTTCATTATAGGTATTCTTGGCCAGGTCAAGATTCTTGCCGATCTTTTCGAGATTGTCTACAAAGCCGACGAATTTATCATAGAGTCGCGCCCCTCGGTCGGCAATTTCCATCGCGTTACGGTTTTGATATTCACGCTTCCAGAGATCGGCAATCAGTTTCAGCGAGGTGATCAGATTGCTTGGGTTGAGCAAGAGGATTCTCCGGTCGTACGCGTAATTCCATAAATTCTGATCTGCCTGCATGGCGGCGATATAAGCGGGTTCGCTTGGGATAAACATCATGACGAAATCCAGTGACTTTCCATAATCATCGTAAGCTTTCTGGCTCAACTGAGAGATGTGATTTTTGACCGAGGTCAGATGCTGGTTGAGTTTCATCAGATATACGTCAGGATCAATTTCATCCACAAGTTCTGTAAAAGCGGTAAGGGAAACTTTAGAATCGATAATGACATTTCTTTCGTCAGGATATTTTACCACGGCGTCCGGGCGCATTTTTTTGCCGGAAAACTCTGAGAAAAGGGCTTTGTTGTCCTCGTCCCGAAGCTCATGTTCCAGGAAATATTCTCTTCCTTTCACCAGTCCCGATTTCTCAAGGATGCTTTCAAGGATCATTTCACCCCAGTTTCCCTGCGTTTTGCTTTCGCCTTTCAGAGCCCGGGTCAGCTTTTTTGCATCTTCGGAAATTTGCTGGTTCAGCTCGGCAAGTTCTTTTACTTTTTCGGCCAGGGAAAAACGTTCTTTGTTTTCTTTTTCGTAGGCTTCGTTCACCCGGTTTTTAAGGTCGGTGATCTTATCCTGGAAAGGCTCAAGGATGGTTTTCAGGTTATTTTGGTTGATGGTGGTAAATTTTTCACTCTTTTCTTCAAGTATTTTATTCGCAAGGTTCTCAAATTGCAGTTTGGATTCTTCCTGGATCTTTTTGATCTCTTCTTTTTGGGTCTGAAGGGATTTTTGTAAACTTTCATTAATGGCCGACAGTTCAGAGTTTCTGGCAAAGAGCGACTGCTTCTCTGTAAGCAAGCTGTCTATCTGTAAGGTTTGCTTTGAATACAGCTGTTTTTGGTCCAGAAACTGAGTGTTCAGTGAGGAATATTCGGCGGAAATTTTGGCAAACTCATTTTTCAGATCATTGAGAAGATCGCTTTGCTGAAGATGGGTTTCTTTCTCTTTTTCAATATGCTGAGCAAGCTCGCGTATTTTAAGATTCGAGTTTTCCAGGTCGGAATTTTTTTTAATGTATAAATTATTAAGCTCATCGTAGGACTTTCTTGAAATCATTGACGACTTCAGTGCAAAATACTGAATGACCGCCCCGATAATTCCTCCTGCGATGCATCCGATTATTAAATAGGTAATCTCCATTTTCCAAAATTACAAAAAGGAATAATGATTTCTTTTATGGGAAACCGTAAGTTTTATCCTGTTCATTATTTTTTGTTTTAAAATTACCGAGACGATGGGCTTAATACTTTCAAAACGTATATTTGCTCCGTTGTTGATAGGTTTAATAAAAAATATTTTTAATGAAAGCATTAATTTTTACCGCCTTTGTTTTTTCAGCGGTCTTGTCAGGGCAGGATTTTGCGAATTATGCCAAATACGAAAAGCAGAATCAGGAAGTCATGGCTGCAAAAGTTACTCCCAATTCCGTCTTCATGGGGGATTCGATCACCGAAGGCTGGGTTTCCAAGGATCCCGATTTTTTCAGGAAGAATAATTTCGTCGGAAGAGGAATCAGCGGGCAGGTGACTTCACAAATGCTTTTGAGATTCAGGGAGGATGTCATTAAACTGAAGCCAAAACGCGTAATCATTCTGGCCGGGACCAATGATATCGCAGAAAATCAAGGTCCGATTTCGCTGGATAAAGTTTTCGGAAATATTGTTTCGATGGCCGAATTGGCAAAGGCGAATAATATCAAGGTTGTTTTATGTTCTGTACTTCCGGCTTATGATTTTGGCTGGAGAAAAGACATGCATCCTGCGGAAAAAGTGATTGCGCTCAATAAGATGATTGAGGCGTATGCCAAAAAGAATAATCTTGTTTACATTGATTACCATTCTCAGATGAAAGATTCCAGAAACGGTCTTGATAAAATGTATACTGAAGATGAGATTCATCCCACGGCAAAGGGATACGAGAAAATGGAAGCTATATTGCTGAAGAAACTTGGCAAAATGTGAATAAAAGGAATTTATACAAATACTAAAAGTGAGCTCTCGGACTCACTTTTAGTATAGGCTTGATCCTTTATGGTGTTTGTACGGGAGATGGACTGTCGGGTGCGCAGAATCCGTTATTCATCATACAATATCCGCCCATACAGCTGTAGTTTGTCATTGATGTTGTTCCGTCCGGACACATGATAAGAGCTTCGCCGTAATGACTGCAATCCCTATTAGAATAGCATTCCAAAGCAGGCTGTAAATTTCCGCCGCTTCCGAAAATGTCTTTCAGTGATTGTCTTGAAAGCTTGGTTGACTTCAGGTTTTTCATACAATATAATTTTGATGGTTATTGTCTTTTATATTCCAGTCATAAAATATGCTGATGATTTGTAGCTAATTTATGAAAAGAAAAGGTTTAATTCTTTATTTTATTTTGAAAATGTTGTTACTTATAAAACCAGCAAAGCTCAGCTTTTTATTCTCAAAAACTCTTTTGCCAATTCAATCATTTTAGGATCTCCTGTATATTTTCCATGTTCGTCGGAAAGTTTTACGGTAGGGATCCATTCTTTATTGGGAGCCTGAACGCCGATGAGTTTCATGACGATATTCATTGGTTTTAAACCTACATCATTCGTGAGGTTGGTTCCGATACCGAACGATACCCCGATTTTTCCTTGGCAGTAATTGGTAATTTCCTCTACTTTTTCAAGGTTTAATCCATCGGAAAAAATGATGTATTTAAACAGTGGATTGATTCCGTGTCTTTCATAGTGGGCAATCGTTTTGTCGGCAAATACCAGAGGATCGCCGCTGTCATGGCGCACGCCGTCAAAAAGCTTGGCAAATTTCTTATCGAACTGCTGGAAAAAAACATCTGTGGTATAAGTATCTGAAAGCGCAACACCAAGGTCACCTCGGTAAACGTCTACCCAGTGTTCTAATGCCAGCTCGTTGGCCATTTTAAAACCATATTCGGCG
Organism: Chryseobacterium sp.; assembly: GCA_048594965.1. Classification (GTDB taxonomy): domain Bacteria; phylum Bacteroidota; class Bacteroidia; order Flavobacteriales; family Weeksellaceae; genus Chryseobacterium. Next base: position 14,151 of record JBMDXW010000205.1, read on the forward strand.
GCGTGGAACATGAACCATTCGTGAGCATGGGTTCCGATAGGCTTTACTCCGTATTTCATAGCAAAATGTACGTTTGAGCTTCCGATGAATGTTGAATTCTTTTTTTGCGTAAGAGCTTCCATGACCAGGTTCTGCACTTTGTGGGAATGTCTTCTCCTGGTTCCGAATTCAGCAAAATTTACCCCGAGCTTTTCCAGGGTGGCGGCTTTTTCAAGGGTCCTGTTCATGATGATTTCGTTGGGATCTCTTTCCATGTGGTTCATCTCGTAATGAAGCTCGCTGATAAGCGCCAGTAAAGGAACTTCCCATAAAATTGTCCGGTACCAGAGTCCTTCCACAATCACGGAGAGCTCACTTCCTTCCTGGTGGATTTTAACTTCAGACGGGTCGTAATGATAGCCTTCTAGGAAATCAAGATAGGGAAGATCAATATACGGACATGTTCGGGCCATAAATTTTTTCTCCTCTTTGGTAAGCTTCAGTTCAGCCATCTTGTTAACGGCTTCTCTTAAAGCGGAAGCAAATCCTTCCGGAAACAGATGTTTTCCCCTGTTGATGAATTCGTATTTTACTACAGAGCCGGGAAATAATTTGACCACGGCATTCTGCATGGTTATTTTATAGAAATCATTATCTAAAATGGAGTTCAGTCGTACGTCTTGCATAATTGTGTATTTTATACGCAAATATAATTAATAAAAATAAAATCACCTAAATGTAAGGTGATTTTTTTAATATTCGGGTTACACTTATTTATTTTCCGAGATAAGAATTGTACATCCATACTTCTTTTTCCTGTTCTGTGATATAGTCGCTCATTTGGGAATTGGTACCTTCATCACCCGCTTTGTCGGTCATGTCAAGAAGTTCCCGCTGAAGATCAATGACTACTTTGAAGGAGTTTAAAATAATTTCCACGCTTTTTATGGCATCATTTACCTCCTGGCTTTCTTTGATCGTTGCCACTTTAAGGTAATCGGAATAGTTGTGCGCAGGTGTCGCTCCCAATGTCAGTATTCGCTCTGCAATTTCGTCAATCTTTAATACGAGGTTGTTGTAAAGTTCTTCAAACTTAGGATGCAGGGTAAAGAACTGATCTCCTTTGATGTTCCAATGAGATCCTCTGGTATTCTGATAGAACACGGAATAGTTGGCAAGCAGGATATTTAGTTTTTCTGCAATTTTCTGGCAATCGGCTTCCTGAAGTCCGATGATATTAGAATTTTTCATATCGTATATAGTTTATTATGATGCACAAATTTATGTAAATATTATGCCGAAAATAAAGATGAATGATTGATGATGGCTATTGTGATGTTTTTAAATAAGTTTGCTTATTATTGCAGCAAAAATTAATATCATCATGAAATATAAGATACTGGCTTGTGTAATCATTGCAGTATATTTCTTCCAGACTTTTTTTATTTCATTTGGAGGGATCGGTTCAGACAGCCTTTCTTATTTTGGTATTTCCTCGGATCTTCCTCATCCTGAAACCAATCTTTTTCCTTTGGGGTATCCTGTTTTACTGAAACTGGTTTGTCTTTTTACCAAAGATTATTTTTGGGCCTCAAAGATTATTAATTTATTATGTACGGTTATTATTCTTTTATTTTCTTATTGTAAAAAATTCTATTTCAGGGAAACGGTTTTGGTTTTTGCAGGCAAGACCTTTTATTTTGCTTTTTTCGGTGCAATGTCTGAAGGACCTTTTATTTTTTTCATGTATTTCCTCTTATATTTTTTACACCAGGTGTTTTCCGGAAACAAGTTATATCTGAACGCAGCAGCAGCAGCGGTCATGCTGATCTTTATGTTTCTGGTAAGATATTCAGGGATATATATTTATGTCGCAGCAGTATTATTTACCTGCTTTTTCTTCTTAAGATTAAAAAATACGGTCTACTTTAAAGCTTTGCTGCTGTTTCTCATAATTTCCGGATTGGGTATCGGAGGATATCTTCTGCTGAATTACCTGCATTTCGGAAGCCTTACGGGAGAAGGGTTGAGAGGGGAAGCAGGAGATCATTCTCTTCGCCAGTTGGTAAGGAATATTTTTGGTCTGGTGAATGCTGTGGATCCGTTTATTGCCATAAAACCGATTTCCGGCAGTTTCGGAAGTATGGCTTTTCAGTCTGTAGTTTTTATTATTGACTTGTTTATTTTCCGGTACCTGCTTCAATATTATAAAAGGGCGAAAGACACATCTTTATATTACTTTCATAATCTTCTATGGGTGATAGCCGGAATTTATGGTTTTGCATTGCTGATCTCCGGATGGTTTCAGCAAATCGAAGAATTGGGAGTAAGGCTGATGGCAACTTCTAATTTTTGCCTGTTTTTCTCATTTCTGATATTATATTTTCAAAAAAATACTTCTGATAAACTGATCTGGAGGGTAAGTTGCTTCTTTTTTTGTTTTTTAGTTTTGTACGGATTAAAGGATCCGGGCAATTATCTGGAGAATAAAAAGACCATTGAGCCGCAGATGGCAAAGTTTAAGGATAAGAAATATATTTATAATGATGAAAAGAATATGGTGACGGTTACCACTTATTATTTCCCGCTTTTAGATAAATCCTTTAAATACATTCATACCAACAACCAGAAAGGTAAACTAAAAGAAAGCATTGCAGGAACGATTAACCCTAAAATAAAGTGGATAAAAACCGATACGGTAAGAGATAAGTCGAAAGTTTTATACACATCACAATTAGATCTCCGCTGATGCTCTCTGTTTCCGCCTCATTGTTAATTAAAATTTAATAAAGAGTGGAATTTCTACATAACTGCTTGTTAATTAAAAAAATATTATTATTTTTGCACCCTAAAATAAAAAGCAATTAAATGCCTACTATTCAACAATTAGTAAGAAAAGGAAGAGCCACGCTTGCCAAGAAGAGCAAATCGGCTGCCCTTGATTCTTGTCCACAAAGACGTGGTGTATGTACGAGAGTATATACTACTACACCGAAGAAACCGAACTCTGCACTAAGAAAAGTTGCGAGGGTAAGACTTTCTAACGGTAAAGAAGTTAACGCCTACATCCCGGGCGAAGGACATAATCTTCAGGAGCACTCGATAGTATTGGTAAGAGGCGGAAGGGTGAAAGACCTACCGGGAGTACGTTACCACATCGTAAGAGGTGCATTAGACACTGCAGGTGTAAATGGAAGAACACAGAGAAGATCTAAGTATGGAGCGAAGAGACCTAAACCAGGTCAGGCACCAGCTGCACCAGCAAAAGGAAAGAAAAAATAATCATTAAATAAGGTACAGAAACAATGAGAAAGACAAAAGCGAAAAAAAGACCGTTGTTACCAGATCCGAAATTTAATGATCAGTTGGTAACAAGATTCGTAAACAACTTAATGCTTGACGGTAAAAAGTCAATCGCATTCAAAATTTTCTATGATGCACTGGATATCGTAGAAACTAAAAAAGGAGATACTGAGAAAACAGCCCTTGAAATCTGGAAAGATGCACTTACTAATGTAATGCCTCACGTAGAAGTACGTTCCAGAAGAGTAGGTGGAGCTAACTTCCAGATCCCAATGCCAATCAGAGCTGATAGAAAAATTTCTATGGCAATGAAATGGTTAATCAAATATTCCAAAGCCAGAAATGATAAGTCGATGGCTTTGAAATTGGCTAACGAAGTTGTAGCTGCTTCAAGAGAAGAAGGTGCTGCTTTCAAAAAGAAAACGGATACTCACAAAATGGCGGAAGCAAACAAAGCTTTCTCACACTTCAAATTCTAATCTGAAATGGGAAGAGATCTTAAATTTACAAGAAATATTGGTATTGCTGCTCACATTGATGCGGGTAAGACAACCACTACAGAAAGGATTTTATTCTATACAGGTGTAAACCACAAAATTGGAGAGGTTCACGACGGTGCTTCTACAATGGACTGGATGGAACAGGAAGCAGAAAGAGGGATTACCATTACTTCTGCTGCAACTACTTGTAACTGGAATTTCCCAACAGATCAAGGTAAGAAATTACCTGAAACAAAACCTTACCACTTCAACATCATCGATACCCCGGGACACGTTGACTTCACCGTAGAAGTAAACCGATCTTTGAGAGTATTGGACGGATTGGTATTCCTTTTCTCTGCCGTAGACGGTGTAGAGCCTCAGTCTGAAACAAACTGGAGACTTGCCGACAACTACAAAGTAGCAAGAATGGGATTCGTAAATAAAATGGACAGACAGGGTGCTGACTTCTTGAACGTTGTAAAACAAGTAAAAGAAATGCTAGGATCCAACGCCGTTCCAATCGTTTTGCCAATCGGTGCTGAAGAAGACTTCAAAGGAGTTGTAGACTTAATCAAAAACAGAGCGATCATCTGGGATGAAGCAGGACAGGGTGCTACTTATGAAGTAGTTCCGATTCCTGAAGACATGAAAGATGAAGTTCTTGAATATAGAGAGAAATTGGTAGAAGCTGTTGCTGACTACGATGAAACTTTGATGGAGAAATTCTTCGAAGATCCGGATTCAATTTCTGAAGAGGAAATCAACGAAGCACTTAGAAAAGCAACGATCGATCTTTCTATCATCCCAATGACTTGTGGATCTTCTTTCAAAAACAAAGGAGTACAGTTCATGCTTGATGCTGTTTGTAAATATCTTCCTTCTCCATTGGATAAGGACAATATCAAAGGAACAGACCCGAGAACTGACGCTGATATCGAAAGAAAACCATCTGTTGAAGAGCCTTTCGCTGCATTAGCTTTCAAAATTGCAACTGACCCGTTCGTGGGAAGATTAGCATTCTTCAGAGCTTATTCAGGAAGATTGGATGCTGGTTCTTATGTATTGAACACAAGATCCGGTAACAAAGAAAGAATCTCAAGAATCTATCAGATGCACGCAAACAAACAAAATCCGGTTGAGTATATCGAGGCTGGAGATATCGGTGCTGCTGTAGGATTTAAAGATATTAAAACAGGAGATACCTTATCTGATGAAAAGAACCCGATCGTTCTTGAATCGATGATCTTCCCGGATCCGGTAATCGGTATCGCTGTTGAGCCTAAAACGAAGGCTGACCAGGATAAAATGGGTAATGCTCTAGCTAAATTAGCTGAAGAGGATCCTACTTTCCAGGTTAAAACTGACGAGGCTTCAGGACAAACCATCATCTCCGGTATGGGTGAGCTTCACTTGGATATCATCGTAGACCGTATGAGAAGAGAGTTTAAAGTGGAAGTTAACCAAGGGCAGCCGCAGGTAGAGTACAAAGAAGCTCTTACTCAGAAAGCTAACCACAGAGAGGTTTACAAGAAGCAGTCCGGAGGTAGAGGTAAATTCGCCGATATCGTATTCGAAATCGGTCCTGCAGACGAAGGTAAGACAGGTCTTGAATTCATCAACGAAATCAAAGGGGGTAACATTCCAAGAGAATTTATTCCTGCAGTTGAAAAAGGATTTAAAGAATCCATGAAGAACGGTCCATTGGCTGGTTTCGAAGTTGAGGCTATGAAAATTACCCTTAAGGACGGATCTTTCCACGCGGTTGACTCCGATCAGCTATCTTTCGAATTAGCTGCTAAGATGGGATTCAAAGAAGCGGGTAGAGCTGCGAAAGCGGTTATCATGGAACCGATCATGAAGCTTGAGGTAGTAACTCCTGAAGAATACATGGGGGATATCGTAGGTGACCTTAACAGAAGAAGAGGTACCGTAAACGGTATGGACGACAGAAACAACGCTAAAGTTATCAAAGCTTTCGTTCCACTATCTGAAATGTTCGGTTATGTAACTTCTCTTAGAACTTTATCTTCAGGTAGAGCAACATCTTCTATGGAATTCGAAAAATACGAAGCTGCTCCTAGTAACGTTGCTGAAGAAGTAATCGCTAAGGCTAAAGGTTAATATTAAATTAGATTAAAATGTCACAAAGAATCAGAATAAAACTTAAATCTTACGATTACAACCTGGTAGATAAATCTGCAGAGAAAATCGTAAAAACGGTAAAGGCTACCGGTGCTGTGGTAAACGGACCGATCCCATTGCCTACCAATAAGAGAATCTTCACTGTGTTGAGATCTCCGCACGTAAACAAGAAAGCAAGAGAGCAGTTCCAGTTATCAGCTCACAAGAGACTGATGGATATCTACTCTTCTTCTTCTAAAACAGTTGATGCTCTAATGAAATTAGAACTTCCTTCTGGTGTAGACGTAGAAATTAAAGTGTGATAATTCCACTTTGCTATGATAAAAAATCCCTTTTCGAAAGAAGAGGGATTTTTTATTTTAGTACAAGATTATTTGTTAAAATTAGTATTATGTATTGCAAGGTTCTGTTTATTTTGTATATTTGTGGAAATAAATCTATGAAAAAATTAATACTCTTATTCATATTATTCAGTTTGTCTTTACCGGCACAGACACACCGATTTATTTATGATGTAGTCTATCGCCCGGATTCCACCTCTAAAGAAATACGGAAAGCGAACTATTATCTTGATATTAATCCTGATGAAACATTTTACTATGAAAGGCCTTTCTTCGTGAGTGATTCCATAGAAAAAGCTTCCGGTTTACGGACGTTCAATGGAAAAGTAACAGATCTTTTAAGCAAGAAACGTAAAACTGATGAATATGTTCTCTACAGCATTCAGAGTTTTGATATTTATCAGCTGAAAGATGAGCCAACAATAAAATGGAACATTGAAAAGGAGACGAAAAAAGCATCTTCTTTTACCGTGCAGAAAGCCACAGCCAGATTTGGAGGAAGAAACTGGATCGCCTGGTTCTCCCGTGATTTTCCACTTCAGGAAGGGCCTTATAAGTTTCACGGTCTGCCGGGACTCATAACGGAGATTTATGACGAAAAAGAAAATTATCACTTCTCTCTGAACAAATCTGAGAACTTTGCCGAAACCCAATTTATAAGTTTTTACAGAAATGCCAAAGCAAGAGGTGTAGAAATTCCTTATTCAAAATACCAGTCGATGCTGCTGAGCTATTATCATGATCCTATCAAATTTATAAACAGCGGCCAGATCGAAATCAATGAAGATAACAAGCTTGGTTTAGAAGATGGAAGGGTAATTTACAAACCGGAAGAGCTCCGTCAATATGCGCTTGAAGAACAACAGCGAATAAAAAAATATAACAATCCTATCGAGCTGGATAAAATAGTTCGATACCCGGAGATAAAAAAATAATACTAAAATTACTATGAAAAAGCTTTTACTCATTATGCTTTTGTTCAGCCTGACACTCGCTGCACAGACCCACCGGTTTATTTATGAATATCATTTTAAAACGGATTCCACATCATCTGAAAAAAGAAAAGTGAGCATGGTACTGGATGTGAATCCGGACCAGGTGAAGTTCTATAATTATGATTTTGTCGTGGCTGATTCCATTAACAAGACAAGAGGGGAAAATAATGTAGTTTGGGACGACACGCCTGCACTGACGAGAAAAAGGAATTCCAACGTCAATTCAAATTACATCATGATCCAAAACATGTTTCTTGTAGAAACTGATGACAAGATGAACTGGAAGCTTGATGATGAGACCAAAACCATCGGTGGCTACCAGGTTCAGAAAGCCACTACCCGCTACGGTGGCAGAAACTGGACTGCGTGGTTCACGAAAGATATCAATTTAAACGAAGGTCCGTACAAATTTAAAGGTTTGCCGGGGATGATTTTTGAGATTTATGATGATCTGGACAATTTTAAGTTTTCGTTGGTGAAAAGCTATAAAATGCCAAAAACGTATGAAACCCTGGAGATCCTTGAGAAATTCGGAGGGCAGAATCCTGTTAAAATTCCGGAATCGAGACTCAAGAAAATGATGCTCGACTATTACAATGATCCGCTTCATACATTTAAAGAACATTATAAGAATAACACCAATCCGGATGCGCATTTTATGGTAATGGGAATCGAAGTGAAGAGACCCGAGCAGCTGAAAGAACTCTCTGAAATGATGCAGAAAAATATTAAGAAAAATAACAATCCTATCGAACTGGATAAAGCAATACACTACAATTAAACATTCATCCATTAACTAAACCTGAAAAACTCCGCTCTTCGGCGGAGTTTTTGCTGCTTTTTTACTATTAAATAATATGACAAAATGGCTAATTCAGATCAAAGCATATTTGAAAGATTTTCAAATTGGGCAACAAAATTTACAGGCAGTTCTTATGCATTTATAGGAGCCACCATTATTGTTCTTGCCTGGGGTGTTTCAGGACCGATATTCAATTATTCGGAAACCTGGCAGCTGGTCATCAATACGGGAACCACGATCATCACTTTCCTGATGGTATTTTTAATTCAGAAGGCTCAGAATAAAGATTCGAAAGCGATCCAGATCAAACTCAACGAATTGATTGCAGCCAACGAAAAAGCAAGCAACCGGATTGTGGATATTGAAGATCTCACGGAAAAAGAGCTGGACCAGCTTCACTGCTATTACGAGAAACTTGCCGATTTCGCGGAAGAGGATGATGACATCCATACCTCACATTCGATCGATGCCGCCCAGCGGAATCAGGATCATAAAGACAGGATCTTCAGAAAAAAACAT
>JBMDXW010000206.1:0-2322 GCA_048594965.1 Chryseobacterium sp.
CCTGATGCTTCAGCTTCTTCTGCATGCACTTTCGGATTTGCTTCCCCGAAAGGAATCGTCCGGTCATACAGGCAGCAGGAGGGAAGGTTTTTATAGGTATTGTCACTGGATTTATACTTCTCATTGTCATGTCCCGCATCAGCGATTTTCTTTAAAATTTTATCAGATGAGGTTTTGTGAGGGTCAAAATTCAGGACTACGGTTTGTTTTTCAGCATTCCATTCTGCAAAGTCTGCGCCCGCTTCTTTGGCTGCTTTTTCAATTCTGGCCTTACAGGATTCACAGTTGCCTTTTACATAAAATTCATTCTCCTTTTTCAAAGGATGATCGTGATTTTCAGTTGTTGCAGCCTGTGAATTCCGCTCATAATGGCAACAGTCGGGAAGAGCATCATAGCTGCTTTCAGTGGCTTTGAACTTTTCATTGTCGTGACCGGCATCAGCGACTTTTTTTAAAATCTCGTCCGCCGAAACGGTATGGTCGGTTTCTACGGTCAGGGTTTGAAGGTCAACGGAATAGGTCGCCTGTTTAGCGCCTGCTTTTTTGGCGGCGTTTTCAATCCGCTCTTTACACAGGTTGCAGTTTCCTTTTACTTTAAACTGGGTTTGAGATAAATTCTGAGCCAATATAAAAGGTGTAAATAATAAGAATATACCAAGAATAATCCTGGAAATATATAATTTCATTGTTGTTGAGATTTAGATTAATTAAATTTAATGTAGCAATAACAACATGATTATTTAACAATCATTAATAAATTGCTAAGCTAGTACATTGTTGCATTTGTTTTTAATTAACCTATTTTGGGCGGTTGCCAGATCTCCTTCAGACGTCCTGAAATGTAAGGATCCGAATATTGAAAGTATAAATTTTTATTGGTTTTATAAAGCGAAATATCCAGCTTCAGGCCTTTGGAAAAAGGCGTTTCTATAAAACTGTAACAGATCGCGCAATACGAACAGCAGTCGTCATTGCACGAAGATTTTTTCTGGTCTTTGTTGTGATTTTCTTTTGAATGTTCCTGATGTTTTTTCGTACAGCAGTCGTTTGCCGGGCTTTTTGCACAGCAGGTTTCTTCCATGTTCTGAGCATAAAAATTATCTTTGGGAATCAGGAAGACACCCAAGCAGAAAATAATCGTTATGATCTGAACTAGTTTCATTACCGCAAAAGTACGAAAATTATGGCAAAGGCTCACCAACTTTTACACCGCAATTATGCCATGGTTCTCCATGTGCAGGATTTAATGCCGGTTTTGGTCCTGTAGGAGCAGGTGTAGGATTTGGAGCCGGAGTGTTCTGGGCAATAACCTGTGCCGGTTGTGCTGCAGGAGCAGGCTTGCTGTTCAACGGTTGTCCTACCGGAATATCACACCGGTGTCCGGGCTCTCCGTGCGGAGGATTCATTCCTTTAGCCGTTTTTATATTCTTGGCTTGACCATTGTTATCTACAGTGAATTTTCCGGGCTGTAGGCCGTTCGGGTCGATCTGTATTGTTTGGGTATTATTCTGTGCTGAAGTTGTATTTTGTGTTGCAGGAGCCGGCTTGCTGTTCAGTGGCTGGCCTACCGGAATATCGCATCGGTGTCCGGGTTGCCCGTGCGGCGGATTCATTCCCGGAGCAGTGACAGCCGTTGCCGGAGTATTCTGTGTACTTTGGATCCCTGCCTGATCCAGAAGTGATGGCTTTGGTGCCTGGGTTACTACCGGTGTTTGCTGGCCCACAGCAGCTTCCTCTTTTATATAAGTTGCTCTTTCGTCTTTTTTACAGGAAACCGCTAAAGCGGAAAAAGTCAATAAGCAAAAAAATGTATTCTTCATATAAAACAAAATTAGCAAAACATTTTGAATTGCTTTGCTAATTTTATAAGTAAGAATGATAATTTGTATTAATTTTTAACCAAAAGCCTGAAGCCCTCTCCATGTACGTTGATGATTTCCAGTCCTTCGTCATCTTTCAGCAGCTTACGAAGTTTGGCAATATATACGTCCATACTTCTTGCGGTGAAATAGTTTTCTTTTTTCCAGATCTTTCTCAGTGCCAGGTCTCTGGGCATAAAATCGTTCCTGTGGATGCACAGAAGTTTAAGCAGTTCGTTTTCTTTCGGAGATAGCTTATATTCGTTATCGCCTACTCTTAGTTGTCTCAGCATGGAATCGAAGAAAATATTGCTGATCTTGAACTGTTCCTGTTCTTCATTTTCCAGGGTCGAACTTCTCTGCAGGATCGCCTTGATTTTATATAAAAGCAATTCGGTATCGAAGGGTTTGGTGATGTAATCATCGGCACCCAGTTGATAACCTTTCAGGATGTCTTCCCTCA
>JBMDXW010000207.1:0-3302 GCA_048594965.1 Chryseobacterium sp.
TTTGATTTTTTAAGCTGGGCGAGGAGTTCCGAAAAAATCCTGAGAAGCTCTCTCAGATCCTCACCAGCCTCTACTGAAGCCTGATTTTTTTTTCTCATGTTATGTTTATTTTAAGTGTCATTTGCTATTAATCAGTTCAAATATAAGGGAATTAAAACAACTGGAAAAGGGGTTTGTTTTATTATTTTTTCACCGGAAAAAAATTGCATTTTAAAGTTTTTCGTCTTTTTTCATTATGACAGACCGGCATCCGTTTATTATTAAAAAACACCTAAAAAAATTCATCCGATGCTTCTAAAAACCAAATATTATTCACTTCGTATTTTTTTTATTTTTTTTTTAAAATGTTAAATTTCAACAATGTAACATTGTTTTTTTTGTTTTTTTTTATAATTTCGCGCCAAATTTAAAAGGAAGCCCGTCCAACCTCGGAAACAAAAGCTGCATCTTTCATGATAACACGACATCTTTTGTCGTCTTTGAGGATTAGTTTTGCGAAACAGGTTCCGATGGAGTTCAAAAATCAAAAAAATTAATAAAAAACAAACCATGATAACAACCCTTTCTATCCACGCAGCTTTCTGTAATTGCTGCACTTTTTTTAAGAATACCGGTTACTTAATTTCTTAAACCGATTCTTTACACAAACTATATATTAACGCTTTCAAACACTACGTATGAAAAGACTCTACTCCAGTGCATTATTTTTAAGCACTATTCTCGGCGTTTCCGCCCAGGAAGTCATCTGCCAGACAGACATTAAATCTTCCACACAGGATTTTCTTTCGCAGATTACCACCACCATGGATCAGCAATATCTTGTAACGGGAAGTAGCATCCCTTCGAGAGCCTCAGGGACCACACCTTCGAGAACCTCGGGGACCACACCTTCGAGAGCCGGAGGCAAAAGCCAGATGCAAGAAGCCAACAGCCAGCAGCAAAACACCGGCTACGATTTCCATTTGGTAAAACTCAACCAGCAGGGTGAAGAAGTCTGGGAAAAGTATTTCTCGGGACAGAACCATGATTTTCTTTCCGCGACGGTGAATACCCAGGAAGGTGGGTTTCTCATTGCAGGCACGACGTTCAGTGGGAAAGGTTTGGATAAAAAGGAGGAATCCAAAGGAGGTTCTGACATCTGGCTCATCCGGATCAATGAATTCGGGGATGAACTGTGGCAGAAAACGATTGGCGGGGCTTCAGATGAAGAAGCCCGGTCGGTAATTCAGACGACAGATATGGGATTTTTTGTGGCAGGGAATACGACCACCAGTTCCCTTCCCTTCGACTCCGCTCAGGGTAAACTCCCGCCTCAGGGAACGGCGGGTATTCAGGGAACGGCGGGAACGAGAGGTTACGGATCGAAAGATGTTCTGGTGGTACGATTGGATAAAAACGGAAAGGAATTATCTCAATTGGTTTTGGGCGGAAAAGGATTGGATGAGGTGGAGAAAATGATCCCTACGAAAGATGGCGGTGCTTTGCTGGGCGTGTATTCGAGAAGCAGTGCGATTACCATAAATGATAAGCGATCAATTATGAATGATGGTTCTCAGAACACAAGTTCCAATCCAGGAATCAATCATCAATTATCAATCAACAATAATGCTAAAACTACCAACAATTTCGGAGAAGGCGACTACTGGATCATCAAGCTTTCCAAAGACGGTAAAGTGGAATGGGAAAAGAATTTTGGCGGAACAGGAGATGACCATTTAAGAACGTTAGCGTTGACTTCTACAGGATATTTAATTGGTGGTGAATCAAGATCGGAAAGATCAGGAAATAAAACGGTCGGCATTGAAGAGGGAACCGATTTATGGCTGATTTCACTTGATGAAAGAGGCGAAGAAATCTGGCAGAAGTCGTACAACTTTAAAAACCGGGATGTACTGATGGGGATGAGTGTGATATCCACCCCTAATCCCTCCAGAGGAGGGGAATCCACCCACCTGACCAAAGGGATATTGCTGGGCGGTTATACGCAGGCAGAAGGAAGAATTGAAAGTGATGATGAGACATTCTGGATGCTATACCTGGATCAGAATGGGAATGAGCAGTGGAGAAAGTATGTGAAAGGTGAATCAAAGAAAAAAGAAGAGAGATTATCCGACATAAAACTGAACAGGGACGGTTCGATTGTACTGGCCGGAACGAGTGCTGAGGAACTGGGAAAAGAGAACTGGAAGATTGTGAAACTGGGAGACAAGCAAATCGATCAACTGATCGAAAAGCAGGATATTAAGATTTATCCGAATCCGGTGAGTGAGTATGCGTATGTGGAGATCGGCTTCCCTTCGACAGGCTCAGGGACCACTCCTTCGAGAGCCTCAGGGACCACTCCTTCGACAGGCTCAGGGATTTCTGCAGCGTTTGAAGCAGAAATTACGGTGTATGATATGGGTGGAAGGCAGCTGCAGAGTTTGAAAACCAAGAATAAAGTGACGAAGATCAATACGCAGGCTCTGGTGCAGGGAGCGTATCTGGTGAGCGTGAAAACCAATGATAATAAAACAGCAAGTGCTAAACTGATTAAGAAATAATGAAAAGAATTACATTTACAAAACTGATACTGCTTCTTTTTCTGGTATTCATTGCAGAAAAAGACTATGCACAAATAGGGCCCGGTGATGTGGTCAACACTCCCGTAGCCTCCCCTTCCATGGCTGCCATGTCGACCTATACCGATGTCCCGATGTCCTTATCTACAGGATCTCCCCAAATCGGCATTTCCCTGCTCAGTGCGCCTGTCTCAGGGGGAATTAGCTGGCCGATGAGCTTAAGTTACAATATAAGGGGCGTTAACAGCCAGGAAACAGCAAGTGATGTAGGAAACGGATGGTCATTCTTTGGGGCAGGCGTAATTTACAAAAAAGTAATCGATTACCTGGATGAATGCTATGATAATCCTTCATTAACGACGTATAAGAAGAATGAATTTGACGACCTGTATTATTATAATCTTCCCGGCCTGTCAGGAAAGTTCAGGATGAAAAGGGATACGATCAACAATACCTTTCAACTGATCAATCTTACTCCGAACCATGCCAGAATAGATTTTTTAAGAAACAGCAACACGGCCACCTTCAAGGCCGACAGCTTTACGATAACTTCAGACAATGGATACAAGTATATTTTTGACAAGACCGATATGGCCAAATACGACTGTGGAGATCACTGGCTGGGAAAAGACTACAAAACGGCTTACTACCTATCCAAAATTCTGAACCCGATCGGGGCTGAAGTTGCCACAATGGAATATGATGTAAGAAAAAAATATAAGGGGACGAGCACTTCTATTA
>JBMDXW010000208.1:0-13256 GCA_048594965.1 Chryseobacterium sp.
TTTATGTTCGAAGTCGCTCATTTTCTTCAGCATGGCGTCATCATTAAGGTCGAAATCCTTGATCCCTGCATTGAATTCCATAATCACAAATAGTACTACAATTTTGGTAACCCCTAATGAAAATGAGATAGAAGAGATAAAGAAAAAACAAGGAGAAGACAATTTCTACACAATTGCCGATGATGCTAATTATTATATTTCTGAAATAATTAATGAAAGTAAGGGCGGAATACATAAAACTCAACAACAAAAAATTAGCTTTCCCAAAGAAAACTTCATTTATAATAAAAATGAATCTGATGACAAATGGCAAATTCTAGAATATAAAATAGGAAAAAAACCAAAAATATATTCTTTAGTATCTTACTATTCACGAATAAGTACTATTGACAAAAAATTGAATCATACCGATCTTACATATTACATTAATAACAATAATTATTTTATTAGAGATATTGATATAAATAAAGATGGATATAAAGACAAAGTTATATCTAGTAGTAAGAACGCAGGAAACGATTTAATTTTATTTCTAAATGATAAAAATAATAAATACAAATTTGCTTTAAAGACTTATAATTTTTCGCAAGATGGGGGCTTCGTAATTAAGGATATTAAGCCTTTAATCAATTCAAATGAAGTATTTGTTGTAGAAACATATTTTGATGGTGCAAACGGAGATAGGAGATCAAATTATATTTCCTATCAAAATGGAAATTGGATCAATACCAGGTCTGTATTTATAACTTCAAATTGGCAGTCAAATCCTGATAAAGAATATTATTGTGAAGTAAAACAAAACATAAACCTGAATGATAAAAATTTACCAGATAAATTAAAACAAATTCCAGAAGAGTCTGAGAGAGATAAGGTATGCCAAGAAAAGTTCGTTGGATATACACCAAATCAATTGAAAAATCCTGACAAAATTGGTGTATTAGGGATGAAAGAAACGTTAAATAACAATCCTATAGATAATAAAAATATAGCTCAATATAATAATACAGCTTATTATTTACAACAAAGCAAAGCGTATGATGAGTCATTGTTTTTATTAAATGAAATTATAAAAGTAGATCCAAATCGGGTAGTTGCCTGGTTAAATATGGGAGATTCTCAATGGGAGCTCGGAAAACTTAAAGACGCAAAGAAGTCTTATATACAATATATTTATTTAATGAAAAAACAAAATAAAGATTTAGGAAAAATTCCTCAAAGAGTATATGAAAGAAGTAAATAATCTCTATTTAATGAAAGCCTCTGAAAATATAATATATCCATAAAAGTAGGATAAAAAGAGCAATACTTTCAGCTTCTATGACCGGCTTCGGGCAAAAGCACATACCACAGGGATGTTGCGGAAAGAACTCATTTTTATACTCTGGGAGGATAATACAAAAGGAGGGGGACACAGCGCCTGCAACCCGCCGATGGAAGTCAAATCCGCGCGCGTACAGCATAACGGGCGGGCCGTCGATGAGTTTAAGTGTTTTTATCTTCCGTTTAGGTGTTTTTACCTTCCGTTTAGGTCTTTAGGCCAAAGTTTTAAGTCTTTTAGCTAAAGTTTTAAGTGTCTTGGCTAAAATTTTAAGTCTTTAAGCTAAATTTTTAGGTAATAATGTTAAAATTTTCGAGATTTTCATTAAAAACTTGGCAAAAACGAAAAAGAAGGCATTTAAGATTCAGTCACAAAAGTAATTTAAGATCTTTAAAGCCATTTTATGTTTAGTTTTTAAGTAATTCCGTATGGTGATCACGCGAGACTTCTGAACCGGATCTATGCCGTAAACAGCAGATTAGCTAAAAAACAAATTGAAATACAATTCATTACTAGGAAGTTTGGCTGATTTTTCGTATCTTTGTAGTTAATAAAAGGTCGTGACCTTCTCTGTACAAGTTTAGAATTTCTATTTACCAATCGGTTTTTTGCTTTTACAGCTGACAGATTCAATACTATTTTACTGAGCGCATTGGCGTAATCAGAGATCTTATTCAAAGCTTTTTATTCTTTTCGTTCGGCGGAAAGGTTTTATTCAGTAACAATTAAATTTTATAATAATATATGGCGGATTCTTTTTCTAAAAAAGAAAATTTCAAAAAGAAAATTCAAAAACAAAAGGAGAAAGCTCTTAAGCGTGAAGAGCGTAAAACGAGCAACAACAAAGGTAAAAGTCTTGATGACATGCTGATGTATGTAGATGCAAACGGTCAGCTGACATCAACTCCACCTGATCATGCGGAGAAAGCTGAGATCAACATTGATGATATCCAGCTGGGAGCAGCTCCCATCGAAGCCGAAGAAATCAGAAAAACGGGAATCGTTACTTTTTTCAGTGAGAAAGGTTATGGGTTTATTACGGAAGATAAAACAAAGGAAAATATCTTCTTCCACAGCAACAACTGTAAAGAGCTTGTGAAAAAAGGAAATAAGGTATCCTACGAAAAGGAAAAATCTCCAAAAGGTTTTTCAGCAGTAGAGATCCAACTGGTTAAATAATCACACCGGAACTAAGTTCCGGTTTTACAGAATAATTTTTTATTTTTGTCGAAATTCTCCTATGAATTTCGACTTTTTTGATTTATTAAACCTATGTATTGAACTCCTGAACCTAGACTTTGGAAATTCGTCTCATGCAAGGAAAAAGAGAAAATACGTTACGGAGAAAGTAAGTGTTTTTTTATATACTCTCTCTGCAGTTTTGGTTTTCCTGATGATTAAAAATCCTCTTTCTTCTGAATATTCCGTCCAGTCTGTGCTGCTGGTGTCATCATCAGGCCTTATCATTTCTCTCCTTATTTTTGGGATTTTATATTTTTTGAATACCTATTATTTTAAAAATGTTTTCCAATGGCTGTTTTTTAGTTTTTCAGTTTTATCATTTTGTATAACCGCTTTTTTATGGGGCTATTTTAGCTCGGCGATCTTCTGACAGGAAGCTTATGATCTGAATTAACTGATGGATGGTATTATTATAATAGATCTCACTTATAAATTATCATAAAAGCTTTGTCATTGTTTTATGAATAAGTATTTTTGAAAAATTTTCAGATTTGAGGCCTACCATTTCCATTATCGTTGCCATTTTTAACCGTAAAGACGAGCTTTTTGAGCTCCTGACTTCTCTTACTTCGCAGTCGGATAAAGACTTTGAAATCATTATAGTGGACGACGGCTCTATGATCGACCTGAGACCGGTGGTGGAAAATTTTGAAAGCTTCCTGAATATTAAATACTTCAGGAAAGAAAATTCTGGGCCGGGCCTGTCCAGGAATTTCGGATCGAGAAGAGCGGGAAATGACTGGCTGGTTTTTGTGGACAGTGATGTGATCGTAGAAAAAGATTATATCGAAAATATTAAAAAAGACATCGAAACCATTCCTTGTGATGCCTTTGGAGGAGCAGATAAGGCCCATAAAGGTTTTAACCTTATGCAAAAAGCCATTTCCTATTCGATGACGTCGGTGTTTACCACAGGGGGAATCCGCGGCAGTAAAAAAGCGGTTTCTAAATTTCAGCCCAGAAGCTTTAATATGGGCGTTAAGAAGGAAGTCTTTGAAAAGGTAGGCGGTTTTTCCGAGATGAGAATAGGGGAGGACCCGGATCTTTCGATGACGCTTTGGGAAAACGGTTTTAAAACGGCATTTTTCGATGATATTGCCGTGTATCATAAAAGAAGGGTAGATTTCGGGAAGTTTTCCAAACAGGTATACCAATTCGGCTGTGCGAGACCGATTCTAAACCAAAGGCATCCGGATTACGTAAAAATATCTTTTGCTTTTCCCACTCTTTTTTTGTTAGGCTACATCATGGGCTTCCTTGAGTATTTCATTATGGGTAAAGGGATCATTCTGGCTTTTTACGGATTGTACACTTTTATGGTGCTTTTCCACGCGTTGTGGGTGACTAAAAATATCAGCATTGCCGGCATGGCAGTGATTTCTACCTATATCCAGATGTTTTCCTACGGTTACGGTTTCCTGAAATCATGGATTTTACTGAATATCTTTAAAATGAAACCGGAAGACGCTTTCCCGAAACATTTCCATAAAATGTAGCAATACAAAAAAAGCTGTCGGATGAACAACAGCTTTTAAGATAATAATTAAGATATGGATGTGGTTTCATGGTTGAGAATACCTGTTTTGAGCATGCATTCCCTCATCTTTTCGTAAGTTCTCTCGATGTCATGATCGAGGCCGATGGAAAATCTTATCAGTCCGTCGGAGATTCCCATTTCAGCGCGTTCTTCTTCCGGAATTTCAGAAGAGGTTGAGCTTCCTGAGCACGAGAATAAGGTTTTGTAAAATCCAAGGCTTACCGCAAGATAGCCCAGGTTTTCTTTCTGCATCAGTTCCATCAGTTCATTGGCTTTTTCCGTGGTTCCTGCGTCCAGGGTTAATAATCCTCCGAAGCCGTACTCATGGTGCATCATGCTTTTCATTAGTTCGTGGTTTTTATGGGATTTCAGTCCGGGATAGGAAACTTTCAGTCCGTCTTCTTCAAATCTTTCTGCGAGATAAAGTGCGTTGTGACTGTGTTGTTTCATCCTGATATGCAGCGTTCTGAGGTTTTTCAGAATGCTTGCAGAACGGAGGCTGTCCATGGTAGGCCCGAGAAGCATACAGGCGCCGGTGTTCACATTCTTTGTATCATTGATGAATTCCTGGCTTCCACAGTAGACGCCGCCTACCGTATCGCTGCTTCCGTTAATAAATTTGGTAAGGGAATGGATCACGATATCCGCTCCCAGTACAATGGGTGAGATGGAAAGTGGCGAGAAGGTGTTGTCGACAATCAGTTTAATATCGTGCTTTTTACAGATTTCAGACAACTTTCTAAGGTCGGCAACCTCTAATAGCGGGTTGCTCACACTTTCACAGTATATAATCTTTGTGTTGGGTTTTATGGAATTTTCGACAGACTCAAAATTATTGATGTCCACGAAAGTAGTATCAATATGAAATGGAGGCAGAAAATTTTTCATGAAAGCATACGTTCCGCCGTAAATTGTTCTGCTGGAAATGATATGGTCACCGCTTTTACAGATTTGCAGCAGTACTGAAGTGATGGCTCCCATTCCGGACGCCGTCACATTGGCAGCTTCCGTGTTTTCCATTTTCGCCAGTGCCTCTGAAAGATACAGGTTCATGGGAGAAGAATGTCTTGAGTACAAATAGCATCCGTCTGCATTCCCCTCAAAGGTGTCAAACATGGTTTTTGCTGAAAGAAAAGTGTAGGTGGAGCTGTCTGAGATTGACGGGTTTACGCCACCGAACTCACCGAAATACTGTAGGTCCTGAATTTCATTCGCGGCATTAAATTCTTTCATATCCTTTAATTTTTGCTAAAATGAAATTATTCCAGGTTTTTTACAATATAAAATTAAATTATTAGAATATAAATCTATATTTTTTAAATTTGATAGAAATAAAGTTTATTATATTTGAATATTGTAAACTTTTAACAAAAATTTATCTATGGCTCTGGATGATATTGACAAAAAACTGCTGCATTTTTTACAGGAAGATTCTAAACAAACGACCAAAGAGCTTTCCTATAAACTGGGATTGTCGGTTACGGCTGTTTATGAGCGCGTTAGGAAATTAGAAAACGCAGGGGTTATTTCTAAATACGTAGCTCTTCTTGACCGTCAGAAAATCGACCGGAACTTTACGGTGTTGTGCCATGTGAAACTGACCCAGCACAAAAAAGAATACGTACTGCAGTTTGAAAAAGAGATCCTGAATTTACACGAAGTTACGGAGTGCTTCCATGTGAGCGGGGATTATGATTATATTTTAAAGATCACGGTTAAAGACATGGAAGACTACCGCCATTTTATGTTGTCTAAACTCACTACTTTAAAACATATTGCAAGCACCCACAGTTCTTTTATGATCTCTGAGGTGAAGAATACGACGGTTATTGTTTTGTGAGATCAAATTAAACCAAAACGCCGTTTTTAGAGGAAATTGGTTCTGGCAGTTCTGTTTCCCCGGTCATCTGTAAAAGATCAATTTCAATAGTACGGCAAATGGATAACATCGGAATGTCAAACATGAGTCCTTCAAAGGGATTTTCGGAGTAGTCTCCCACAAGCTCCATGATGATATACATCCATCCGATCATGATACAGAAGGGGATGGAAATCCAGATTCCCCAGTCTCCAAGCTGGGCAAATTCACTTACCAATCCTAATGGAAGCAGCATGATAAAAATGACATTGAATACAAATGCCGTACTCGCAAACTGCCTTGGCAATGGAAATTTCTTGATTCTTTCAGCCTGACCCTGCAAGGTGTAAAATTCGTTCAGGCAATCCTGCAGCTGCATTTGGTTGAATTCCGAAATCGCTCCCATATTTTTCAATTCATTCACATCCTTGGACTGCTGGGCAATAAGGTAGGTGGCAAAATTTTTATAATGGGATCTTGATTCCGCTTCTTCTTCGGATAAATATTTATTGAGAAACAGAGGCGTTCTCGTATAATCAGGAAATCCTGCCTTGATCAGGCGGTTTCGTCTGTGGTCAATTTTTTTGGTCAGTTCTTCTTCTACCTTGATATGTTCCCATTCCGTAGGGATGAGAAGCTGATCTCTGAAGGCATACAGCCATGCAATATGTCGGCATACAATTTTTCTTCTCAGGTCCTCAAGCTTAAACTTTCCTATGGTTTCATTTTCAGCATCGAAAGCATAAACCATTGATCCCAGCATTCGGCTCGAATTGACGATACCGCCCCAGATTTTCCGGGCTTCCCACAATCTGTCGTAGGCCTGGTTGTTTTTAAAACCTACCAAAAAGGCTTCAGCGGTACCGATCAGGGCCACCGGAACCCAGGGAATGATCATCCAGTTCCAATGAAAAAAATGAAAGAGAACAGCAATCAATGTACACCAAATGGAAATCAGGATGACATGAAACCCTGAAAGGTTTAGAATCTGTTTGTAATTGACGTATTTTGTGGTGATCATATAAGGTACGCTTTATAAGGATTATTCAAAGTAACAAAAAGCGTACAAAAAAACCTCCAAAAATTTTTAGAGGTTAAATTTATTTTTTTCCTGAATTAATATTTCAGCATTTCTTCGATTTTTGCGCTTAGCTTTTCGGCATTGGGAAGCATCGCTTTTTCCAGCACAAGGTTGATAGGAACGGCAGGTGTATCAAGAGATCCCATGGTTTCAACCGGTGCATCCAGGTGTCTGAAGCAGTTTTTGGAGATTCTATGTGCAAAAGCTTCTGCAAAGGAATTGGTTAATTGCTCTTCGGTGAGAACGATACATTTTCCGTGTGCTTTTACTCTTTCGAAAACCAACTCTTCATCAAGCGGAATCAAAGTTCTCAAATCAATAACTTCCACTCTTCCGTTGAAGTTTTTCGCTGCTTCCTTGGCCCAGTAAACGCCCATCCCATAGGTTACGACCAGTAAGGTTCTGCCTTTTTCCGTTTCATCCATATCCGCTTCAATGATCACTTTTCCTTTACCGAAAGGCAAAATATAATCTTCGGCAGGCTCTATCGTTTTTGCATCTTCTGTTCCCGGAACTTTGCTCCAGTAAAGACCTTTGTGCTCGAGCATGATAACCGGATTCGGATCATAGTATGCTGCCTTCAACAGTCCTTTGAAATCTGCGGCGTTACTTGGATAAGCGATTTTAATTCCTTTAATATTTGCTAAAATACTTTCAACGCTCCCACTGTGGTAAGGTCCGCCGCCGCCATAAGCTCCGATGGGTACCCGGATAATATTACTTACAGGAAATTTTCCCTGGCTTAAATAGCTTGATTTTGAAATTTCCGTGATCAGCTGATTGATTCCCGGATAAATATAATCGGCAAACTGTACCTCTACGATCGGCTTTAATCCGACTGCACTCATCCCGGTAGTAGAACCAATGATGTAGGCTTCCTGAATAGCGGTATTAAATACTCTTTTACTCCCGAATTTTTTTCCTAAAGTAACGGTTTCACGGAAAACCCCACCGATTCTTTCTCCCACATCCTGTCCGTACAGCAAAGCTTCAGGATGCTTCCACATCAGTTCCTGAATGGCGTGGATGGCAGCGTCTACCATCACTATTTTTTCACCACCCTGCGGCTCGCGCGTACCCACCTCTTCAGTAATCGGAGTGGGCGCGAAAACGTGGTCCATAACGGTTTGAGGTTGCGGGTCTTCAGCATTTTGAGCTTTTTCAAAAGCTTCTTCTGCTTCAAGACGCGCTTTTTTAGTAATTTGTTTTAACAATTCTTCGTCAACTCCCGACTCAAGCAGTTGATTCCTGAGGATTTCTCCCGGATCTTTTGCCCTGTGTTTCGTCAAATCTTCTTCGTCTCTGTAGAATTCTCTGCGAACTCCTGAAGTATGGTGACCGATGAGAACGGTTTTGGCACAGACTACCAGCGGTTTTCTCTCATTTCGGACAAAATCTACCGCCTTTTTCATCACTTCAAAGCTTTCCGTGAAATCTGTTCCGTCCACTCTCATTCTGCTCAGGCCCGTGAATCCGGCTACGAAATCATACGCGTCGCAGGTTCTTGCTTCATCCTTCGTTACGGAAATTCCCCATTCATTATCCTGAACCAGAAAAATAATAGGAAGCTGGTGTAATGCTGAAAACTGAAGGGCCTCACTTACCTCACCTTCCGTTACAGAGTTGTCTCCAAGGCTGCATACAACCACCGGATTGTTTTCAAATTGCTTTAGATTAAAATCCTGAATGTATTTTATTCCTTGCGCAACACCAGCGGTAGGAATTGTCTGCATTCCGGTAGCTGAGCTCTGATGAATGATTTTCGGTTTATTTTCATCCCTGCTTGACGGGTGAGCGTAATAGGATCTTCCTCCTGAAAAAGGATCGTCGGCTTTTGCCAATAACTGAAGCATAAGCTGATAAGGTTCAAAACCTATTCCCAATAAGATACTTTCGTCTCTGTAATAAGGAGAAACCCAGTCTTCTTTTTTCAACTGGTAAGCAGTGGCCAGCTGAATGGCTTCGTGCCCTCTTGATGTGCTATGAACATATTTGGTAACATTTCTGTTCTCCTCGTAAATGTCTGCCATAGCCTTGGCAAGCATCATATGGTTATAGGCTTTAAGCAAAATTTCCTGAGAAACTTTTTCGTGAAGTGTATTTTCCATAGAAAGCAAAGATAAACAAAAAAACAAAACACTAACAATCGTTAGTGTTTTGTTTTAAATGCTTCTGTAGAAGTTATTTTTATTCTTTTATAACCTTTTTAGAGATTGTATCACGATCTGTTTTCACCTCGATGATATAAATACCTTTAGTATATGAAGACAGATCGATCTTTTCTTCATTGCTGTTAAAGGTACCGTTCTGTAGTTTTTTGCCTGACAGATCATATACATTGTAAGTAGATTTTTTCGGTGCTTTTAAAACATTAACAAAATCTTTGGTTAATGTTGGGGCAATGATTATTCCGTTGTCTTTCGTCAATTCAGCTGTTGCTAGATTTCCTTGTGTCTGACCGGTTACCATAATTGAATAATTCTGCGGTGCGGTATCTCCGGATTCATTAACTAAAGTTCCTTTATTTGTGATTTCAATTCTGTAGCTTCTTCCTGCAACAGGACTGTCTATAACAACCTGCTCCACGTTATCTACTGTGTTGTCAGCTTTTATGGCAGGAGTCAAAGGACTGTTGGCATCCAGCTTCCACGGGTAATAGATGGTATTTGTGGTAAGGTCTACAATTCTAAGATCGAGATCATTGATTAGTTTTGAGCTTCGGTTATTGTAAACATCCGATACAAATTGGTAATTCGGAGTGTACTCCGGATCTATCCAGCTAATGGTTGCTTTTAAAGGTTCGCTTCCGCTTGCTACAATGGTTTTGCTGTTTTTAACCCCGCTTGTTAAAGTCTCATCAGCAAAAATAACCGTATTGTTTGCTTTTCCTACCAGCAATTCCGCGCCTTTTTTAGCGTTGATGAATCCCCAGCCAAACCATGGATCAGGGCCTACGTTTCCGGCTTCAGAGGCAGAGTGGATCGTAAGTACTTTTGCGGAAGATGCATTAAGCAGAGCGTTATTGAATAATTGCTTGTTGATTTGTGTCCACAGTCCAAGTATTCCGGTTACTACAGGTGCAGAGAAAGAAGTTCCGCTTCCCAGTGCCCAAGAATTGCTTCCTGCCGCCGATGTAGCAGCATATAGAACATCTGTTCCCACTGTGGAGATATCGGGTTTTATACCACCGTCGTCTCTTGGGCCGGCACTGCTGTACTCAGAATGTACAACGTCACTTGCACTGGTATATCTGAAATTATTGGTTGTGATGATATCTGTTGCCCCTACAACAATAATATTTTTTGCCAGAGAACCTGGTCCGATACAATCATATCCTTGTGAGCAGTTGTTGGGTGGGATGGCATCAGTTGATGTGAAAGCAGCCTGACCGGTTGATGTTCTGTAAAATTTCGGAATTGTAACGCTGGCTCCTGCAGGCCCCATATCGAAGTAATTACCTGAAGATTTAACGATGATCAGAGAAGGGTAATTGTAGACCAGCATATCATAGTTGTAATCACTGCCGGAGTAAGTTCCCTGATAATCATAGAAGGTAGTTCCGCTTTTCGAACCGTTATACAAAAAAGAGGTTATAGCACCTGTGGTGTTATTGTAGTTAATGGTCCATCCTGAATTTGTACCGTAAGAGTGGTTGGAAATATTAGGAAGAGCAGTAAGGATTTTATCAAAAACAGTACTTTCAGAGCTATTGCCAGGCAAAGTTGTCGTTGCAAACATATAACTGTCCATCTTAGAATTGATGGCTACGCCTTTTGCATTTCCCACGGCCACCCCATTGCTGGATAAAGTCACGCTCTTACCTCCGATAAAACTTCCCACGCCTGTAGAGTGATCAGAATAGTTTTGAGTACTTGCTTCCTTATTGGTAATTCTGTCTGCGGCATTGTCAAAAGCTGTGTGGGCCGCGTATATCCTGCCTCCATCGAAAATTGTATATTTAATGTCTTCTCCGTTGAAAGCTCCTGTAAGACCGGTTACATTGCCGGCTGTATTCAGCTGGTCAGAATTGGAATTGGATAGCTGTCTCGTGTCGTGCTCCTCCAAAAAGTACGGTACATCAAAATGAAAACCGCCTAAACGAGATTTTAACGAATCTATTTCTTTTTTTGTCGCTGAATCAGGATTTTTTCCATAGACTCTTTCAGCATAAGCATTAAACTTCTTTTCGTTTTCAATTCTTTGCTGAGTAAACTCCCTTTTTAAACGTTCATTGTTCTTCTGCGCATATGCTGTAATACATAGCAGTGTGCCAATAAAGACTAGACTTTTCTTCATACAGGTTAGTAATTATAAAATTTTGCATGACAAATGTAATTAAAATATATAATTTTTGAAAATTAGTTGTTGATATTATAAATGATATTAATGAAATTTTAATTAATCTTAACACTTTTATTAAATTGGTTGCATTCTTAAAATCCAATTTTCTTTATTTTTCTCTTCAAATTAAATCAATCCTAAAATAGCACAGCAAAAAAAAATGAAGTAACTTTACGTTCTCTTTTAAATAAAAGCTAGAAGATTACATGTATTTAGTTTTTGACACAGAAACCACAGGTTTACCAAAGAATTTCAACGCTCCGCTTTCAGACTCAGACAACTGGCCAAGAATGGTACAGATCGCGTGGCAGTTGCATGATGATGACGGCACATTGATTGAAAACCAGGATTATATCATAAAGCCGGAAGGATACGATATTCCTTTCAACGCTGCGAGAATTCACGGGATTACCACAAAGATTGCCAACGATGAAGGACGTGATCTTACGGAAATTTTAAATGAATTTTCTAAAGTTTTAGAGAAAGTACGGGTTGTTTCCGGACACAATGTTGAGTTTGACTATAATATTGTCGGAGCTGAATTTTACCGTAAAAATATAAAAGATAATCTCCAGGAAAAACCGAGAGCGGATACGATGGTCCTGGGTGCCGATTTTTGTCAGCTAGGCGGAGGTCGTGGCGGCAGATTCAAACCTCCAAAGCTTGAGGAGCTTTATGAAAAACTTTACGGACACAAATTCGACGAAGCGCACAATGCTGCCGCCGACGTGAATGCCACCGCCCAGGTTTTCTTCGAAATGATGAGGATTGGGGTAATTCCTGCGGAGGTTCTGAAGACTTCCGAAGATCAGCTTGCCTATTTTAAAACGCTGTACCCTGAACCGATTAAGCCGTTCAGTATTGTAGTCAGAAGACAGGTTGCCGATTTCCATAATAAGAAAAAGCAGCAGGATTTCGGAAGTGTTGATGAGATTGATCTCGGGAAATACTTCAATTTTGATAACCACAGCGTTTTTTCAACATTATCGGCGACTTCGAGCATTAATGATCTGATCAAAAAAGCTACTGACGATCGCTTTCCGGCTGTCGGTATGGTAGACCTTGGAAATATGATGGGTGCTTTTAAATTTGTGTCTGCCGTGGAAGGCGCCAATGCCGACCGCACGAAAAAGCATAAGGAATACCTTGCAAAAAAGCAGGAAGCCGAGGAAAAAGGCGAGCCTTTTAATGATGCAGAACCAGTATCCGAACCGCTGATCCCTGTTGTCGGGTGTGAGTTTTATATCTCAGACCGGTATGAGCAGAAGCAATTTACCAAGGATGATCCCGACCGCAGAACACAGGTTGTGCTGTTGGCGAAAGATTTTAACGGATATAAAAACCTGGCAAAACTCTCCAGTATTGGTTTTCTTAAAGGATTCTATTTTGGTGTTCCCAGGGTGAGCCGGGAATTGATTGCACAATACAAAGAAGGGGTTATTGCTTTGACTTCCGGAATTCATGGTGATATTCCTGATGCTATTTTAAATACCGGAGAACAAAAAGGGGAAGAACTTTTCAAATGGTGGAAAGATACTTTTGAAGATGATTTTTATGTTCAGATTCAGAATCATAAACTGCCTGAAGAAGAGCATTTGAATGATGTTCTCCTTCATTTTGCAGATAAATATAATGTTAAAATTTTAGCACAGAACGAAACGTTCTACACCAATAAAGACGACTCCAATATTCAGGATATCGTAAGTTGTATCAAAGACGGTGAAAAACTTTCTACACCGGTCGGTAAAGGATTCGGTAAAAGAAGAGGGCTTGCAACCGGAGAGTATTACATTAAGAATTCAGATGAAATTAAAGAAGCTTTTCTAGCATATCCTGATGCTTTTGATGCTTACGAAGAATTTACCGCTAAATTTAAACC
>JBMDXW010000209.1:0-2392 GCA_048594965.1 Chryseobacterium sp.
TGAAACTGGATGCGAAAAGTAACGGCATCAGCAAAGGCGATAAAAAATCCATTATGATTCTGCTGGGATTATCAGTCCTGATTTTAGTTTTGTCGGGAATCAATTTAATAAATCTTAAAACCGCCCAGGCCTCGCAAAGAGCCAAGGAAGTAGGCGTGAGAAAAGTTATCGGAAGCTCAAAACCGAAACTGGTATTACAGTTTTTGCTGGAAACTTTTATGATTTGTTTAGCTTCATACGTCGTTGCCTTTGCAATGGTTGAATTATTTTTGCCGTCTTTTAATAAATTTCTCGATAAGAAAATTACGCTGAATGACCCGAAAGTATTCATTTATTCAGGATTATTGCTAATTGTATTTGCGTTGATGGCAGGACTTATTCCGGCGATTTACCTTTCCAATTTTAAACCGATCAACACCCTTAAAGGAAATTTTGCCAGAAGCAGAAGCGGTGTTTTACTGAGGAACTTTATCCTGACTTTACAGCTGATCATTTCGTCATTTTTCATTATTTGTTCACTTATTATCCACTCACAGGTAAGTTATATGATGAATAAGGACTTAGGATTCAAAGGTGACCAGGCAATTCAGATTTATTTCAAAAAAGCCAATTGGGAAAATAATTTCAATGTCAATAAATATAAACGACTGAAAGCAGAGCTGGCAAGAATCCCTGGCGTGACAGACGTTACAGGCTCTGTCAATACCATAGGTTATGGCACTGCGAACGGTTCGGTCATAAAATTATCAACAGATACCACTAAAACCATTCAGACGATGCTGGGCGGCATAGACGAGAATTTTCTGAAATTCTACAAAGTAAAATTTGTTTCCGGACGCGATCTGGATTGGAAAAAAGCTTCCGATACCATTACCGGAACCGTGGTTAACGAAACCTTAGCCGGAAAATTGGGATACAATGCTAAAACAGCCTTGGGAAAAGAATTTTTCACCGGTTGGGACGGTAAGAAAAAGTATAAAATCCTGGGTGTGGTAAAGGATGTTTATTACGAAGGTGTAGACAAACCTGTCCAGCCTATTGTATATTTCAACTACGACAGAAACTGGGTGAAGAACAATATGAGCAACCTGCAGATTAAAATTTCTCAAAACGACATCAACGGAACCCTGGAACGCATCAAAGAATTCTGGATCACCAAAGCAGAACCCGGTTATCCTTATGAATTTGAGTTTGTGAATAAACAGTTTGCCAAAACCTTTGAGAAATTTGAAAAACAACAGGCTTTATTCACAACCCTAAATGTCGTGGTCCTGGTGATTGCACTGTTAGGTTTATTCGCGCTGGCATCTTTGCTTATTGATCAAAAATTAAAGGATGTGGCCATCAAAAAGACATTAGGAGCCGATGAGAAAACCATTATCTGGGATTTGACGAAAAGATTCATTCTGATCTGTATCATTGCGGTTTTCATCAGTATGCCGTTCGGCTATTATGCAATGAATGAGTGGCTGAAAGATTTCTCATACAGAATCGGTATGCCGGTCTGGCCGTATGTTCTGAGTATGGTTCTATTACTCATGCTGACTTTTGCAGTCGTGAGTTTCAAAGCCTACCGCGCCACAAAAATCAATCTTGTTAAGTATCTGAAATACGAATAATTGGTTGTTGGCTGATTGTTGTCAGTTGATGGAACTGATCAACTGGCAACTAATTACCGTCAACCGACAAACAACAAACAATTATGAAAAAACTATTCTTCATATTATTTATCAATCTTCTTCCCGCCCAGGAAAACTGGACCCTCAGACAATGCCTCGATTACGCTTCCGCAAATCATCCTTTAGTCCTGCAGTCCACGGTAAACATCAGGAAAAGCGAAAGGGAAATATCTGCGGCAAAAGGGATGCTTCTCCCTTCCGTCAATGCCGGGGCGAGCCACAATTACGGTTTCGGGTCTTCCATCAACCAAAATACCAACCAGAGAGAGGCCATCAATACACAGTATGACCAGATTTATGCCCAGGCCAACTGGGAGCTGATGAACTGGAAAAATTACCTGACCATTTCTTTTTCAAAAATCAATAAGGAAAGTTCGGTTTATAAAATGAAGCTGGCCCAGAATGAGGTTAAAATGAATGTAATTATGATGTTTTTCACTTATCAGAACAGTAAAAGCTGGCTGGAGGTCCTTCAAACCCAGATCTCCGGGATCGAAGACCAGATCAGGCGTACTGAGAAAGAGGTGGAAATAGGCAGCCGCCCGAAAAGTGACATTTATGATATCAAAGCCAATCTCGGAACCATGCAGGAACAGCTGGTTTCAGCAAAAAATCTTAAAGATTTATCTAAAATCAATCTTCTGAATGCTCTGGCCATCACAAAAGATACGCTTGAGTTTACCATGAATGAAGAACATCTTATGGATTCAAAT
>JBMDXW010000021.1:0-4033 GCA_048594965.1 Chryseobacterium sp.
CATACTTTCAGGAGTATTGTCTTTTGCAAAGGTTTCAAAAAATGTTTTTCTACTAATTTCCTGAAGTTGCTCTATTTGCTCTTCTGTAATCTGTTTTAAAATAATCTCCATATCCTTATAGTTTCAATTCGTAATTCGACCAATCCTTATTTTCTTTTGCCCCCAGGCGTTCGTAAAAATTTTGTCCCGCCTTATTCCACGGCGCAACGGCCCACTCTATTACAGTGCAATTGTGTCGTTTTGCATCATTTTTTAAAGCATCCATCAGCTTTTCACCTATTTTCTGATCGCCATACGCTTCATCTACAAACAATTCTTTCATGTAAATTGACGGCCTGTTTTCGACAGTGTAGGTTAGGAAATAATATACAAGTATCCCGACGATTTTCTCATCATGTTCTGCAACCAAACAGTAAAAATCCGGAGAATTTTTGCGGAAGCCACTTGATTTTGCAATCTCCCGGGTTATCACAAAGCTATCTCTATATCTCTCAAAGATTACTAAATGCTCCACTAAAACCCAAATCTTCTCCCTATCGGATTCTATTGCTGTACAGATGATAATATTTTTATATATCTTTTCTTTTTTATAATACAAATTTACGGGATAGACTAATGCTAAAAAATGCTAATTTTTTATTAATTAATGTAATTATTGCATTAATGCCAAAAATCAGTTTTTATGAATATTCTTTAATATGTTACATTATGAATGTTTTTAAGTTAAAGAAACCTGATACTAATGGTAAAGACATTGTCGGTTTAAATTTAAGTTCTACAATAAATTACCAGGACGAATAATCTTAAAAACATTAAAATTAAAACATAATATTTTGCTATGGCTATTCTTTATTATTTTTTTATCTGGTGTTAGATCAGATACTACTTATACCAGATAAGTAGGAAATTATTGATCAGATAATGGATGCGAATAAGCTGGATGGTTTGTTTATAAGTAAACGCTTCGTAATCAGAAATTATTTTCAGTAGGAAATATCTTTACCATTTTGATAAAACAAAATATTTTTTGACGATCCTTAAATAAAGAGTAAAGATATAATGTTGAACCCAATTATATCTAACCAATTAGATGATTGCGAAAGTAATAAAATCATATGATTAACTTATTATCTTATCATTGCATCCTTTGCCTTGGCAGACCGATCTCCTGTTCCTGTGGATAGGGTTTTCTTTGCGTCATGCTGATATCTTCACGAAGCGTTCCTGCAGCCTCCAGTGATTTGGATCGATCCATAGAATATCGAGGGTCCGGAATAAAAGGCATCTTGGCCATTTTATGAATAGTGATCGTAGGAAAATGGAAGTCTACTTCGACAGTCCCCAATAGCAGATAGCATCCGCCTCCCTGAAAAGGATATTCCTCCAGACAATTGGGAAAATGTGCCGTATCAAAATATTCACCTTCGGCATCGATCCAGGTTCCAAAGAACATGGCTCCTTTTTTAGTAGGAACGTGCTTTCTGGAGATAAGGTAAGCCAGCATTTTAACCTGCTGTTTATGAAAGCGGGTAAGGTCTTTCGCCATCACAGAACCCCGGTATCTGGTCTGCAACAGATCGAACGGGCTGAACGAGACAGGAAAACCAAGGATCTCGATCTCATCAAAGGCATCTTCAAACGGGTCTCTTTCAATGGCAGGAAGCTGATATTCTTTTTGAGGTTCTTCCAGCAAGATCAGCTGCCTGTTATCCGGTCTGTATCCTGCCATCAGAAATCGGGCTTCAATGAGCAGCTCATGCTTTTGTTTTCCGGTAAACCGGAAAGCACCGATGAATATCAGGATCTGTAACGTTTCAATACCGATAGAAATCCTTTTGACAAAATTCTCAAGCGAAGTAAAATTTCCATGATCTTTTCTTTCTTCCGGAATCATCTGTGCAATTCTTCCTTCCAGTTTCTCAATATGCATCAAACCCAGATATATATCTGTACCATAAACTGTTGTCTTGAACTCACTGAGGTTAACACATGGATTATGAATGATAGCACCGGACATTTTCGCTTCATGGACATAGACCTCTGTACGGTAAAATCCACCCCCGTTATTAATGGCACAAACCATAAATTCAATAGGGTAGTAAACTTTCAGATATAAGCTCTGGTAGCTTTCGACCGCATAAGAAGCCGAGTGTGCTTTACAGAAGGAATACCCGGCAAACGATTCGATCTGCCGGTATACTTCTTTTGACAACTGTTCGGGATGCCCCAATTCCTTACAGGATTCAAAAAAATGGTCCTTTACTTTCTGTAATGCGGACAGTGATCTGCCTTTGCCGCTCATGGCCCTGCGCAGAACATCGCCGTCAGTTGCGGAAAGTCCACCGAAGTGCAAAGCTATTTTGATGACATCTTCCTGGTAAACCATAATACCATAGGTTTCTCCTAGTTCCTTTTCAAAGACCTCGTGAAAATATTCAAATTTGTCGGGATTATTATGCCTGAAAATATACTCCCGCATCATACCACTCTGTGCGACACCGGGACGAATAATGGAAGACGCGGCCACCAAAACCTTATAATTCTCACATTTTAACCTTCTCAACAGTCCTCGCATCGCAGGACTTTCGATGTAGAAACAGCCTATCGTTTTACCAATGCTTAGGAATTCATTACACCGCATTTCATTTTTGGAGAGGGTCGTGTCTTTGATGTTCACGGTAATTCCTCTTTTTTCCCGGATCAGGTCTACCGTATCTTTGATCGTTCCCAAACCTCTCTGTGACAGAATATCAAATTTTTCCAGACCGATGGCCTCTGCCGTATGCATATCAAACTGTACGATTGGAAAGCCTTTCGGTGGCATCTCTAGTGCTGAATACGTAGTAATCGGCTCTTCGGAGATCAGGATCCCACAGGAGTGCATACTCCTTTGATTAGGATATTTCTCCAACATTTTTCCATAATAATGAACTGATCTAAATACGGAATTGTTATCATGCTGGTCCATTGGCTTTCCGGCCAGAACATCCAGTTCTTCCTTAGGTAAGCCGAAGGCTTTTCCTACCTCCCGGAAGATTGACCGGTATTTGAACTCTACATTCGTCCCGCAGAAAGCCACATGGTCTTTGCCGTATTTTTTGAAAATGTATTCCAGGATGGTATCCCGGGTTTGCCAGCTCCAGTCGATATCAAAGTCAGGTGGTGTTTTACGATTGAGATTTAAAAAACGCTCAAAGTACAGATCCAGTTCCAAAGGGCAGATGTCGGTAATCCCGATACAGTAACTGACAATGGAATTGGCACCGCTACCACGACCGACGTGCATAAATCCCATCCGGTTGCTGTATTGAATGATATCCCAGGTGATCAGGAAATACCCGCAGAAATTGAGATGGTCGATGACCTTCAATTCCTTGTTAACCCTAGCAACCGCATCGGGATTTTTATCAGGGTATCTTTTCTTTAGTCCTTCAAAGGCCAAT
Source organism: Chryseobacterium sp. (assembly GCA_048594965.1). Taxonomy (GTDB): domain Bacteria; phylum Bacteroidota; class Bacteroidia; order Flavobacteriales; family Weeksellaceae; genus Chryseobacterium. Next base: position 3,444 of record JBMDXW010000021.1, read on the forward strand.
TGTGTCAACAGCTCAAAATCCTGTTCCTTGCTATCGGTGAAATATTTTTTATTCTTAGGGGTGGAAAAATCGAACTCAAAACTGCAGCTGTTGACCAGGTATTTTGTATTCTCAATGATTTTAGGATAAGGCTTATAGGAATTTAGAAGCTGTTTCTTGTCGGTAAAGGTTTCGGTGCTTTTACAGTAATCCGATTCTGAGAGTTTACTGATCAGGGTATTGCCATCGATCGCCCTTAAAATTTTATGCAGCTCATATTCTTCCGTACCCTCAAAAGTCACGGGATGCAGGATGACCATTTTTTCAATCCGTTTCTTCATCTCAGGTCTTACCAAGAGATTCAGCTCCTCTTGTCTGATCCCGATAAACTCATTAGCATACAATATGTCAGGAATATTGCTCAAAGGATAGATGACATAGGTATTTTCAAATGGAGGATTAATTTGTGGGATGACTATATTGTCACAGTTATAGCCGGTCAAAAGCCTGTTGATCTCTGCAATTCCTGCAGCATTCTTAGCCAGGCAGATATAATACGGTTCATTTTCGACCCTAATCTCTGCACCAACGATGGGTTTGATGTGGTGCTT
>JBMDXW010000210.1:0-5124 GCA_048594965.1 Chryseobacterium sp.
TTAATGCTTTTTTTCTCCGCTTTTAATTTTTTCTTCGTTTTTTTGCCAATGGTCGGTTCCGTATGGTTCAATGATGAATTTTTCCATTATCATTAATAATTGACTCCCTTAGCAAAATTGCCAATTGGCAATTCAAACTAATCTCCGATTTCACTATTTTTGCAACATTATGGAAAACTCAAGAAAGAAAGCCGCGATGAGCTTCATATTCATTACTCTGTTAATCGATATTACAGGATGGGGAATCATCATTCCGGTAGTTCCCAAACTGATAGAGGAGCTTATCCACAGCGATATCAGTGAAGCCGCAAAATATGGCGGATGGCTTGGGTTTGCCTATGCTTTTACGCAATTTATTTTTTCTCCGGTGGTCGGGAATCTGAGTGACAAGTTCGGGAGAAGACCGATTATACTGATTTCACTGTTCGGATTTGCGATAGATTACATTTTGCTGGCTTTGGCACCGACAATACTATGGCTGTTTATCGGAAGGGTTATCGCCGGGATCACCGGAGCAAGTGTGACCACCGCAAGTGCTTACATCGCCGATATTTCAACGGATGAAGACCGTGCGAAGAATTTCGGACTGATTGGTGCTGCTTTCGGACTTGGATTTATCATCGGACCTGTCGTAGGCGGTCTCTTAGGGCATTATGGAGCGCGTGTTCCGTTTTATGCTGCCGCTGTACTGTGTTTGCTGAATTTCCTGTATGGATATTTCATCCTTCCCGAAAGTTTAGATAAAGATAAAAGAAGGGAATTCAGCTGGAAAAGAGCAAATCCTATTGGCTCTTTTAAGTTCCTGGGAAAGCATCCTGAAATTTCCGGATTGATTGTTTCTTTAATACTAATTTATATCGCGGGACATGCTGTTCAGAGCAACTGGAGCTTTTTTACCATGTATAAATTCAACTGGACCGAAAGAATGGTCGGAATCTCTCTAGGGGTTGTGGGCTTGCTGGTAGGTCTTGTCCAGGGCGGGCTCATCAGATATACCACGCCTAAACTTGGTGAACAGAAAAGTATTTATTACGGACTTACGCTGTATGCAATTGGAATGTTATTATTTGCTTTTGCAACCGAAGAGTGGATGATGTTTGTCTTTTTAGTGCCTTACTGCCTCGGGGGAATCTGCGGTCCGGCTCTTCAGTCGGTGATCACGAAAAGTGTGCCTTCTAATGAGCAGGGCGCATTGCAGGGTGCACTGACCAGCCTTATGAGCGCTACATCGATCATCGGCCCGCCGATGATGACGAATTTGTTTTACTTTTTTACACATGATAAGGCTCCGTTCAAATTTTCAGGGGCACCTTTCTTTTTGGCATTTATTTTAATGGCTGCAAGCGTCATCATTACTTATTTGAATTTCAGGAAGAAAGAAATCAAGACCAAAGAAATTTAGGAACTCATCAGGAAGCTTAATATTTTATTAAAACTAAAGATTAAGTATTCAGATTCATATATCTTTTGTAATTTTGCCCTATGGAACTAAGCATTGGAGAAATGGCGTTGATTGCGGTGGCAATCGTAGTATTATTCGGACCGGATAAACTTCCTCAAATTGCCCGTGATCTGGGTGCCGGGGTAAGGAAAATGCGTGGGGCAGTGGAAGATATCAAAACGGAAATTATGAAGGAAACAGATAACCCTGTTTCTGAGATCAAACGTGAGATCGAAAAAGTGAAAGACGCCGCAAAGGATTTTAATCCAATGAAAGATGTTCAGGAGAATATCCTTACGGATCCAAAAAAATCTGAAGAACTTCCACAGCCGAAGCCTTCCTCAGATGATGAAACGTATGAAGGACCGGTAAGCAGATAGTATGGAGGAGATTATTCAGGAGGACAGGAAACTTTTTTTATTTCTCAACAATCTGGGAGATTCATCTTTTGATCAGTTCTGGATGCTTATTTCAAGTACGTGGATCTGGGTTCCGCTCTACATTATTTTTCTTTATTTTTTATTTAAAAATTACAAACTAAGGTCATTAGTTTTTATTCTGGTGTTTGTGGCCATCGGAGTGACCGTTTCTGATCAGGTCGCAGGAATCTTCAAACATGGCGTAGAAAGGTTAAGACCCTGCCATGATCCTTCTTTAGAACATTACATGAGGATTGTGAAATGCGGAGGGCAGTTCGGGTTTTATTCTGCACACGCTTCCAACACATTTTTTTTGGCAGCCTATTTAAGTATTTTATTAAAAAAGCAGCTTAAATGGTTTCCTTATGTTATATTTGTGTGGGCGGCAGTAGTATCTTACAGCCGTATATATTTAGGAGTGCATTTCCCGGTAGATATTTTGGTGGGGGCGTTTGTTGGAACTTTATTGGGGGTGATATTTGCTGCACTCGCAAAAAAAGTAATCAACAAACAGAATATAACCACATGAAAAAACATTTACTCTTTTTAAGTTTAGCGCTTACTACAGCATTTCTGAATGCCCAGGATAAAAAGATAGCGGAAGAATGCTTTCGGAAAGCAGACTATAAATGTGCTGAAGAAGAATATTCAAAACTCGTACAGAGTGAGAAAATCCAGAAACTGAAATCGGAATATTATAATTACCTGGGAACATCACAGAGAAGACTCGGTAAAACAAATTCTGCCTTCAAATCTTACGAAGCAGCGTTGAAAGCCAATCCCATGTCTGCATCCGTATATGCAAATTTAGGTTCTATTCACGGACAGAAGGGAAATAAGCAGGCGGCGCTGGATTACCTCAATCAGGGCCTGAAGCTGGAGCCTGAAAATGCAGAAATGTATCTGACGCGTGCAAGGGTATATGAAAATTTAGGTAAAAAAGATCTGGCCGCTAAAGATCTGAACCAGATCTTAAGTTTTGCCCCCGATAATATTTATGCCAGAACAGGTCTGGCCAATCTTAAAAAGAACAGCGGCGATCTGGAAGGCGCTCTCAAAGAATACAACCAGCTGATTTCCGAAAAACCGGAATCGCTCCTGTATACGGGAAGATGAGATGTTTATTTTAAATTAAAGAAAAACAAAGAGGCTCTCGCTGACGTCAACAAAGCCATTTCCATAGATCCTAAATTCGCTCAGGCCTATGTAAATAAGGCGCTGATCCTGTTTGAAACCTCAAAGCCGAAAGAAGCCTGCGCAAGCCTTGAAAAAGCGGTAAGCTTAGGCTATGAAAAACCACTGCTCCTGGATTATTATTCTAAATGTGAAGTAAAGAAATAAGACTTAGTCGTTATGATAAGGTTTTCCCTGTAAAATCTGGTCTGCGCGGTACAGTTGTTCCACGATGAAAAGCCTGATCATCTGGTGGGTAAAAGTCATTTTTGACAGTGAGATTTTTTCATTCGCCCTGGAATAGATCTCGTCTGAAAATCCGTAAGCACCGCCAATCAGAAGATGGATTTTTTTTACTGAAGAATTCATCCAGGTATCAATTTTCTGTGCAAATTCACGGCTTGTAAACTGCTTGCCCTTTTCATCAAGAATCATTACCAGATCTGTTTTGTCAATATTATTCATAAACAGCTTGGCCTCTTCCTTCTTTAAAAGATCTGGAGATAAATTTTTTGCGTTTTTTACATCAGGAATTTCCGTGATTTCAAAGTTCCAGTGTTTGGGAAGTCTTTTTAAATAGTAATTAATTAAAGAAGTGATCTCCTTATCATCCGTTTTTCCGATACAAAGCAAGTTAATCTGCATTTTTTTCTTAAATTATACTTCAAAGATATTCATAAATAAAGAAAACTCATAATCGCTTTTTTTGTCATTTAAGCAAAGTCTAAAAAAAGTATTATTTTTGTACCACACCAGTCCGATGAAAGTAACCAATCTGCCATTTTTATGTTTCTTTTTTCCATTATTTTCTTTCGCTCAGGAAAGTAATGATGAAAAGGGTGGTCAATATCATTCCGAAGACCAAAACAAAATTGCATTGGTTAGCGGATTGAGCTACCTCCATAATTCTTTTGGTTTGCTTTATGAAAACAGGGTTTTCCGCTTGAGGCCCAACGATGCCTTTTATACCGAGTTTTTTCTAAGGTATCGCTGGCTTGACATCAGTTTTTCCTTTGCGCCGAAGCTTACTCATATCAATAATGATGATCCCGAAAAAGGCAAATCAAAATATTTCAACTTTGGATTTACGTTCTTTCTTACACCAAAGATCAGGCAGTATCTCTATTTTAGCCGGGTTACAGGTCTCTATTTTCAGGATACAAAAGAATTTATGAAGGTTTTGTATGGGAATGACTATAATGAAGAAGGCTACCTGCAGTTTCCGGAAGCCAGGTACCGTTCGCTTAAAGGGGAAACGACATACCTCTGGATGGGAAATAAAACGGATTACAGAAGCTTTAATAATATGACGTACCAACCTTTGAAAGATGTTTTTGTAATAAGTACAGGTCTTTTTTACCAATACAATATTCTGGACCGTACCAACAAAACCGTTTATCAGAATGAAACTTTTATGATTAATGATGATTCGCCTTCCAGGGATTTAAGGATCTCTTTAAGATCGGGTGGCGGTGTTCAGAAAAAGATCGGTACTAGCTGGTATGTTATTATGGAAGCCTATCCAGAAGTGTATTATGCAAAGCTGACCGGCGAGAATTTCCATGAATTCAACATGGGTCTGTTTTCTAACGCGCGGATCGGCTATGACAACGGCACGTGGTTTTTCGGTGGCGGAGCACAGGTAAACTGGATCAACAGCTCCAATGAGAATTTTTACTCTACCACACAATGGCTGTTCCGGGCAGGAATTGGTTTTCGTTTTAATTCTCCTACATTTGTAAACAGAAACTTTGACAAAATAGATAATATTTTAAAATAATATGGGGCTGAAACTTCCGAAATTTATAGTAAAAGTTCACGATTTCTTTGATAATATCCATATTCCTCTTTTAGGGATATCAGTCTGGCAGATGTTTCAGATCTACATCAGAGGGATTTTTAAAGATAAGATCGGCAGGAAAGCGGCCGCTATCTCATGGAGTTTTACGATCAGTTTATTTCCTTTTATTCTTTTTATACTTTCAGTAATTCCTTATATGCCTCATTATGAGAAACTTCAGTTTTATATTTTCGATGTATTGATGCACAATGTTTTTCCCTCTAATATGGAAGGAGATGTCCGTAATTATG
>JBMDXW010000211.1:0-30480 GCA_048594965.1 Chryseobacterium sp.
AATGTTACAAACAGAATCAAGATTAAAAGTTGCTGATAACACAGGTGCTAAAGAAGTATTGGTTATCAGAGTTCTGGGAGGAACCAGAAGAAGATATGCTTCAGTTGGTGATAAAATCGTTGTTACTATCAAAGATTCTACACCATCAGGAAACGCTAAGAAAGGTCAGGTATCTAAAGCTGTCGTAGTAAGAACAAAAAAAGCAGTGAGAAGAAAAGATGGTTCATACATCAAATTCGAAGACAATGCTTGTGTATTGCTAAACGCAGCGGGAGAAATGAGAGGAACGCGTGTTTTCGGACCGGTTGCTCGTGAGTTGAGAGACAAAGAATATATGAAAATCATTTCATTAGCTCCTGAAGTACTTTAATATTTAAAATTGTAAAAAAATGTCAAAGTTAAAAATAAAAAGAGGAGATAACGTAATCGTAACCACAGGTAAGAAAGGTCTTAAAGGCGGTACCGGTGAAGTTATTGAAGTGATCAAAAAAGAAGGAAAAGACCCTAGAGTAGTTGTTGCAGGACTTAACATCGTTAAAAAACACGTTAAGCCTTCAGCTTCAAACCCTCAAGGAGGAATCGTTGAAAGAGAAGCTTCTATTCATATCTCAAACGTTGCTTTAGTTGATAAAGACGGAAAAGCGATCAAAGTAGGTTACAAGACCGAAGGAGATAAGAAAGTGAGAATCAACAAAAAAACGGGTGAAACTTTATAATTTTTAAGAACACATGGAATATATAGCAAGACCCAAAAAAGCATATCAAGAAACGATTGTTCCTGCAATGATGGAAGAATTCGGATACAAATCTGTAATGCAGGTTCCTAGATTAGAGAAAATCGTATTGTCTCAAGGTTTAGGAGATGCGACTGCAGATAAGAAAATCATCGATTATGCTGTTGAAGAACTAACGAACATCACTGGTCAGAAAGCTGTTGGTACCATCTCTAAGAAAGATGAGGCTGCTTTCAAACTAAGAAAAGGAATGCCTGTAGGTGCTAAAGTTACTTTAAGAGCCAACAAAATGTATGAGTTCTTAGACCGGTTAACTTCTTCCGCATTGCCACGAATCAGAGATTTCTCCGGAATCAAGGCAGACGGTTTCGACGGTAGAGGTAACTACAACTTAGGGATCACTGAGCAGATCATCTTCCCTGAGATCGTAATCGACAAAGTGAAAAAAATCCAGGGGATGGACATCACTTTCGTTACTACTGCGAAAACAGATAAAGAAGCTAAAGCATTATTAACTCACTTCGGTTTACCATTCAAAAAGAACTAAGAAATGGCTAAAGAATCAATGAAAGCGCGTGAGCGCAAAAGAGAAGCGTTAGTTGCTAAATACGCTGATAAAAGAAAAGCTTTAAAAGAAGCAGGTGATTATGAAGGACTTCAGAAGTTACCAAAAAATGCTTCTCCTGTAAGATTACACAACAGATGTAAATTAACAGGAAGACCAAGAGGATACATGAGAACGTTCGGAATTTCCAGAGTAACTTTCAGAGAAATGGCAAACAACGGTCTTATCCCGGGAGTTAAAAAAGCAAGCTGGTAATTTATTACTAAAAAAATCGGGACAATTAAGTTGCTCGGAAACTAAAGATAAAAATATCAGACCGAAATTTCTGAGGTCTGATATTTTACTCTTTAAGTCTTAGCAATACTGATTGTTCTTTAACCAATAATTTATAAAAGAAAAATGGTAACAGATCCAATTTCAGATTTCCTAACAAGAGTAAGGAACGCACAAAGCGCAGGCCACAAAGTGGTGGAAATTCCTGCATCGAAAATCAAAAAGGAGATTACTAAGATCTTATTTGATCAGGGGTATATCTTAAACTACAAGTTTGAAGATAGCGCTGTTCAAGGAACGATCAAAATCGCTTTAAAGTACGACAAGCAAACCAACAAACCAGCGATCAAGTCTATCCAAAGAGCTTCTAGACCAGGTTTGAGACAGTACAAAGGTTCAGCTGAACTTCCAAGAGTACTAAACGGTTTGGGTATTTCTATCATCTCTACTTCTAAAGGAGTAATGACTGACAAGAAAGCTAGAGAAGAGAAAGTAGGCGGTGAAGTAATCTGCTATGTTTATTAATTTTTAATCACAGGAAAATGTCAAGAATTGGTAAAGCAATTATAACAGTTCCAGCAGGAGTTACCATCACTGAAAACAATGGTGTGGTAACTGTAAAAGGTCCTAAAGGAGAACTTTCTCAGGAGCTTACAGGTGGAATTACTATAGAACAGCAAGATGGAGAGCTGAACGTAAACAGACCATCTGATGCTAAACAACACAAAGCGCTTCACGGTTTATACAGAGCGCTGATCAACAACATGATTGTTGGTGTAAATACAGGTTTCGAAAAGAAACTGGAATTAGTAGGGGTAGGATACAGAGCTTCACACGCAGGTCAGAAACTTGAGTTGGCTTTAGGATTCTCTCACGGTATCGTACTGGAACTTCCAAGTGAAGTAAAAGTAGATACATTGACTGAAAAAGGTAAAAACCCAATTATTACTTTAACGTCTCACGACAACCAACTTCTAGGGATGGTCGCTGCAAAGATCCGTTCTTTCAGAAAGCCTGAACCATACAAAGGAAAAGGGGTAAGATTCGTAGGAGAAATTGTTAGACGTAAAGCTGGTAAATCTGCTTAATAAATTATAAGTATTATGGCATTAACTAAAGTAGAAAAAAGAATAAGAATCAAAAGAAGAGTAAGAGGAAAAATCTCTGGATCTTCTGAATTGCCAAGATTATCTGTATACAAAAGTAATAAGGAAATTTACGCTCAGTTAATCGACGATAACAGTGGAAAAACTTTGGCTTCTGCTTCTTCCAGAGAGAAAGGCGTTGAAGCTAACGGAACAAAGACTGAAGTTTCTGCTGCCGTAGGTAAGGCTATCGCTGCCAAAGCCATCGCTGCAGGAATCGAAAATATTGTATTTGATAGAAATGGATTCGTATATCACGGAAGAGTAAAAGCTCTTGCTGACGGTGCGAGAGAAGGCGGACTTAAATTCTAATCATTAAATTTCGGAAAATATGTTAGGACTAGATAATATAGAAAGAGTAAAACCGGGAGGATTAGAACTTAAAGATCGTCTCGTAGCTGTTAACAGAGTAACAAAAGTAACCAAAGGAGGTAGAGCTTTCGGGTTTTCTGCAATCGTAGTTGTAGGAGACGAAGCGGGAACGATCGGTTTCGGTTTGGGAAAATCTAAGGAAGTTGCTTCTGCTATTGCTAAAGCGGTAGAAGATGCTAAGAAAAACTTAGTAAAAGTTCCTGTAATGAACCACACCATTCCTCACCAGACTTCTGCCAGATATGGTGGTGCTGATATCTTCTTAAGACCTGCTTCTCACGGTACAGGACTTATCGCCGGTGGTGCGGTAAGAGCGGTATTGGAGTCTGCTGGTGTACACGATATCCTTTCAAAATCTAAAGGATCTTCTAACCCTCACAACGTGGTGAAAGCTACTTTCAAAGCGTTATTGGATATCAGAAGACCTGAAGAAATCGCTAGAATGAGAGGAGTTTCTCTAAGTAAAGTGTTTAACGGTTAATATATAAAACAATGGCAACAATCAAAGTAAAGCAAGTAAGAAGCGCTATTGGAAGAACAAAAACCCAAAAGAGAACGCTTGAAGCATTAGGATTTAAGAAACTTCACCAAGTTGTAGAACACGAAGCTACGCCTTCTATCTTAGGAATGATAGCTGCAGTTAGTCACTTACTTGAAGTTCAAAAATAATTTTTAAAATAATTTTAAAATGAATTTAAACAACATAAAGCCAGCTGCAGGATCTACTTTCAATTCAAAAAGAATCGGTAGAGGACAGGGTAGCGGAAAAGGCGGTACTTCTACAAAAGGACATAAAGGACAGAAAGCAAGAGCCGGATACTCTCAGAAGATCGGTTTTGAAGGAGGTCAGATGCCTTTACAGAGAAGATTACCTAAATTCGGATTCAAAAACGTAAACAGAAAAGAGTTTAGAGGAATTAACCTGGATACGATCCAGACTTTAATTGAAAATAAATCCATCACTGGAGATATTACAAGAGAGGTAATGATCGAGAACGGTTTAATTACGAAAAACGAATTAGTGAAAATTATGGGTAGAGGAGAATTGAAATCTGCGGTTTCAATCTCTGCTGACAAATTCACTAAATCTGCTGAAGAGTTGATCTCTAAAGCAGGTGGAAAAGCAATTACCTTATAATAATAACTAATGAAAGAATTTATACAAACCCTCAAAAATATTTGGAGCCTTAAAGAATTACGGGATAAAATTATCTTTACTTTAGGGATTATTCTTGTGTATAGATTCGCATCTTATATCTCACTGCCTGCAATTAACCTTGCAGAAGTAGGAGATCTCTTAGAGCATTATAAAAATCAAGGCGGTAACAAGCAAGGAGCAGGTCTCCTTGGCTTGCTTTCGTCGTTTACGGGGGGAGCTTTCAGCCACGCTTCCGTAATGGCGTTGGGTATCATGCCTTATATTTCTGCTTCTATTATTGTTCAGTTGATGGGGATGGCTATTCCTTATCTTCAGAAGCTTCAGAAAGATGGAGAGTCAGGTAGAAATACATTGAATCAAATTACCAGATGGTTAACGATCGGCGTTTGTCTTGTGCAGGCACCTTCTTACTTAACGTCTATTACTCAATTATTCTTACCGTATGCTCAGTTCTCATCTGCATATTATGTAGAGCCAAATTCTATCATGTTCTGGCTGCCAAGTATTGTTATTTTGGTTGCCGGTTCAGTATTCGCAATGTGGTTGGGTGAAAAAATCACCGACAAAGGTATCGGAAACGGTATCTCTATCCTGATTATGGTGGGGATTCTTTCAAGATTACCTGAAGCATTCGTGCAGGAAATGGCAGTTCAGAACGGAAAAGGAGGAATGGGATCGATCATGATCCTTATTGAAGTAATTTTCTGGATGCTGGTGGTTCTTCTGGCAGTGGTATTATCCGTTGCGGTAAGAAAAATTCCGATCCAGTATGTAAGCAGAGCTCAGGCAAGAGGAGGTGTAAACAGAAATCTTATGCAAGGAGCAAGACAGTGGATCCCTCTGAAAGTTAATGCGGCCGGTGTAATGCCGATCATCTTCGCCCAGGCGCTGATGTTCGTTCCGGGGTTATTAACCAAAGTAGATGAATCAAACACTTTTCTTGCAGGTTTCAAGAATGTTTTTAGCTGGCAATACAACGTATTGTTTGCGCTACTAATTATTATTTTCTCATTCTTCTATACTGCAATCACAATTCCGGTGAACCAGATGGCCGATGATCTGAAGAGAAACGGCGGTTTAGTACCGAAAGTGAGACCAGGAAAAGAGACGGCTGATTATTTAGATGATATTTTATCAAAAATTACCTTGCCAGGTGCAATTTTTTTATCTATCTTTGCAGTCCTTCCGGCAATTGTACACGGAAGCTTCGTTCAGACAGATGCGTTCGCCTTATTTTTCGGGGGAACATCACTATTGATTATGGTGGGCGTAATTTTAGATACTGTTCAACAGATTAACACTTATCTGCTGAATCATCATTATGATGGCTTAATGCAGTCTAAATTATCAAGAACGACTGGATATTAATTTATGGCAAAACAAAAACATATTGAACAGGACGGCGTTATCACGGAAGCACTTTCGAACGCTCAGTTCCGTGTTGAGCTTGAAAATGGGCATGTCCTTATTGCTCATATTTCCGGTAAAATGCGTATGCATTATATTAAGTTATTACCTGGTGATAAGGTAAAATTAGAAATGTCTCCTTACGATTTATCGAAGGGGAGAATTACATTTAGATATTAAAGCAATCTGCCAAATGGAGCACGTGTTCCATTTGGCTATTGTTAAAAAGAATAGATATTTTCAAATGAAATCATAGGATTCCGTTTGTCCATATTAAAAAAATAAATATTTTCAAATGAAAGTAAGAGCATCAATTAAAAAAAGAAGCGCTGATTGCAAAATCGTACGCAGAAAAGGTGTACTATTCGTAATCAACAAGAAGAACCCAAAATTTAAACAAAGACAAGGCTAACATTAAATTATGGCGAGAATTTCAGGTATTGATTTACCAAAAAACAAAAGAGGTGTTATCGGTTTAACTTACATCTACGGAATTGGAAGAAGTACTTCTTCAGAAATCCTTAAAGCTGCCGGTATCAGCGAAGACAAGAAAGTCAACGAATGGAATGACGATGAATTGGCTGCAATCAGAAACTATATCTCTGAAAACATTAAAGTAGAAGGAGAATTGAGATCTGAAGTGCAATTGAACATCAAGAGATTGATGGACATAGGATGCCAACGAGGAATACGTCACAGACTTGGATTACCTTTAAGAGGCCAGAGAACGAAAAACAACTCTAGAACCCGTAAAGGAAAGAGAAAAACTGTTGCTAACAAGAAAAAAGCTAGTAAATAATCGTTAGGAATTATGGCAAAACAAACTAAAGTAGTTAAGAAAAGAAAAGTAAAAGTTGAGGCTATTGGAGAAGCGCATATTCAGGCTTCTTTCAATAACATCATCATTTCTTTAACAAATAAAAACGGAGAGGTTATCTCTTGGGCTTCTGCCGGTAAAATGGGTTTCAGAGGTTCTAAAAAGAATACTCCATTTGCTGCTCAGATGGCAGCTGAAAATTGCTCTGCTGTAGCTCACGAAGCTGGATTAAGAAGAGTAAAGGTGTTTGTGAAAGGTCCTGGTGCAGGTAGAGAATCTGCAATCAGATCTATTCACAATTCAGGAATTGAAGTTAGCGAAATCATTGATGTGACACCTATGCCACACAATGGATGTAGACCACCAAAAAGAAGAAGAGTTTAATTTTTAGAATTTATCCATTATGGCAAGATATATTGGTCCTAAAACTAAGATTGCAAGAAAGTTTGGTGCTGCAATCTACGGAGATGACAAAAACTTCGAGAAAAGAAAAAACCAACCGCCGGGACAACATGGTCCTAACAAAAGAAGAGGTGCTAAAAAATCTGAATACGCAGTTCAGCTAGCTGAAAAACAAAAAGCTAAATATACATACGGTATCTTAGAAAGACAGTTTGCTAACCTATTCGACAAAGCACACAGAAGTAAAGGAGTAACAGGTGAAGTTCTATTGCAACTTTGCGAATCCAGATTGGATAACGTAGTGTACAGATTAGGTTTTGCTAAAACCAGATCTGCTGCAAGACAGTTGGTTTCTCACAGACACATCACTGTGAACGGAGAAATCCTGAACATTCCTTCATATTTGGTGAAAGCCGGTGACGTAATCGCTGTAAGAGAAAAATCTAAGTCTCTTGAAGTGGTTACCAATGCATTAGCTTCCAAAGCAAATTATGAGTGGTTACAATTCAACGATGAGAAGAAAGAAGGTACTTTCGTATCTGCCCCTGAGAGAATCCAGATTCCGGAGGACATCAAGGAACAGCTTATCGTCGAACTTTACTCTAAATAATTTTTTAATCAAATTTTTGCTCAACCCAATAATATGGCAATTTTACAATTCATAAAACCCGATAAAGTAATTTTACTTAACTCTGATGAATTTAGAGGTCAATTTGAATTCAGACCACTAGAACCAGGTTTCGGGCTTACTATCGGTAATGCTTTGAGAAGAGTGTTGCTTTCTTCTCTGGAAGGTTATGCTATTTCATCTATCAAAATAGAAGGTGTAGAGCACGAATTTTCAACTATTCCAGGAGTAATCGAAGATGTTACCGAAATTATTCTTAACCTGAAGCAGGTGAGATTAAAAGCTACGGCAGAAAACCAGTCCAATGAGCAGGTTGTTGCCAAAGTTTCAGGTCAGACGGTTATTACTGCTGGTGATTTAGGAAAGTCGATCAACGGATTTGAGGTGCTAAACCCGGATCTTGTAATCTGCAACCTAAACAGTGATGTAACTTTCGAAATTACTTTCAACATAGAAAAAGGAAGAGGGTATGTTCCTTCTGAACAAAATAAGTCGAACAATGCACCCATAGGTACCATTGCCATCGACTCTATTTTCACGCCAATCAAGAAAGTACAGTATAGCATTGAAAATTATCGTGTAGAGCAAAAAACAGACTACGAAAAACTTGTACTGGATATCGAAACTGACGGATCTATCAGTCCGCAGAACGCATTGACAGAAGCTTCAAAGATATTGATTTATCATTTCATGCTGTTCTCCGATGAGAGAATCACGCTTGAAACAGAAGCTGTAAAAGCATCGATCCAATATGATGAAGAAACGCTTCATACAAGACAACTCCTTAAGTCTAAATTAGCAGATATGGATCTTTCCGTAAGAGCCCTGAACTGTCTGAAAGCGGCTGAAGTGGAAACCCTTGGAGAACTGGTTTCTTACAGTAAGTCTGATTTGATGAAATTCAGAAATTTTGGTAAAAAATCTTTGACAGAACTAGAAGAATTAGTGCATTCAAAAGGTCTAAACTTCGGTTTCGACGTTGCAAAATATAAATTAGACGCTGATAATTAATTAATAATGAGACACGGTAAAAAATTCAATCACTTAGGAAGAACGGCTTCTCACAGAAGCGCATTGCTTTCTAATATGGCTTGTTCTCTAATTGAGCATAAAAGAATCAACACTACTGTAGCAAAAGCTAAAGCTTTAAGAGTATATGTTGAGCCTCTATTAACAAAAGCAAAAGAAGATACTACACACAACAGAAGAATTGTTTTTTCATATCTTCAAAACAAAGAAGCGGTTGCTGAACTTTTCAGAACAGTAGCTCCTAAAATCGCTGAGAGAAACGGTGGTTATACAAGAATCATCAAAACAGGTTTCAGACCGGGTGATGCCGCTGATACTGCTCTTATCGAACTTGTAGACTTCAATGAGCTTTATAATCCTAATGCTGAAGAGAAAAAAGCGACAAGAAGAAGCAGAAGATCTACAACTGCTAAAAAAGAAGCTGTAGTTGCTGAAGCGCCTGCAGTAGAAGAAAAAGCTGCTGAGCCAACTGCTGAAGCTGCTGATTCTACAGAGGAAAAAACTGAAGAATAAGAATAATCACTTCAATAGATAGAAGAGCTTGTAGTAGTAACCGCAAGCTCTTTTTTATTAAAATTTATTATGAAAAAAACATTACTTTTTATTTTATTACAATTTTGTATACTCAATTTTGGACAGACTCAAAACTTAGACTGGCAGCTGGTAACGCCTTTTATACGTCAGGAAGAAGTGCTGAAAATGGAAGTCTTGCCTGACGGAAGCTACATTGTAAGAAAGAAGAATAACAATTATGATTTGATTATCACTGAGAACAATGGTAAAACCTGGAGACAAATCAATGATAACGGGAAGTCAGTTTATGATTTCACAATCTACAACAATAAAGCGTATGCTGTAATTGGGCCAGACTTTAGAGTGACAGATTCTAAGTTTTCCACACCGGGAGTTTCGTACCCATTCACAGGAAGTGCTCAGTCAATTTTTGTCCTGAATGATAACACGATATTCGTGGGTTCCGGGAATAGCAGAATCCACAAATCAACCAATGGTGGAGCGACCTGGACAACTTACAATGTTCCAACCGTTTATCAATCTAAAATTACAAGTGTATATTTTAAAGATGCTGATACAGGATTTTGTGTTTCGGATTCAACGATCGGAAATAGTTTTATTTTGAAAACAACAGACGGAGGTCAAACATGGGCACAAGTTTATACAAGCTCCGCAGAGTTCAGTAAGATTATTTTTAAAGATTCAATGAACGGAATTGCGGTAAGGTCCGGTGGTGATCCATTGTATACGCTGGATGGAGGAAATACATGGACACAGGCCGCAGGAGTTGGAACTTTAAATGATATCCAGCTTTATAATAACGAGTATATTGCCGTAGGAAGTCCAAATAAATTTTACAAGACTACAACCGGACAGTCCTGGACGACTTCTGGAGATATGTATCCCTCGTCCTTTCACGTTTTTACAAGCCTGGCGGTTCATCCGGATTTCGTTCTTGCGGGAACCAATAATGAATCCGGAAGCAACATATTGCGTCATACCATTTTTAAGAGTACGGATTTGTTGACTTGGACTCCTTTAGATATGAAGTGGATTTCTTGGGCTATTTATAAACAGGCTTATGCAGGTGATAATTTAGCGATTGTTCCTTTTAGTTATTTTTCATTAGATAAAGGATATTCGTGGGAAGAGGTAAAAAATAATTTTCCTGCAGGAGCTATGAGTATAAACCCGGATGGAAAAGGCATCGCAATAGGAAGAGGGACGTCTCAATTTTGGAAAACAAATGACAATGGATTGACATGGACTGAATCTGTGTCTCCAAATACAAGGTTAACAATTCCTGCGATGAAACCCAATGGCGATTTTGCAATTGCCAATCTTGGTACGAATGCCAATCAATTTACAGGATATATTTCTACGTATTCTGCTGCAAATGGATGGACTCCGGCAGTAAGCGTAGAATGGGAAGTCTCTGCGATGAAGTTTGTAGATAATAATGTGGGCTTTCTTGTAAACCGGGATAAAGTAAAAAAGACGGTAGATGGCGGACTGACCTGGACCGATGTTACTTATCCCGGAGCAATAATCGATGCCAGAAATATTGTAGTTGGAAACTCAAAGGTATACATAGGAAAATATTACACCACAAATTTAGGAAACACTTGGACTGAGGTGCCTTCACCAATGTTGAGCTTCAAAGATTATGATATTTTTTCAGACGGTCTCGGATATGCTGTAGATGGTGATAAAAATGTTTATAAGACGTTGAACTATGGATCTTCATGGCAACAAATTATAAACACGAAATTATTACTCACTCCCGGAAGTTTGATTCAAAAAGTTACTTTTGCAAGAAATTATATGGTGGCAGTGGGATCTTCAGGTTTCTATATTCTGGATTTTGTAACAGGTAATCTTTCTACCAATGATCCTAAAATGGAAGTAAATAGTAATAAAATAAAAATGTATCCAAATCCTGTTTCTTCAATATTATTTTTCGATAGTAAAGATGAAATTAAAAACATTATCATATTTGATATTTCAGGTCGGATTTTCAAAAGTATAGAAAACCCGAAATCGAATTCAATCGATATTTCGGAATTAAAAAGCGGAAATTATTTCGTAAAAATTATTACTGCAAATAAAGCTTACCTGGAAAAAGTTATTAAAAAATAAACTAAAAACCGTTCAGATTTCTGAGCGGTTTTTTGATGTCTTATATTTTTGTTTTTACGAGCTGAATGATATTATTTCCCTGGTCCAGAATAAGGCTGTCACCTCTCACGGTAGCTTTCATATCCATCTTTTCATAGATCGCTTCATTCCCTTCAGATTTTACTTTATTCAGGATAAAAGTTTTATTGTTGCTTCTGATACTCATGGTCTTTTCGTCATAGTTAAAGACCACTTTTGCCAGACTGCCGTCGGTAGCTTTATAGACATAATCTGTCTTTACATACTTCTTGCCGTTAATGTCAGTCTCGTACTGAACCGTAGGATCAGCTTTTCCATCGTCGGCTAATACTACTCCCGAACTGTCTGATTTAACTATATTTTTATTTCCGGTTTCACTTTTTTTGCAGCTCGTCACAGATACAAAAATCAGCGAAAGCGCAATCAGAATTCCCTTTTTCATGATGTTAATTTTTTTAATGTATTGATTATTAAAATAATTTTAGAAATAAAATAATTTTTTTAAATTTAATAAAAACAAAAACTAAACCAATAAATGAAACTTAAACTTTCAAAAATTACCCGAAAGAGTAATTGATTTTCCTTTATTTTCTGGTGAAATTTGCCTTAAACAAATCAAAACATGAGCATTTCCATAGCCATAGTAGAAGACGAAAAGAACTACAACAATGCGTTGAAGAAGGTCATCAATTACCAGGAGGACATGAAAGTGGTTGGCCAGTTTTTTAATGGAAATGAAGCTTTACGACATCTTTCGGATATTGCTCCGGATGTTGTGATGATGGACATCCAGCTACAGGATATGCTCGGAATTGAGATCATTGAAAAGCTAAAAAAAACTCTTTCCAATACCGAGTTTATCATGTGCACCAGTTTTGATGATGACGAAAAGGTATTTAATTCTCTGAAAGCCGGAGCCATGGGCTATCTGGTGAAAGGGGAAAGCATGGATAAGATTCTTGCTTCTATCCGTGATGTTTACAATGGGGGTGCTCCCATGAGTTTTTCAATTGCCAGAAAAGTTCTGAATCATTTTGAAAGAAAACTTCCCGAAATAAAAGGGTTTGATGAATTAACCGAAAGGGAAAAGGAAATTCTGGAGCTGCTTTCTCAAGGTTTGCTGTACAAGGAAATAGCCGATAAGAAATTTATCACCATCGATACCGTAAAAAAACACGTAGGTAATATTTACAGGAAACTCCACGTCAATAATAAAGTGGAGGCTATTAATAAACTAAACCAATTTAAAAACTAAGAAATCATGAGCAAAAACGATTTAAAAAAATGTAATTGTAACAATTTGAAGATTGATTTAATTGATAAGATTATAAAGTCAAAATATGAAGACTTAATTAACAATAAGATTTTTTTACAGACTGAAATCAATGATAAAAATAATCAAGAAGATAATAAAACATTATTATCAGGCAATATTTTTCGAGATTTACCACTGAGACTATATAATGTAACTGATAGCACTACTACGGAAGAAATTCCTAGAGATATTGCAATTAATTTTGTTGAAGCATTTGAAATTAATTTTAGAGAGTACCTGATACCTTTACGTATTCATTTGAAACTATTAAAAAAGTGGTTTCTATCGGATAAAATTGATGTATATCTTACACAAAATGGGAGGAGTATTATTTTTTACGTTATGAAAGATGACATTTTTTATCAAATTAATGACACAACAAATGATAATAATGTAATTACGCCGGATGACATGAGAGACTACTCAAGACAGTATGAAAGTATTTTTGGAAAGCAAATTGATGGATATATAAGAGGTGTGAGGGCAGATCGCAGTTTTAAAAATACACGCAAGTTTGAAATCGGAAAAGTAATTTTTGAGCAGTTTGAAGAGAAATTTAAAGATGAACAGGATGCTTGCATATTTTGTATTCCAGCACTAATAATGGATGATAAAGATCCAGAGTATAAGGATAGGGTAACATTTGTACTAGCAGCTGGCAAATATAGTGTTCAGGAAAGTGTTTACAAGATTATTTCTGATAAGATATTATACGACAGAAACGGTCTTTGCCCGCCAGGATGCTAAATGAGCATACTCAACATAACATATTACGTCATCTTAGGTATGAACTTTATTTTTTCCATGATTTACAAAAGGTCATGGAAAAATCTTTTTCCGATTTATCTTGGAATTACAATTGTCGTCGAAGCGTTGTTTGCGGTTCATGCCAACTTTGTAAAAGGACTCGTATACAACTGCCTTGATGTTGTTAGCATCGGATATTTTGGATATCTTTATTTTGAAGAAACCCGTAAAAGTATCGTTATAAAGGGGATTTGCTTATTTTTCATAGTATTGAGCGGGATATGCATTTTTATTTCGAAAACCGACTATTCTATTTTTACGGGATACTTTTATTGCCTTTTTTTAATTTTTATCTCTTTATTTTGGATGTATCAGAAAATAACAGAAGATCATCAGGAAGATAGTATTTTAAACTTAAGTTTTTTCTGGCTGAGTATTTCGCTTTTATTTTGGTCGGTATTTTATATTTTCAGAATGTTTCCGATGTATTATTTTAACAATGAAGATAAAGGGTTTTTAATAGAAATAGCTAAAGTTTTTACTTTGATTAATATAGTGACCTATTTATTATTTATGCGCAGCTTGTTTTGTAAAAGATGAAAAATCTCCCTATCGAAATAAAGATCGTATACATCACGGCGGCAATCGTAACGATGCTGTTTGTGGGATTCATTGTTTTTGTTGTACTTATGTATAACCGAAAGCAACTTTTAAACCTCAAAGAAAAGCAACTCAAAGAATCCGAATACCAAAACCAGCTGCTCCAGAAAGAGCTCGAAAAACAAAAGTTAATCGAAAAAGAAAGAGAAAGAATTTCTCACGATATGCATGATGATCTCGGTGCCGGAATTTCCGCCTTAAAACTACAGGCAGAATTTTTAAAGCAAAGAGCTGAAAATGATGATTTGAAAAACGATATCGACGAACTTCTCAAGACCTCGGAAGAAATGAATATTTCCATGAGAGAAATGCTTTGGAGCCTGAACTCGGAAAATGATACGGTAGGAAGCTTTGTCAGCTATGCCAGCTCCTACGCCCGTAACTTTCTTAAAAAGACAAACATTGTCCTTCACATCGAAAATGAAAATGTGATGGAAGAAACCACCATCACGACAGAACAGAGACGAAATCTTTTTCTGTGCCTGAAAGAAGCCTTGAATAATGCTTACAAACACAGCCGGTCTGATAAAATTGAATTAAGATTTGTTCAAAACGATCATAAATTCATGATGAAAATTTCCGACAACGGAATTGGAATGAACCGTGAAAATCCGGAAGGATACGGCCTCCGCAATATGAAACGAAGAATGCAGGAACAGAACGGGCATTGTGAGATTACTATTGATAGAGGAACACATCTGTTTTATAGAATAAATTTATAAAAGCAATGCACTATCAGACTACTCTTTAATTTTAATTTTTAAAATTATCTGTTTGTGTCATTGATAGAAGTTTATTTTTTAAATAACTTTGAATGTATATTAAGTAACTTAGTCGTGAAAAATATTCATTGCTTAAAAAATAGATCATGAAAACAATTGTAGATTATTTATTAGAATGGAATATAACTTCAAAAAAAGGTAAAGTTATATTAAAGCTTAAAGATACAGAACCTGAAATTATAGACGATTTGGACTTTCAGGAGTTTTCAGCGTTAGCAATAGTGCTTGAAAAAGGAAATGCAAGATTTAATGAAAAAGAAAACTCAATTTATAACGTAATGCCATGAAAATAGTTTTTTATCTGTTAGTACTTGTGTCATTAATGTCATGTAACATAAGACATAAAGCCACGTTGAAAGAACTGCAAAATAAGGGTTCAAATTACCAGATGTCATATGATGCCACACGTAGAGGAGCCGTTGTAAGCCTTGATAATAACGGTAAGATTGATAAAATCTTGTCAGAAGTTCAGCCAGATGCTGCCATAGCCACGACAACCGATATTACCAGTCAGCTGGCGGCCAAATTGAAATCAGGAGCCGATGTATCTGCTGAACAAATCACCAAGATCGCCGAAACCTTATCAAAATTGGGAGAAAGAACCGCTCCGGTAAATATGCTCAGGGATGCCCTTTACAGGCTTGAGGAACATTGTATAAATTTTCCCGACCAATGTAAGGATGATAAATACTTTAACAGCTTTAATAATGTTGTTAATTTAATAGTCGAGTTGCAGGGAAAAATTTCTGAAACTGCCGCCAGTGACGCTAAGGCAGAAGAAGCAAAGACATTACGGGTACTTACGCCTGAAGAAAGGGAGAAATATAATTTAAAATAAAAAGATTTCGATAACTTCAAAGCTGAGATATTTATTTTTATTTATGATTAAATAATAAAAGTGCTTTTTTTAATTTCGGGCCATTATTAAATGAGATATTAACTAAAATTTAACTTTGCATAAACGTATAAATTACCTCTCATTTGCTTTCAAAAGTTAAAAATTGATTAAATTTGTCTGAACTATAAAAAAACGAACAATGAGTTACATTTCTTACATAGAAGCGAGACAAATTTTAGATTCAAGAGGAAATCCTACAGTTGAAGTAGATGTATTCACGGAAAGCGGTGCGATGGGTCGTGCAGCGGTACCTTCAGGAGCATCTACGGGAGAACATGAAGCGGTGGAATTGCGTGATGGCGGTTCAGAATACATGGGGAAAGGTGTTCTTAAAGCTGTTGAGAATGTAAGAGAAGTAATTGCACCTGAATTGGTAGGGCTATCGGTTTACGATCAGAATCTTATCGACCAGATTATGATTGATCTTGACGGGACAAACAATAAAGGAAATCTGGGCGCCAATGCAATACTTGGTGTTTCTTTGGCGGCAGCGAAAGCGGCAGCGGCAGAACTAAAAATGCCTCTATACAAATATGTAGGTGGTGTTAATGCAAACACACTTCCTGTTCCGATGATGAACGTAATCAACGGTGGTTCGCACTCAGATGCTCCTATCGCGTTCCAGGAATTTATGATTATGCCGGTAAAAGCAGATTCTTTCTCTCATGCCCTGAGAAAAGGAACTGAAATTTTCCATAACCTAAAATCGATTCTTCACTCAAGAGGCTTATCTACCGCGGTAGGAGATGAAGGAGGTTTCGCACCAACTTTTAAAGGAACCGAAGATGCTTTGGACACCTTGCTTCAGGCAATCGAAAAGGCAGGTTACAAACCGGGTGACGATATCATGTTGGCGCTTGACTGTGCCGCTTCCGAGTTCTATAAAGACGGAATCTATGATTACAGAAAATTCCAGACGCCGGATGCTGCCCAGTTCTCAAGCAGTGAGCAGGTTTCTTACTTAGCAGAATTGGCCGCGAAATATCCGATCATCTCTATCGAAGACGGGATGCAGGAAAATGACTGGGAAGGTTGGAAAATGCTTACCGATAAAATCGGAGACAGAGTACAGTTGGTAGGAGACGATTTATTCGTAACAAACGTTGAAAGACTTTCCAGAGGGGTAAAAGAAGGAATTGCCAACTCGATCCTTGTAAAAGTAAACCAGATCGGTTCTCTTTCTGAAACAATGGCTGCCGTACAGATGGCCCAGAACAACCGATTCACATCAGTAATGTCTCACAGATCCGGAGAAACTGAAGATTCTACGATCGCCGATTTAGCCGTAGCCATGAATTGCGGACAGATCAAAACAGGATCCGCTTCAAGATCAGACCGTATGGCAAAATACAACCAGTTGCTGAGAATTGAAGAAGCACTTGGTGAAACAGCGGTGTTCCCTAGACTGGATGCCTTTAAAATCAAAAGATAAATTAATCGAAATTATAAATAACGGCAAGCGAAATTTTTAGTTTGCCGTATTTTGTAATAAGTAGTATATTTAGAAAAAAAATAAATAATGTCAGACAACAAAGTAATATTGAATTACGACGGTAATTCGTATGAATATCCAATTGTGGATAGTACTATCGGAGACAGAGGGATCGATATTTCAAAGTTAAGAGACCAGACAGGTTTAATTACTCTTGATTTAGGCTACAAGAACACCGGTGCTACACTTAGTGAAATCACTTACCTGGATGGAGATAAAGGAGAATTATTCTACAGAGGATATCCGATCGAGCAGATTGCTGATAAATCCAACTTCACAGAAGTGATGTACCTTTTATTACACGGTGAATTGCCTACCCAAAATCAGTACACTTCTTTCGAATCAAACATTAAAAAATATAACTTCGTAGCAGAGGAGATGAAAAAAATCATCGATGCTTTCCCTCGTTCTGCTCACCCAATGGGCGTTTTATCTTCTCTGACTTCTGCTCTAACGGCTTTTAATCCTAAAGCAGTTAACGTAAATTCTAAAGAAGAAATGGACCTTGCCGCTGAATTGATGATTGCCAAATTCTCTCATCTTTGTGCATGGACGTACAGAAAGACGCAGGGATTACCGCTTAACCACGGAGATAACAGCCTGAATTATGTAGAGAATTTCTACAAAATGACCTTCAGAATGCCAAATCAGGAATTTGAGATCGATCCTGTGGTGGTTCAGGCTCTAGATAAATTACTCATCCTTCACGCAGACCACGAACAAAACTGTTCTACCTCTACCGTAAGAATGGTAGGTTCTGCACACACCGGTCTATTCGCTTCTATCTCAGCAGGGGTTTCCGCTCTTTGGGGACCGCTTCACGGTGGTGCAAACCAAGCTGTGATCGAAATGCTTGAGCTGATCGAAAAAGACGGTGGTGATGTAAACAAATGGGTTGCGAAGGCTAAGGATAAAAACGACAGTTTCCGTCTGATGGGCTTCGGTCACAGAGTATATAAAAACTTTGACCCGAGAGCGAAAATCATTAAAAAAGCAGCCGATGATATCCTTAATGCGTTAGGAATTCATGATAAGGCGTTAGATATCGCTATGCAATTGGAAAAAGTAGCTTTAGAAGACGAGTACTTCGTAGAAAGAAAGCTATATCCGAACGTAGATTTCTATTCAGGAATCATCTACAGAGCGTTGGGAATCCCTACCGAAATGTTCACCGTAATGTTCGCCTTAGGAAGACTTCCGGGATGGATTTCTCAGTGGAAAGAAATGAGAATGAAAGGAGATCCTATCGGACGACCAAGACAGGTATACCAAGGTGCTCAGAAAAGAGACTACATCGATATGGTAAACAGATAATCTTTAAATTATGATATACAAATCCCAAGGCTCAGGCTTTGGGATTTTTTATTTCACGGAATTTTTTTAACTTAAAGTATGGAAAACGAGAAATTAAATTCACTGAAGACGACAATAAGAATTAATATTGTTCTTTACATAGTCTATGGACTTTTCCTGCTGGTTGAAACGTTCGACTTTCTTGAGATGCTGCATAGCAAACCTTTGGATAGTTCGCCGACTTACAGTCTGGTACACGTTATTTTCTATCAGATGGAAATGTTTATCTGTTTCCTGTGTGCATTTACTTTAATCATTTTGGTCTCCACCAGGCAAACATTGAGGCTGCTATTTTTTGTAAGCCTTTTGCTCTTTATCTTCAGAGTAGGCACTGTTTATTACCTGTACTTTTATGAGACTGAAGAAAGGTGGGTGCCGTTTATTTATAAAAGAGCTAATGATTTCAGCATGCTCTTCAGGAGAACACTGGTTCCGGGCCAGCTCATCGTGGGCTTGTGGTCACTGGTATATTCTGTAAAAGCACTCAGAAAAGCGGAAAAATAAAACCCGCTTTTCAGCGGGCTCAGTCATTTTTCCGTTATGGACACTGGCATCTGTCACAAGTCCATAGGCTGCACGCGCCTGTTTCAAAGTCCCATTCGCAGCAGCGTCTGGCAGCAGAGGCTCCTCCGATGATTGATTTCTGTTCCTGTCTGTTTAGTTTTTGTGCTTTCTGCAACAAAGATTTCTTGGTGTTCATGATCGTTTGGTGTTTGATTGTGAATAGTTTAAATATTAATTTCACCTGAAATTATATCACTAAGATATGAAATTTTATTTAAATGCATTAATATTTTACAATAAATCATTCATAAACAGAATATTGCGAATAAATTATCTGATAAATCTGCTATTTCGAGTGAATAAGTGCTTAAGACCTGTAATTGACTGAAGTAAACTACCGTCATACGATGAATTACCAGATTAATATATTGTCTGATGCCTAAAAACACGACAAAAGTTTCCCAGATTCAGTCCTTTACTTATATTTGCAGCATTGCATAAACCTCTATGAAACTAAATATAAAAAACGAGACCGGTAAGCTGAAATCAGTGGTTCTGGGACAACCCAATTCGATGGGCGGAATCCCTACACTGGAAGAAAGCTATGACGCAAAATCATATTATTCCATTCAGCATAACATTTACCCTAAAGAAGGAGACATTATCAGCGAAATGAATGCCTTTGAATCTGTGCTGAAAAAATATGATGTGGAAGTTTTACGTCCAAGCATTATTGAAGACTACAATCAGGTGTTTGCAAGAGATGTTGCATTTGTTATCGATGACAAAATGATCATTTCCAACGTCATTGCCGACCGGGCGGATGAACAGGATGCTTACCGTAATATTTTTGAAAAAGTAGAATGGAGGAAGATCATCAACCTTCCCGAAACGGCTCATATCGAAGGCGGGGATGTGATCGTATGGGATGATTTCCTTTTTGTCGGAACCTGCTTCAGTGAAGATTACAGAAGCTATAAAACCGCAAGAACCAACGAGTACGCCATTGAAATTCTTAAAGAATATTTTCCTAAAAAGAGAATCATTGATCTTGAACTAAAGAAAAACGATAAAATTCCTTACGAAGGGATCCTGCATCTTGACTGCACCTTCAATCCTGTTGGTGAGGATAAATGCATTATTTACAAAGACGGTTTTGTGGATGAAAGTGATTATCGGCTCATTATTGATATTTTCGGGGAAGAAAACTGCTTTCATGTAACGGCAGAGGAAATGTTTGAAATGAACCCGAATATCTTCTCTATCTCTCCCGATGTAGTTGTGTCAGATAAGACATTTACCAGAATGAACAACCACCTGAGAAATGAATGGGGAATGACCGTAGAAGAAATTCCTTACCGGGAAATTTCTAAAATGGGAGGATTACTGAGATGCTCTACCATGCCACTTGTGAGAGAGTAAGTATGAGAGTTGTAGAGTTTTAGGGTTTTAGAGTGTGAGTATAATTGTTTTTGTTTAAAAAAAAATTATCTTTTTAAATTAAATACGAATGATTATGTCTACTATAAAATTTCATCAGGATTTAAAGGTTTTTCAGAAATCAGTAGAATTTGCAATGGCGATTTATGAACTTTCAAAATCCTTTCCAAAAGAAGAACTCTATGCTCTCACAGACCAAATCAGACGCTCATCAAGATCAGTTTCGGCTAATATAAGCGAAGCCTGGGGAAAAAGAAAATACGAAAAATCTTTCATTGCCAAGCTTACAGATTCAGAGGGCGAAGCAAGAGAAACTCAGACCTGGTTATTATTTGCCAGAAAATGTAATTATATAAATGAAGATCAATTTAGTATTCTAAACAATCAGTACAACCAGATAATAGGGATGTTGGTGAATATGATGAGTCAGTCAAAGAATTGGTGCACATTTTCTTCAATAAATAAAGAGAAATAATTTTGCACTAAAACACCAAAACACTAAAACACTAAAACACTCAGATTCTCAAACCCAAAAACCCTCCAACACAAACTATGCAGACAACAGATACCGTATTAATGATAGAGCCGATTGCTTTTGGCTTTAACGAGGAAACCGCAAAAAACAATTATTTCCAGAACGAACAGAAAGGTTTTGATATTCAGTTTAAAGCGTTATCGGAATTTAAAATGTTCGTTGAAAAGCTCAGAAGTAAAGGAATCAATGTAATCACCATAAAAGATACGTTGGATCCCCACACTCCGGATTCTATTTTCCCCAATAACTGGGTAAGCTTTCATAAGGATGGAAAAGTGGTATTATATCCGATGTTCGCCTCCAACAGAAGAGTGGAAAGACGTGATGATATTATTGAAACCATCAAAGAACAGGGATTTGAAGTTGCTGAAATCGATGACTGGTCTTTCCCGGAAACTCAGGGACATTATCTTGAAGGAACGGGAAGCATGATTTTCGACCACGACCATAAAATTGCTTACGGCTCTGTTTCCCTGAGGCTGGATGAAAATCTCTTCAGGGAATTCTGTGATAAATACGGATTTACGCCTGTGGTTTTTCATTCGTTCCAGACGGTTGGCGAAGAACGGCTTCCGATCTACCACACCAATGTCATGATGTGCGTGGCCGATCAATTTGTGGTCATCTGCCTCGACTGTATCGATGATGAGCTGGAAAGAAATAAAGTCATCGAAACCATCAAAAATTCCGGGAAAGAAATCATAGAAATTTCCGAAGACCAGATGCATCAGTTTGCCGGCAATATGCTTCAGGTACAAAATAAAGAAGGCCGGAAATTCCTGATCATGAGCGAAACAGCTTACAAATCCCTGGAACAGGACCAGATTTCCGCCATCGAAAAATACTGCGAAATCATTTACTCAGATCTTAATACTATAGAAGTGAATGGCGGCGGTAGCGCACGCTGTATGCTTGCTGAGGTTTTCCTGCCGAAAAAATAATATATTTGCTGAAAAATAATCAATTGGAATCATCAGCCAGCAAAGGTTTACATATTCTTCTGACTTTGGAAACGGAGTCAGAAGCTTTGTTAATGGACAGTGAGGGTTTTCTGGAATTTACCAGGAACATTCTTGCCGGTAAAGAGGTGGAGATTGTAGGAATTACCAGTCATGTTTTTGATAACCATAGCTTTACTTCCGCAGTCTGCTTAAAAGAGTCTCACCTTTGTATTCATACCTGGCCGGAGTACAGACAGCTTACTTTCGATGTTTTCCTCTGCAATTATCTCAGGGACAATACCGCAAAAGTTGAAGAGATTGCCGACGGGATGATAGAATATTTTAAAGCGAAAACCATCCGAAAACACAAAATCTACAGATAAAGATGTATTATAATTGTCCTATATGTAAAACTGAGAATAAGATGGATGCAGATTTTCCAATCAGTGAATATGTCTGCCGCTCATGTTCCAACCTTATTGATATCCACAAAAATACATCGGTTAAAATTGTTAAGAAGCCTGTAGAAAATGTAGTATTGAGCATCGGGCAGAAAGGAATCATCAACAATACGGAATATACCGTCACCGGAATCGTTGTCAGGAAATATGGAGCCAGTATCTTTTGGAGAGAGTATTATCTGAAAGATCAGTCAGGTAAAGATGCTTTTCTCAGTGAAAGCGACGGGCATTGGGTGCTGCTTCATCCTATCGACGGGATGGAAATTAAAAGAAAACCGGGGAACAGTATAGTGATTGAAGTAGGCCCTTTAAATTTCAGAAGATATGAAACTACGGAATGCCACATTTATGCGGCAGCCGGATTTTTTGAAGATCCATTGGATTTCGGCCTTTCAACGTATAAAGAATATGTAAACGGTACCCGAATGATTTCAGAAGAACGGTCCGGAGGAAATATTCAGTATTTTTCAGGAGATCATATCTCAAGGTACCAGGTGAAGAAGGCTTTCGCGATCGATCATCTGCCTTATTATACAGGAATAGGCATTGTGCAGCCCTTTTATGTTAATGCTAAACAGGCCGTTAATATTATGTCGGTTGCTGCTTTGCTCATTTGTATGATACAGCTATATGTTGTTGCTACAAGAACAAATAAATATGTTTTTGAGCAGGAAATCAATTTTGAGGATGTACGGGGAAAGGAAATGGTAAGCCAAAGTTTTCAGCTGTCAGGCGGTTCTGCCCCTTTGAATGTGCAATTGTATTCCGATGTTGATAATTCCTGGGCCAATGTAGGCTTGGGACTCGTTAACGAAAGCAACAATGAGATTATTTTTGCTTCAAAGGACATTGAAGAATATCATGGCTATGAAGACGGTGAAAACTGGAGCGAAGGAGACAAAAGTGAAGATTTTAATTTTTGTGGCGTTGCTCCGGGGAAATATCATTTTGTGGTATCAGCCGAAAAGCAGGAAACACCAAAATCTTCGGTGCCGTCAAGCTACAGGTCGGCGGATGGAAATTTATATATCTCCAGGGATAGCTATGGAATCATTAGCATAACAGATAATACCACAGCGAAGACCGAATCCTTTTCAAATGCAAAATTGATAAAAAGTGATTCTATGATTGGTATTGGAAAGCTCATTCATGAGACATTGGGAAAAGCAGATATCGATTCTCTGCTCAATTCAGGAGTATCCTCAGAATATGCTGATGCCGCTTATGAGAATAAATCAGTGAAGATTAAAGCAGAATGGCTTCCGGTTTCCTTCCGGAACTTTGTATTTGTTTTGCTTTTCATGATTGCGGTGGTAATCGCGGTCATTATGGGTAAAAGATCTTTCGAAAGGTCTAAATGGTTCAACAGCGACAATTCACCTTATACCTATTCTTAAACGATGGTAATTATTAATTATATTAAAGAAAACTGGATACTGTGCCTGGCAGGAGTTTTTTTTCTGGGTTGGTTTACCTATCTCACCTTTGCGGGCAACCAGTTCTGCGATTGCGAAAAAACGGAAACCTACCGGGACGGAACCACCAGAAGTCACCATACTTCCGGCGTAGGTTTTTACAGATACTATCACAAATAAAATAAACTATGGATCAGATCAACTTCGTACCGGTGATCAACTCGGTACTTTATTCTTTCCTGGGGATTGGAATATTGCTGGTTTGCTATGTTATAATCGAAAAATTAACACCGGAAAAAACATGGCATGAAATCGCTCAGAACAAAAATACGGCATTAGCGATTATTTTCGGAGCTTTTATCATCGGAATTTCAATCATCATTAGCGCTGCAATTCATGGATAGGAAGAGGATTCCTCTTGAGCTGCTGCTGATGTTTTCCGTATTTATCATTGCTACCTGCGGGCTGATTTACGAATTGGTAGCGGGCGCATTGGCCAGTTATCTCCTGGGAGACTCCGTAAAACAGTTTTCTTTCATCATCGGGGTCTATCTTTTTTCGATGGGAGTAGGATCGTATTTTGCCAAATTTATTAAAGGGAATTTAATCAACAAATTCGTAGAAATTGAAATTCTCATAGGGATTATCGGGGGAATCAGTTCGGTGGTTCTTTTTATCCTCTTTAATACTTTAGCGCATTTCGAGGCGGTTTTATATCTGTTCGTGTTTTTCACAGGCTGCCTGGTCGGTGTGGAAATTCCGATCCTAATGAATATTTTAAAAGACAGGGTACGGTTTAAAGACTTGGTATCAAATGTATTCGCTTTCGATTATATAGGGGCATTACTGGCTTCTATTCTGTTTCCGCTTGTACTGATTCCCAATCTGGGAATTGTAAAGACCCCTTTGTTTTTCGGACTGATAAATATTTCAATCGCCATTTTTTTATGTTTTTACTTAAAGAAAGAGCTGTCTAAACCGGTTTCTTTGAAATTTAAATCCATAGGAGCCTTTATTCTCCTTGTTGTCCTTTTTGTTTTTTCAGATAAAATTTTATCTTTTTCAGAGGAGAAGTTATATGGTGAGAATGTTGTTTATACCAAAAGCTCACCTTACCAGAGAATCGTTCTCACCAGAAGCAGCCGCGAATTCCGGTTATACCTGAATAACAATCTCCAGTTTTCTTCTGTTGATGAATACCGGTACCATGAAGCCCTGGTTCATCCCGCCATGTCGATGGCAAAAAGAATCGACCATCTTTTAATTTTGGGTGGCGGAGACGGATTTGCTGTTCGTGAGGTGCTAAAATACGAGGAGGTAAAAGATATTACCCTGGTGGATCTGGATGGAGAAATGACGGACTTCTTTAAAAATAACCAGACGATGCGACAGCTCAATCAACGATCTTTATCCAGCCCGAAGCTTACCATTATCAATAAGGACGCTTACATATGGGTAAAAGAAAACAGAAAAAAATATGATGTCGTCATTATTGATTTCCCTGATCCTTCCAACTACAGTTTAGGGAAATTATATTCTTTACAGTTTTACAGGGAGCTCGAAAAGCTGACGACTTTGGATACAAAAGTGGTGGTACAGACTACGTCGCCATATTTTGCACCCAAGTCTTTCTGGTGTATCGAAAAAACGATCAACCAGGTGTTTCCTTTTACGGCGGCATACCATACCTACGTTCCTTCCTTTGGAGAGTGGGGATTTTCAATGGGATCTTATGAACCGATTAACAATAAAATATACCGCAGAATTCCTGACCTGAAGTTTTACGATTATAATTTCCGGCAGCTTTCTTATTTTACAAAAGATATGAGAACCGGAGGTATTGAGGTCAATCGGTTAGATAACCAGATTCTAGTACGTTATTTTGATGAAGAGTGGGGGAAAGTACAGTAGAAAAGACTTTCTGAAAACCTTATTTTTAGGAAGTCTGATGATTCCTTTTTTACAGTATTGCCGTAAGAAAGGCAAAGTCTTATTGCTGAAGATTTCCGGGACGGATCATATTCTCGGGCACAAGCTTTGGGCAAAGGATTTTCCTGCTCCTGCAGAAGAAATTAATATAAAATATTTGATTGTCGGCGGAGGTATTTCCGGGCTCTCAGCCTGCCGGGCGTTCAGCCAGAATCATGAAAATGGCTATTTACTGCTGGAAATGGAACATCATCTGGGTGGAAACTCTTCCAGCGGGAAAAATAAGTTTTCCAGATTTCCGCTGGGTGCGCATTATTTACCTTTACCCAACAAAGAAAATACAGACATTATTGAATTTTTAAAGGAATGTGAAATCTGTCAGGGCCATGATGAAAATGGAGAACCGATTCTCGACGAATACCAAATGACCTTTCCGCAGCAGGAAAGATTGTTTTTTAAAAATGCATGGCAGAACGATCTTGTTCCGCAAAATGGCATTTCCGATGAAACAAGAGCGGAATTCGACCGGTTTTTTAAAATGATGGATGATTTCCGGGACAAAAAGGATATAAAGGGAAAATACTGGTTTGCCATCCCGGTTCATGATTCCAGCCGTGAAAATGAAGCTTTACAATTGGAAAAGATTGTTTTTAAAGACTGGCTGAAAAAGGAAAGCTTTGCCTCGGAAGAATTGCTCTGGCTGCTGGATTACTCCTGTCGTGACGATTACGGTTTAGGAATCGACTACGTCTCAGCATGGGCAGGGATCCATTATTTTGCCGGAAGAAAAAACAACTGGAGCCAGAAATACAAAGACCAGGTTTTTACATGGCCCGAAGGAAATGCAAGGCTGGCCAGGCATTTTTTTAAATATACAAAAGGAAAATCATTACCCGATCATTTAGTTTTTGATGTGAAGATACATGATAACAATGTTGAGGTTTTGAGTTTCGACAATATATCGAAAAAGACCAGGAAAATTGTTGCTGAAAAAGTTCTATTGGCAACCCCGCAATTCGTCAATGAAAGAATTCTCAACAACAGAAAAGCGGGGAGATTCAATTATGTTCCATGGCTTTTAACAACCATTACGCTGAAAAATGATTTTGGAGGCGATGAAGAACTGGCCTGGGACAATGTCATATACGGTTCGGAAGGATTGGGTTATATTTATGACCAGCATCAGAATGTGGATCAGATTATAGGTGAGAAAGTGATTACTTACTACAGAAGTTTCTCAACGGCAGACTGTAAAAAAGCACGAAAACGGTTGTACGGTCTCAAAGAAGATCAGCTTAAAACCCTTGTCCTGGAAGACCTTCAGAAGGCACATCCGGAGATTGAAGATTTTATTGTCGAAATGCAGTTTCATAAAATAGGCCACGCCATGATCGCTCCGGTTCCCAATCAGATTTTTGAAAATTCCTTGAAGGGACGACAGCCGATGGATGGGAAAATTTTCTTTGCCCATTCCGATCTTTCAGGAATTTCTATTTTTGAAGAAGCATTTTACCAGGGGTTAAGAGCGGCAAAAGAAATGATATGAGGCAGCCGTGGATCCATAATGCGAAAACAGACGGCTGGTTTATGCTTTCACCGCCCTTGGTCATTCTTCTGGTGATTTTTCTTTTTCAGAATCAGATCCGGGGGCTGGAAGACCATTATTCATTTTACACATGGCTTTTTCTTATTGTTTTTGTTGATGTGGCGCATGTGTATTCCACACTGTTTAAAACCTATTTTGTAAAAGAGGAAATACGGAAGAGGAAACTCCTGTATTATGGGATTCCTGTATTAAGCTGGATTTTGGGACTCATTCTGTATCAGTTCGGAAGCCTGACTTTTTGGTCGGTGCTGGCACTCATTGCGGTGTTTCATTTTATCCGGCAGCAATACGGCTTTATGAGAATTTATGCCCGGTATGAGCAGAATGGCTGGAGTAAGAGTTTGGATGGAATTGCCGTATATTCCGCTACCATTTTTCCGATGCTCTATTGGTTTAAAACACCCCGTGCATTCACGTGGTTTGTTGAGAATGAATTCAGCTGGTTTCGTCACGTACCGGATTACCTGCCTGCCATCACATTTCTGTACTTTTTGATTTTAATTGCCTGGCTTTCCAGGACCCTCTATGGAATAATCAGGACCGGGCGGATAAATATTCCGAAAACCGTTTTAATTTCGGGAACTTACCTGTCATGGTATTTTGGGATCGTTTATTTCAATGATGATCTGGTATTTACATTTCTTAATGTGATCTCCCATGGCATTCCATATATAGCGCTGATTTACATAAGAGAAATCCAACAAAAAAGAGTACATCAGCAAAGCAGCCTTTCGTTGTTTAAGTCCACTTCAGGAATATTTTTATTTATTTTCATCATCCTTGGGTTTGCCTTTTTCGAAGAATTTCTATGGGAAATTTTGATCTGGAACGAACATTTTTCATTGAACCTGAATGTTTCCTTACGCTGGTTTCAGTTTTTAGTCCCTTTACTCGTCGTTCCGCAGCTTACCCATTATTTGCTGGATGGTTTCATTTGGAGAAACTCAGGAAAGGAGTAGGAGCTATAATCCGTAACATTCTGATCCAGGGGAAGCAGACCGTTACCCGAGTGAAGTAGACCATTACCATAGTGAAGTAGATCATTACCCGAGTGAAGTAGACCGTTACCGTAGTGAAGTAGACCATTACCCGAGTGAAGTAGACCATTACCATAGTGAAGTAAGCCGTTACCCAAGTGAAGTAGACCGTTACCCAAGTGAAGTAGAGTATTACTAAATGGAAGTAGACCATTACCATAGTGAAGTAGACCGTTACCCAAGTGAAGTACACCAATACCGGAGACAGCAGGAAGATTTCCTTGATTAAATTAGGTAATTTTGGATGAGAAATGGGGCCATATCAATAGGAATGAGCTTCAGCCCATTTTTTTTTGTGAATAACGACCATAGGCTTCAGCCAAAATTTAACATAATATTGGCAGCCTGTTATATTCTGTAATTTCAAATCGGTCTTAAACCGTTGCAATTGATATTAAACTTACGATTTGATTTTTAGCATTTAAACAAAATCCTCATCCGAACTCAGGTTAAATTATCATCACGGGGTGAAAAAAGTCATAGAAAATTTTTACGGGTGATCAAAAAAATATATATTTATCCTGTTTTTTTAATAAAATACAGATATGAAATTACAACAAGAAGAATACGTTCCGATGGCGGACGTTCTGTTAAGAAGCTTCAGTAGGGATTTGTCCGTTTTCGAAGCAGAAAATCATTTATTCAATTCCGAATACCTGCAGGCGATGCAGAATAAGACCGATGAGGTACGTGCGAAAGAGTCTTCCGATCTGGTGCTGGTGCAGCAGAAGCAGTGCACTTCGGATCTTTACATCCTCGGAGATCAGGTCGGCAAACCCCTCAGGATTCTCAATGTGGTCTTGAAAAAGGCTAATGTAAAAACAACGCTGGCAACCGATGTCCGGAACAAGATCAAAAAAAGGAACTTCGAGGGTGCGCTCCTGTCACTGGCTTCCCTCAGGCAGATCGTTTCTGCACAATCGGCATTATTACAGGCCAACGGGATGAAAGCCGATATGCCCGCCACACTGGAAGAAGCCTTTACGGCAATGACCGCAAAAAGTAATGAGCAGACGGCTTTCCAGCAACAGCGGAAAGCTTTCACATCAACAAACAAGAAGCTGTATAAAGAGCTGTACAAGTACATCAGTGAAGTGGCCGGGCTCGGGAAAATTATTTTCAGCGGCGAGCAAAAAGCCTCCGAGTATACCATTGACCATATTCTAGCCATGCTTCATGTATCCAGGGGAAATGGCAGCACCGGTTCTTCTCCGGAAGAAGGGGCTTAAACGGCAGGTTTAAGATTTGTATTTTTAGACATAAGCTTACAGATATCTGAAATGAATCTGCTAGGCTTATGTTTTTTCTTAAAACACAGATTTCATACGACAGGTTTTGTCGTCATGCAGCGATATCTTCGCTTCAGAAATTAATGAATTTAAATAATAACTAATTATGCATTTGGCGATATTTTTCGTATTTCATCTGTTCGAGTATTTTTTTCTAACAAAGTGAAGAAAAAATGAATCGAGAACTTTTGAGTACGTTCGACTGATAGTGCAACTTCTCGATACGACTTCTTCAAAGTCTACTCGAAGGGACGTGGCGGTAATTACATAATACGAGTGTTCGTACGTCTGTTCGAGTATTTTTTGCTGTGAAGCTGCGAAAAATGTATCGAGAACTTATTAGTATTACCGACTGGTAATAAATCAAAATGCACAGTGTTAATATGATAATATTCACAAAAAATTGACATTCTATATCTTTTCGGCGTGAAGTAAAAAGGATATTTTTGCAACGACTTAAAAATTAATAATTAATAACAACTCAAAATAGACACTAAGTATGAATAAAATCTACTCAGGAGCATTATTCTTATGCTCAGTCCTCGGCGTTTCCGCCCAGGAAGTCATCTAGCAGAAAGACATCGAATCTTCGACGCAGGATTTTCTTTCGCAGATTACCACCACCATCGACGGACAGTATCTGATTTCCGGAAGCAGCATCCCTTCGAGAGCCTCAGGGACCACTCCTTCGAGAGCCTCAGGGACCACTCCTTCGAGAACCTCAGGGACCGCATCTTCGAGAGGTTCAGGAGTCGCACCTTCCCTTCGAGAACCTCAGGGACCAGGCCAGGACCAGGGAAAGCAGAATACCGGTTACGATTTCCATCTCGTAAAACTCAACCAGCAGGGGGAAGAGGTCTGGGAAAAATATTTCT
>JBMDXW010000212.1:0-1918 GCA_048594965.1 Chryseobacterium sp.
GCCTGAGCGAATGACCAGGGGACGCGCATTTGGGTAAAACTCTTCAATCCAGCTCTTTAGAATTTCGTGACTGGGGTAGCCGATGGCTCGGCGAGTGTACGACAGGAGTAAGATAATGCTCAACAGCAGCACTTTTCTGTGTCCGTGAATAGCGTTCTCTTGGCTTTAATTCCCTGGGTAAATCGCCCTTCTCTTCATAAATCCGAACCCAGCGGCCCAGCTGTTTTGTGGAAGGATATCCCAGCTCCATGACGACAACGGAGGCTTTCTTTCCGTACCGGTAATAGAGTTCGACGGCCCGGATCCGGTCCTCGTATGAATGCATAAATTAACCCCTGAAGGTCCAGGAATTCGTCCGCACTCCCGAGATGAGTGCTTGCAAAAAATTGGACAAGTTCTTGCTGATATAATTAAAAGACCCGGAGAACTTGTCGCTCGTTACGGTGGGGAGGAGTTTGCTTTTATTCTTCCTGAAACATCGGAGGATGGGGTTAAAGCACTGGCAGAAGAAATAAAAAATCGCATTAATTCCTTGAGTATTAGTCATGTTTTTTCGCCGGAGACGGGATGTATCACATGCAGTTTTGGCGTTCTTACTATCCTTACACCTGGACTCTCTCCAGGAGAAATATTAAATACCGTCGATCAGCTACTTTACAATTCAAAACGAGCAGGAAGAAACAAAATATCTTGTGGTGTCAAATAGGCAACCAATGGAAAATAATGAGATAAATATCCTGAAGGGAAAGTTAAGCGATTCGAGGTAACTCGAAGGGAAATGCTATGTAATCGACTATAACTTAATGGTATTTTAGATAAAAACTAATATGTGCCATTTTCACATTATCGTTGTTGTCCTGAGATTCCTCATGTTTCAGTGAAAGATTTCTCTCCGTGACAGCAGGCCTCCGATATGGTGGTGGGTGCTGGTTCCTGAGTAAACGCCATTAAGCGACCCTCATCGGGTGTTTCAGCTGTCCCCTGGCTGGAACGACGAGCATCAGTATATATTTGATAAGGGGTGTAAGGAATCGTCCGGCAATGGCTATGGTGTATGGGGCGAAGAAGATGAGAGTATCGATTACGCCGTTATGGCCAACTCTCCAGAGCGAAGGTGATACGCCGATTTTTACATATGGCTTTGGCTAGTGGTGGGACTTTACAGTCATGCCGGAAAAGCAGACGCACGATACCAGTCAGTAGCCGATACGCTACCTGGGCGGCAAAGGTACTACCCCTGTAGAAAATTACGGCGGATTATTCGGCTACACAGAGATGTTGTTACAGTACATCGACGCAGAAAATCCAGCTCAGGCTGAACTCCATCGCTTTCTAGTCGCCGTTACAACCTGAACAGCATCAACAGCAGATTATAGACCCTTAACTGAGGTTCACTTTATATCGTGCTCTCAGCACCCTACTGACGTTACTCTACGAGATGGCAGGAGAATCCAGTTGATTATGAGACTTTTAGCAAATAAATAATTGGTTATAGCTGCAAGCGAAACTCCAGTTATCCATGGTATAGCTGAGTTGAGCATAAATAAGTTATTAAGATTAATGCTGACCGTAATGCACAAAAAGGTATTTGTTAAAAAAACCATGCAAGAAGAAGTTGTTTCATTTTATTTTTCTTTAGGAGTATCTACTTGCAAGTCATTAAAAACAATTTTAGTGAACTGGAGACCTCGTGAATGCAGGTTTTATCCTGAATGTTACCGCGAAGCGCAATGTACATCTAAGATGCTTTTTTCACATTGTGCCACCTGCAGTTGCTAAAGATCAATGTTGACTAACTTTTAAACATATAACCTGGGTGTTCATCTACTGTCCGGAGAGAGCCAAATGAACATCAAACTCGTTACCATATCCTGTCCCATCACACTGCCAACTGAATAATACATTCACGTCAATATGG
>JBMDXW010000213.1:0-2855 GCA_048594965.1 Chryseobacterium sp.
CTTCTCCCATAAAATAAGCATCATTCCATTTTTTGGTATCGGCGTTGTACGATTTTTTAACGATCGTATTCAGCTTGATATTTTTGTCAAAAGCATTGTATCTTTCTTCAGGAAGGATTTTGGTAATTTCCGCTTTCTTTGCCAGGAATGTTTTGTAAAGCGGACTTTCCGTGCTTTGAGTCGCTGAAAGCAACATTTGCACATCATCCCGGTCTAAAGAAGTTTTTCCGCTGAAATAACGGTCCAGTACTTTTGCGGCAAATTCAGCATCACTGTACATGGTAAGCCCTGCAAGGTTTTTCAGGAATTCAGGATCTTTCTCTCCGTCTTCAAATTTTTGTTTTAAAGTTCCTAATCTTTTGCTTGGATCACCTGCATCTTTGGCAAACTGGATAAAGTCATTTTCCTCTACATATCCTAATGTTCTGTGTACCACTTCGCCGTTTCCGTCTACGAAAAGATAGGTAGGAAAGGCTTTTACATTGTATTTTTTGGCAAGATCAACCCCTTCTCCTTTTTCCATATCGATTTTGGCATTCACAAAATGGGAATTATAGTAATCGCCCACCGCCTTTTGTGGGAAAACATTTTTTACCATCAGCTTGCAAGGGCCGCACCATGATGCGTAGGCATCTATAAAAACAAGCTTGTTTTCCTTTTTGGCTTTCGCAAGAATAGTGCTGAAGTTGGTCTCTTCAAATTTGATTCCCTGCGCCAATGCAAATGCTCCGATAAAAAGAGCCGAGAATATTGATAATTTTTTCATGATATTTATTATTGATTGCAAATGTAATAATTATGTTCACATATCAGTCTTTATGACATAAAAATTGTTACAGCATTTTTTTTGATTAATTTTCTGTTTCAAAGTTAAAGGTAAAAATGTAAGATTTTCAAACAAAAAAACCGCAGAATTAACTGCGGCCGTATTACTTTTTCGTGGCTGAATCCGATCTCATTTTCAGGCTGTCTGCGGTGGCAGATTCCGAATGAGATGCTGCGGTATCTCCCATACTGTTTCTCATATAATCCTTGTTTCTCTCTTCCTTGAATTCTTCCCGATCTTCCTTTTTCTGGGCACAACTGCCCAAAAACAACAAGGCTAAAACTGCTCCTGTCAATAATTTTGTCATATCAATATTTTTAATGTTTATGCGTAATCAAATATAGTTATTAATGATAAAAGTTAAACGATAATCTGATACCATACTTTTTTTAAAGATTTGCAGGGAATGGACAAAAAATCCCCAGAAACAATCTGAGGACATTTTCATGTAAGTTAAACTATTATTATTTAACAGTGGTTGCTGAATCAGCCTTTACACTCATCGTGTCAGGAGCAGCTGTTGTCGTAGTCATCGTATCTGTGGTAGCAGGTGCTGCACTCGTCGTCGCATTATCTACTGCTGTAGAATCTGTCGTACTGTTTGACATTGATGATTCTTTTGTTCCGCAACTTACCGCTATTACACCCAGTGCTGCGATTAACATTAACTTTTTCATAATATTTATTTGTTTGTGTGAGAAATAACACTCATCAATAATTATTCCGAATTTTAAAAACGGGTATTAATTTTTTAATAAAATAATTTAAATATTGTTAATGATATCAAAAAAGCTCCGGATGAATTCCGGAGCTTTATATGTGGCAATGACTTTTCATTACTTTTATTTTGATACTATCCTAAATAAGGATATCTGTAATCTTTAGGGGAAACAAAAGTTTCTTTTATTGACCTTACGGACGTCCATCTCAACAAGTTCATTTTAGAACCGGCTTTGTCATTGGTTCCGGAAGCTCTTCCGCCTCCGAAAGGCTGTTGCCCTACGACGGCCCCTGTCGGTTTATCATTAATATAGAAATTTCCTGAAGCATTTTCAAGAGCTTTGAAAGCCTCGTTAATTGCGTAACGATCCTGCGCAAAGACCGAACCTGTCAGTGAATAAGGCGAAGATGAATCTACTAGTTCAAGCGTTTCTGCCCACTTAGCATCTTCATACACGTACACGGATAGGATAGGGCCGAAGATCTCTTCTACCATACTTTCATATTGAGGATTCGTAGTTTCAATAACGGTAGGATGTACAAACCATCCTTTAGCATCATCCGTTTTACCTCCGATTACTACGTTCGCTTCGTTTGAAGCATTGGCCCTGTCGATATAGCCTTTGCATTTTTCAAAAGAATTTTTATCGATGACCGCGTTTACAAAATTGGAAGGATCTTCTGGAGAACCGATTTTAATAGAATTGATCTGTTCTTCCATCACTTTTTTCACGTCAGCCCAAAGAGACTGTGGAAGATATGCTCTGGAAGCGGCGGAACATTTTTGCCCCTGGTATTCGAAAGCGCCTCTTACCAAGGCTGTTGCAACGGCCTCTACATTCGCTGAAGGATGAGCGATAACGAAGTCTTTTCCTCCGGTTTCACCAACAATTCTTGGGTATGTTCTGTAGTTATGGATATTGTCACCGATCATTTTCCACATGCCCTGGAACACTTTGGTAGATCCTGTAAAGTGGAGTCCGGCAAAATCTCTGTGTGCCAATACTTTCTCTGCCGTTTCTTTTCCATCAGTGAAAATCATGTTGATAACTCCTGCCGGAAGACCTGCCTCCGTTAAAACATCCATGATTACTTTAGCAGAATATATTTGCTTGTCAGATGGTTTCCAAACGACTACGTTTCCAAGCATAGCCATACAAGTTGGTAAATTCCCCGAAATAGCTGTAAAGTTGAAAGGAGTTACTGCAAAGCAGAAACCTTCGAGCGGTCTGTATTCTACACGGTTCCAGATCCCTGAATCTGATACGGGCTGCTCAGAATACATTTCCGTCATAAATTCTACATTGAA
>JBMDXW010000214.1:0-14562 GCA_048594965.1 Chryseobacterium sp.
AGGTTCATCGCATTTTTGGTCTGATGATCTTCCGCTGCAAAAGGAAAAGGAACCAGCAATACAGGTTTCTCTGCCACTGCGAGCTCTGAAATGGCTATAGCCCCAGCCCGTGAAACGATCACATCCGCGGCGGAATATGCGGTTTCCATATCTTTGATGAATTCCTTTATCTGTATCTGGTTGCCGGTTGCCGGTTGTTGGTTATTGCCATCAACGGACAACTGAAGACCATCAACAATTTCTTTATAATCCAGTTTGCCCGTTTGCCAGATCAGCTGGTAGCCTTTTTCTTTCAGGCGATCCAGGTTTTCTTGCCACGCAGTGTTCAATGTTCTTGAGCCTAAGGAACCGCCAACAGATAAAATCGTCAGCTTACCTTTACTCAGTCCCATTTTTTCTTTTGCTTCTGCAGCATCCTGCATCCCTGAAACAATATTTTCACGGATCGGATTGCCCAGAAAATGTATTTTTTCAGCCGGAAACCCCTCCACTTTCGGGTAGGCGGTAAAAACGGCTTTTGCTTTTTTACTTAATATTTTATTGGTAACCCCCGCATGGGCATTCTGTTCCTGAATAAAAATCGGAATTCCAAGTTTACTGGCTTCATATAAAGCAGGTCCGCTTGCAAAACCGCCTGTTCCTATGGCGAAATCAGGACCGAAACCTTTAATGATCTTCTTAGATCTGGATAAGCTTTTTAAAATCTTAAAAGGCAGACCTAAATTGGAAAGGATCTTCCCCCTGTTGATTCCGGCAATATCGATTCCTTCTATGTTGTAGCCGGCTTGCGGAACTTTTTCCATTTCCATTTTACCATTGGCTCCAATGAACAGAAATTCGGCATCGGGAAATCTTTTCCGGATCTCATCGGCAATAGCAATAGCCGGGAAGATATGTCCTCCTGTTCCTCCTCCGGATAATAAAACGCGGATAGGTGCTGGCTTCTGGCTGTTGGCTGATCGATTGTCCATTTATATTATTTAATCAATTATGATTCTTTCTAAATTATTGTTAAGCAATATCATTAATTTCTGCGATGCTCTGCTTTTTACCCAGTCCTTCTTCATCATAAATCTGGATTCTTGAGCTGATATTCAAAATAATTCCCAGCTGCAAATACGTCACCAGCATCGATGTTCCTCCGTAACTGATCAGAGGCAGCGGCTGCCCGGTAACGGGAATCAGGTTTACTGCCACCGCAATATTCACTGAAAGCTGCACAAAGATCATGACCCCGAGACTGAGCACCAGCAAGGATCCGAAGAAAGCCGGCATCTTACTGGCGATCATCACGATCCTGATCATCATGATGAGATACATGCTGATGAGAAAAGCCGCTCCTATAAGGCCATATTCTTCAACAATCACCGCAAAGATAAAGTCGGAGGCAGACTGCGGAAGCATTTGCTTTAAAGCACTTTTTCCTGGTCCCATTCCGGTAATCCCACCATGAACGATCGCCGCCTTGGCCTGCATCACCTGATAGTTTTTGGCTTTTATGCTTTCATCGTCCACATCGGCAGTTTTGGCTTTGCTTGAGGTAAAGGTTTCAATACGGCTCATCCACGTGTGTACCCGGTTTCCCCCAATAAGATTGGTATTTAAAGCAACTATTAAAAACAAAACAATCGCTATAAATGACGCAGATATAAACCCCGCAATGTATTTCCAGTGCAGCTGTCCGATGATCAAAACGACAACGGAGACCATTAGGATCATCAATGCCGTAGAACCATTGTCTTTTGCCACCAGTACGAAAACAAGCAAGATAGGCCCGAAAATGTACATGATGTTCTCAATAGGGAGCCTTTCGCGTGTGATCTTTTTGGTTAAATACCTGCAGAGATAGATGATGAGCATCAGGAAGGCAAAGGAAGACGGCTGGAAGGATATCGGCGTTCCGGGAATCTTCAGCCACCTCGAGGCACTCGCTCCGTCAATCGTCTGTCCTGTAAACATGGTGACAATCAGCAGAACGATCATTAAACCCAGCAGAATACTGCTGAGCTTGCCGATGTATTCGTACTTTACCATCCCTACTATTCTCATGATCGCAAGCCCAAGCACGACAAAGAACATATGCTTGATCACGTGGCCCGTGGTAGTACCATTGTTCACAATATATTCCAGATTCGAACTTGCAGAATACACCGGGAAAATAGAGAAAATGGAGATCACAAGAATGACCATCCAAAGTACTTTATCACCCTTCAGGAATTCAAATCTGCTTTCTATGTTTTGCTGTTCGTTCATATATTATGTTGGCTTATTTGCCGCTGGTTTTTAAAACCTGTTCTTTAAACTGACGCCCTCGGTCCTCATAGCTTTTAAACAAATCAAAGCTTGCGCAGCATGGAGAAAGCAAAACGGTATCTCCTTTTTTGGCAAGTGACTTTGAAATCTTTACCGCTTCTTCCATACTTGAGGTATCATAAATAAATTCTTTCTTATCCTTAAAGAAGTTGATGATCTTCTCATTGTCGATTCCCAGGCAAACAATCGCTTTCACCTTTCTTTTGACTAAATCTTCAATTTCGCTGTAGTCATTTCCTTTGTCTATTCCGCCTACGATCCATACTGTAGGATTCTTCATGCTTTCCAGGGCATAATAGGTAGCATTGACATTTGTGGCTTTGCTGTCGTTGATGTATTTCACACCGTCCAGCTCGGTAACAAACTCCAGCCTGTGCTCAACCGCCTGGAAAGTCATTAATGAATTCCGGATACTTTCATTATTGATTTCCAATATTTTACCTGCGATGGATGCGGCAAGACTGTTGGCTACATTATGATTCCCCAATAGCGACAATTCTTCAATTTTCATCGAGAAATCATCCTGCATTTTTACCACCAAACGATCATCATCCAGGAAACCTCCCTCAGCCAGTTTTTCTTTGGTGGAGAAAGGAATCATTTTCGCTTTGACCTCCAGCTTTTCAAGTATATTTTTGCTCATTTCATCATCTT
Source organism: Chryseobacterium sp. (assembly GCA_048594965.1). Lineage (GTDB taxonomy): Bacteria > Bacteroidota > Bacteroidia > Flavobacteriales > Weeksellaceae > Chryseobacterium. The sequence goes on from JBMDXW010000214.1 coordinate 2,968, forward strand.
TGTTGTAGATGAAAAAATTGTCATTTTCCTGATTTTCAGTGATCCTGAATTTGGCCAGCGCATACTCTTCATAATTGTAGTTGTACTGGTCCAGATGATCCTGCGACAGGTTCAGCAATAAAGAAATATATGGCCTGAAATTCTGAATATCATCCAACTGGAAAGAGCTTACTTCCAATACATAATATTCATGATTTTCATCGGCAACCTGCCGGGCAAAGCTGTACCCGATATTTCCGCCCAAGCCTACATTCAGTCCGTCATTTTTCAGGATGTAATAGATCAGGGAAGTAGTCGTTGTTTTTCCGTTGCTCCCGGTGATGGCGATGATTTTGGCATCGGTAAATTCCGAAGCAAATTCAATCTCGGAAGAAAGCCTTATTCCTTTAGCATGAATCTTATGGATGATTTCTGCCTTTTTAGGAATTCCCGGGCTTTTTACGATCCAGTCGGCGTTCAGGATTCTCTCTTCATGATGGTTTTCTTCCTCAAATTCAATTTCATTTTCGGTGAGAAACTGCTTATAGTGATCTTTAATAGCCCCTTTGTCCGAAAGAAAAACTTCCAGACCTTGTTTTTTAGCCAAATAAGCAGCGCCGCACCCGCTTTCTCCTCCTCCTAAAACAACTATTTTCATACTTTTTTGCTTTATGCTGTAATCCACAAGCTTTAGCCTCAACAACTCAATGCTTATGTCATACGCCGTTTTATCTCATCTTTAAGGTAATGAGGCATACGATGGCCAGCATTACTCCGATGATAATCATTCTGTTAACGATCTTACTTTCGTGAAAGCCTCCTTTCTGATAATGATGATGTAAAGGCGACATTCTGAATAATCTATTGTTCTGGGCGTATTCGAGCCCGTATTTTCTTTTTCTGTATTTGAATACAATGACCTGAAGCATGACGGAAATGTTTTCTATCAAAAAGATCCCGCACAACACAGGAATCATCAGTTCTTTTCTAAGGATAATCGCCAGAACGGCAATAACGCCACCCAGCATGAGACTTCCGGTATCCCCCATAAACACTTGTGCCGGATAGGTATTGTACCAGAAGAAGCCAATAACCGCTCCTACCATAGCAACAATGAATATCGTTGTTTCACCCATATTTGGCAGGAACATGATGTTGAGATAATCTGCAAAAATGATGTTTCCGGAAACATAGGCAAAAAAGGCCAGGGCAAGCAGGATTACCGTACTTGTTCCCGCCGCAAGGCCGTCGATCCCATCGGTGATATTGGCTCCGTTTGAAACAGCGGTCACAATGAAGATCACAATCGGAATAAATACAATCCATGCCCATTCGTGTGCATCCTTATCATTCATCCAGAAAAGTATTCCGCTGTAGTCGAATTCGTTGTTTTTTGCAAAAGGCACCGTGGAAACAGCAATTTTCTCGGTCGGCATAAAGTTCTGCTCTACATTGTTGCGGTTTACCACTTTTGCATCGGCGTATTTTCTCTTAACCGTAATGTCGGGGTGAAAATACATAGTGACTCCGACAATCAGTCCTAATCCTACCTGTCCTACAATTTTAAATTTGCCACTGAGCCCGTCTTTATTTTTCTTGATTTTTTTCAGATAATCATCCACGAACCCGATCGCCCCCATCCAGAGTACCGAAACAATGAGCAGCACGATATAGACATTGGTAATCTTTGTGAACAGCAAAACAGGAATCAGGGTTGCCAGAATGATAATAAGGCCTCCCATTGTTGGGGTTCCTTCCTTCTGTTTTTGTCCATCTAAACCAAGATCACGCACCAGCTCGCCCATCTGCTTTGCTCTGAGATAGTTGATGATTCTTTTTCCGTAAACCAAAGCGATCGTCAATGAAAACAGCACCGCCATTCCCGCACGGAAAGAGATGTACTTCAGCAATCCAAGTCCGGGAACATGGATGCCGTGGTTGGTTAGATATTCGTATAGATAGTATAGCATTTCTTTATTATTGATGATTGATAATTGATAATTGATCTCTGAAAGTAATATAAAATTATTCTACTTTACTCTTTAATTTGCTTTTGTAAGTTGACGTTACTTTTAAAATTTCTAAAGATTCTCTCATTAGTTCATCTATCATTATTTTTGAAGCTATATTAACTTCCTGAATTACCTCCAGCCAAAATACTGCTTCGTCCGCTTCTTCAACAACAATACAAATTTTAGCATACTTTTCTTTATCTGATCTGGCCCTGCACATTGCTCTATAATTAGCTGCTACAGAATTTGCTGAGCGGAAAATCTGCTTCCTGATTACGGACACTTTGTCAGAATATCCCAATTCCGATAAGCTATTGATTATTTTTACAGCTAAATTTTTTGTTCTTAGGGCAAAAATCTGGTTGTAATTATTTTCCATCATTAATCAATTATCAATAATCATTTATATCTATTTGCTCATAAGCTTCCAAAGTTCATTGATCGTTTCCTTATCATCAAAATGATGTTTTATCCCATTAATTTCCTGATAAGTCTCATGACCTTTCCCTGCTACAAGTATGATGTCCTTCGGCTCGGCAAATTTTATCGCCATTTTTATCGCTTCTCTTCTATCTGGAATTGAAGTATATTTGCTGAAGTTCTGCGGTTCAACACCCGCTTCAATTTCCTTGATAATAGTGGTCGGATCTTCCGTTCTCGGGTTGTCTGAAGTGATGATCGCCAATGTCGATTTTTTCGTGGCAATATTTCCCATTTCAGGTCTTTTTGCATGATCTCTGTCGCCTCCGCAACCGAATACGGTGATCAGTCTTTCATTTTTTGTTCTGATGTCATTAATGCTGTCCAGAATATTTTCCAAAGCATCCGGCGTGTGCGCATAATCTACGATGAAAAAGATTCCGCCGTCTGATTTGAAAGTTTCAAACCTTCCTGACACCCTTTTGAGCTGACTGATCGCCTGCAGGATTTCTTCCTGTTGAAAGCCTAGTTCAGAGGCAATCCCGAAAACAAGCAGTAAATTATATACGTTGAATTTTCCTGTGAGCGTTGTCCAGAATTCTTTACCATTGAAATTCAACAGCATTCCATTAAAGTCTACCTCCAATAATCTTCCGTGATAGTCGGCCATTGTTTTTAAGGCATAAGACCTTTTTGTGGCCTTTGTATTCTGAAGCATTACATTACCGTTTTTGTCATCGACATTGGTAATGGCAACGGCAGTATCTTCCAATTGATCGAAAAACCTTTTTTTGGTTTTTAAATATTCATCGAAAGTTTTATGGTAATCTAAATGATCGTGGGTGAGGTTGGTAAATCCGGCCACTTTAAAATGAAGCCCTTCGATCCTGTTCTGGGCAATCCCGTGAGAGCTTACCTCCATAAAGGCAAATTCACAGCCTTCTTCCACGGCCTGGGCCAGGATTTTATTGATGGTAATTACATCCGGTGTCGTATGGGTCGCAGGAATCACCTGGTCGCCAATTCTTATTTCTACGGTAGAAAGCAGCGCGGAATCATATCCTAAGTTTTTAAAAACATCAAAAAGCAAGGTAGAAACAGAGGTCTTTCCGTTGGTCCCGGTTACACCGATCAGCTTTAATTTTTCTGAAGGATTTCCGTAAAAATTAGAGGCCAGCTGTCCCAAAGCTTTAGAAGAATCTTTTACTTTTACGTAAGTGATTCCTTCTTTTAAATTTTCAGGAAGCTCTTCACAGATTATTGTTCCGGCACCTTTTTCCTCAGAAGCTGCAATAAATGAATGTCCGTCCGCAACCGTACCTCTCACTGCAATATACAGGGAGTTTTCCGTAACCTTTCTGCTGTCGAAAACCAATTGTGAAACCTCACGGCTTTCATCACCGTGAATTTCTAAAACTGGAATCCTTTTTAATAATTCAACTAATTGCATGTTTTTATTTTTTAATAGGATTTTATCCTATTCTGTTTTAAATCGTCCTTTCAGGAGTCTTTCTTTTTAGTTCTGCAGAGATAAATAAATCCTCTGATTTTTACTGATCATGGTGCCTTCCAGTGGAAACTGCTCTTTAATTCTTCCCACTCCTTTAAAATCCACACGGTATCCTAAATTTTCCAGCTGCGGGATCACATTTTTACCGATTAATCCCACCACATTCGGCATTTGCTTATTGTTTACCGCTATTTTCACATTGGGCTCCACCATTTTATTAAGGTTTACCTTCTTGTCCACCAGCATCTCCCTTTCAATATTCTGTGGTGTTTTCAGGAACGTTTTCCCTGCAATCTCCTTGAATACCGGAGCAGCAACCGTAGCACCATAAAACCCTTTCGCAGTATTCGGTTCACTGATCATCACGTAGCATGTATATTTCGGTTTATCAGCCGGATAGAATCCTGCAAATGATGAGCGGTATTTCATAGGTCCCGGAAGCCAGTACTCGAATCTTGCCGTTCCGGTTTTTCCCGCCATTTTTAAATTCGGGGTGAAAATACTTTTACCCGTTCCTTTCTCTACAGCTTTCGTCAGCGCGTGCGTCATCATTTTAATTGCTTTTTCAGAAGCCATTCTGTCGACCATGACTTCAGGTTTTGCGCTGTACATCACCTTTCCGTCCTTCATGATTTTATCAATAAAAAGAGGCTTCAGCATTCTCCCGTTATTGGCCACCCCATTGTAGAAAGTAGCCAGCTGCAATAAATTGATGTTGGAAGCATATCCGTAAGCAAGTGATGCAAGGGCGGCGGGATTCCATTTTTTGCTTTCCGGTGTTACAAATCTTGGCTTGGTAATTCCCGGAAGCTCGATATCCATTTTGTCGAAAAGTTTCCACCGTCTCAGGTGGTCTAAAAAGATCTGCGGCTTTTCGGCGTAATATTTTGTAATCAGCTTGGCAGAACCTACGTTACTTGACTTGGCCAGCACATCACTGATGTCATAGATTCCGTGGCCGTGGCCATCAGAAATCCTCTGCTTGGCGTACACCCAGACCCCGTTTCCGACGTCTACCGTGGTATTCTCGTCGATAAAGCCATCATCCATGGCAGCAAGAAGAGAAATGGTCTTAAAGGTAGAACCCGGCTCGATATTATCTTTTAAAGCATAATTGTAAGAGTCTACGTATTCTCCCTCGTCATTTCTTCTCAGATTGACCATCGCACGGACTTTCCCGGTTTCAACTTCCATCACGATCACCGTTCCGTGTTTTGCTTCGAAATTGATCAGCTGCTTTTGTAAAGCTGAATGGGCAATATCCTGAATTCTAAGATCTAAAGTCGTATAAACATCCTCGCCGTCTACAGGCTCCTGAACTTTCCAGAAGTCGATCGGTTTCCATTGCGAAGAATTGATTCTCTGCTCCAGCCTTTTCCCGTCTGTTCCTCTTAAATATTTTGAAAAAGCCCCTTCGAGCCCGGCTGTGTGCACCCCGTCATCCATCCCGATGGTTCCGGCACCGATTTCTGAAGTAGCAAGCTCTCTTTTATAATTTCTGTCGACGATAAAACCGCCTTTATTTTTGCCCTTTTTAAAGATCGGAAATTTTCTGATCCTGTCGTACTGATCGAAATCCAGGCCTTTTACCAAGGTATAATACTGGTTCTTCTTACTTCTCTGCTCGTCAAACTTTTTCCTGAATTCACCTCTCGGTTTTCCGAACATTTTGCTTAAAGAATCCGTAAGCGCCCCGATGTTATTGCTGTAAACGGTATCTTTCATCGTTTTGAAGTCCAGATAAATATCGTACCGCATCACCGTGGTCGCCAGAATAGACCCATCGGAAGCGAAGAGATTTCCACGGGCCGCCTTTAAAGTGGCTTCACGGTAATTTTTATTGATGTAGTCGTCCTTGATTTCCTGGACATTCGTATTCTGAAGGATAACGATCCTTGCTAAAAACATGACAAACACGCACAAAGCTACCACTGCAAAGAGGTAGCCCCAACGTAACGTTTTTTTACGCTTGTTATCGTAGTCATTTTGTTTTTGCATCTGTACTGTCCAGTTTTATGAGCAATTTGTGCGGGTGGCTTTCCAGGGTCATTAAAGAGTCCCGGGCAACCTCTTTCCCCAATTCCGATTCCATTTTTACTTTGATCAGCTTACTTTGTGCGTAAGCGTTCCTTGATTTATATTCTTCTGTTTCTTCTTTAAGAGCATTAACGATTTCAATCTTTTTATTAACCAAATGATTACTGTAAATCATGGCCATCATTAATACAAACAACAATAAAAAATACCTGTAATGTATTTTAATCTCATCACGGTTCAGGAAATTGCCTTTTATAATATCTATAAAAGTGAGTTTCTTCTGAGGACGGTATGTTGTTCTTTTTGCCACAGACTTTGTCTGATTTATTTGTTGTTAATTGTAGTTTTTTAACCACCCCGTCAAAAATTCTTTGAATTTTTGCCACCCCTCCGGAGGAGGGGAATTTTCGGGCCGCTTTGCTTGTGAATGGTCAATCTAAATTCACCATTGCCGATTCACCATTCACTTTTTTACACTTTTATTCCGGTTCTCATTTTTGCGCTTCTGGCCCTGGAGTTTTCCTCGATTTCCTTATCATCAGGGATAATGGCTTTACTCTTTACCAGCTCAAAAGCTTTCCTATAATTTCCGTAAACATCTCTTTCCGGTTCTCCTTCAAACATTCCGTTCTTCAAAAATCTTTTCACCAGCCTGTCTTCGAGAGAGTGATAAGAAATCACAACCAGTCTGCCTTCAGATTTCAGCACATTATAAGCCTGCACCAGCATTTCCTTCAGCACTTCCAGTTCCTGGTTTACCTCAATTCTGATCGCCTGGAACAACTGTGCATAGAATTTATTCACTTTATGAGGCGGGAGATAGCTGAAAAGTTTCTTCAGATCTTCCGTCGTCTCTATACTTTTTACTTTTCTGTGATGAACAATATCCCTGGCCAGCTTTCGGGCTTCTCTCAGCTCGCCGTAGTAATAAAATATATCGGCCAGCTGCTCTTCATCATAGTCGTTAATAACCTTTTTTGCATCCAGGCTCTGCATCACATTCATTCTCATGTCGAGCGGCGCGTTGCTTCTTGTTGAAAATCCCCGGTCCGCTTCATCGAACTGGTGGGAGGAAACCCCAAGATCCGCCAGAATGCCATCAACCTGTGAAACCCCATAGACCAGCAAGGAATTTTCCAGAAACCTGAAATTCTGATTGATGAGGGTAAACCTCGGGTCGTCGATTGTATTCTCAAGGGCATCCAGATCCTGATCAAAACTGAAAAGCCTGCCTTTATCAGACAGCCTGCTCAATATTTCTCTCGAATGGCCACCGCCGCCAAAAGTACAGTCCACGTATGTTCCGTCCGGATTCGTTACCAAATCATCAACACTTTGCTTCAACAAAACGGGGTTATGATACATGTTTAAGTTGTGTTTTTTAGCTTTTTAATTAATAATCAGCTTGTTATTCTTCATCGAAAGCGCCCATCACATCTTCGGCAAGGCTGGCAAAATCTTCTTCATTAATGGAAATCACTTTTTCGTAAGCTTCTTTATCCCATATCTCAAAAAGTTCGCCCGCACTGGTAATCACAACATCTTTCTGAAGTGCAGCAAAAGTCATAAGATCTTTTGAGACCTGAAGTCTCCCTGCATTATCCAGCTCCACTGTTTTTACGCCTGCCGTAAACATTCTAATGAAATCAGCATTCTTTTTAATGAATCTGTTTAGTTTATTAATTTTGCCCATCACTTTATCCCATGCATTCATCGGATAAACTTCCAGGCAGGATTGGAACACGGATCTCTTGACTACGAACGCCTTGTCGTCGAAGTTTTCCATTTGTTTAATCAGCGATGCGGGAAGTTTTAAGCGTCCTTTATCGTCGATTTTACACTCATATGTTCCAATGAAATTTTTCATTTGGGACAAATTTATATAATAATTTCCAAAAGTTCCCACTTTTTCCCACTTTTTGCCTTAATGTTGATAAGTTTTATTAAAGATTGAAATTCCGGGATATAATAAACTGGTATGGTGATTGTTGTACAACTTGTTATTTAAGCCATAGCAAAGTGTTTGAGAAAAAAAGCTCTAAAAAAGACTTTGGTATATTATTTTTATTTTAAATTAGGCTTATCAAAATATTTTTGAGGTTTAATTTGTATTTTTGCAAGGCTTTATTAAGGCATTATATGATATTCAGTACAAAAAAAGAAAAGAAATATACCTTCGTTGAGGCGGGAGAGGGACATCCATTAGTGCTGCTGCACGGTTTAATGGGTGGGTTGAGTAATTTCGATAAGATGGTGGATTTTTTTTCAGACAGAGGATTCAAAGTGTATGTTCCTCAGCTGCCGATCTACGATTTGCCGGTACTTAATACCAATCTTACCACAATAGCAAAATATATCGCCAAATTTATAGAAACTCACATTGACGGCCCGGTGACTATTGTCGGAAACTCTATGGGAGGCCACATCGGACTCATCTTAACGCTGGCAAGACCGGATTTAATAAAAAATCTTGTCCTTACCGGAAGTTCAGGTTTATATGAGAGAACATTCGGGGACAGCTTTCCAAGAAAAAACGACCGGTCATACATCCGCAAAAAAACAGAGGAAGTATTTTACGACCCCTCCATTGCCACTGAAGATCTTGTAGACGAGGTTTTTTCAGTTGTCAATGACAGGATGAAAGGCATCAAGACCGTTATGCTTGCAAGAAGTGCCATTAAACACAATATGCTTCATGACCTGCCCAAGATTGTGACGCCCACCTGCCTGATCTGGGGAAAACAGGACAATGTGACCCCTCCCGAAGTCGCGGAAGACATGCACAAATTCATTCCGAATTCGGATCTCTTCTGGATTGAGCACTGCGGCCACGCAGCCATGATGGAAAAACCGGATGAATTCAACGAAATTCTCTACCGCTGGTTAAAAGATAAAGTTTAAACTAAAAAATATATAAACCATTAAGAGCTTTCTTAATGGTTTGCTTTTCTAAAAATATTTCAAGATGGTTATTAAAACAGCAAACTTCGTAAAGAGTAGCGGAAAATGGCAGGACTGCCCGGAGCCCAATATTCCGGAATATGCTTTCATAGGAAGATCCAACGTGGGAAAATCTTCGCTCATCAACGCCATGATGAACCATAAGGACCTCGCAAAAACTTCGCAGACTCCCGGAAAGACACAGCTTATCAACCATTTCCTGGTCAATGAAAGCTGGTATCTTACCGACTTACCGGGATACGGCTACGCCAAAGTTTCAAAATCGATCAGAAAAGATTTTGAAAAGCTGATCACCAATTATATCCTCAACCGGAAAAATCTCGTCAACCTCTTCGTGCTGGTAGACTCCCGCCACAAACCCCAGACCATTGACCTCGAATTCATCCAATGGTGCGGAGAAAGCGGCGTCCCCTTCTCGATTGTCTTCACCAAAGTGGACAAGCTGAAACCCAACGCTGCCATAAAGAACGTGGAAGACTATAAAGCGGAACTCCACAAGACCTGGGAAGACCTCCCGGAGATCTATGTAACCTCAGCCGAGAAGAAGGAAGGATGCGACGAAATCCTTAATTTCATCCAGAAAACCAACGAATTCCTGGCCAATAATAATGTAAGTTTCGATGAGTAATATTGTCTGGAAGATCAAAACATTCGACGAGTTTACCGTTCCCGAATTATACAACGTTATCAAAGCAAGAATAGATGTTTTCGTCGTAGAGCAGGACTGTCCATATCCTGATCTGGACAACTATGACCAGAAAGCAGTACATATATGGGCCGAGGAAAACGGCGATGTTCTTGCCAACTGCCGTATTTTCGACTGAGGAATCAAATATTCTGAAGCCTCCATATGAAGAGTTCTCACTACCGAATAAGCAAGAGGGAAAAAGATCGGAAAACAGCTCATACAATACGCTCTTGATACTATCGAAGCCCGTTTTCACACCTCTGAAGTAAGGATTTCAGCACAGGATTATCTATTAAAATTCTACGGAGAATTCGGTTTTGAAGATACCGGCAAAAAATATCTGGAAGATGACATTCCGCACACGGAAATGCTTTACAGAAAAAAAATAATAAAGAGGCTTTCAGACTGATGAAAGCCTTTTCCATGTACACGAGCCAGCATCATAAAATCAATGAATTGTCCTCCAAAATAAATAAGCCTTCCGCTAAACTTGATAAGGCTCCGGCAAAAATAAATATAGCTTTGGCTAAAATAAATATGACATCCGCCAAAGTATATAAGACATCCGCCAAAATAGATAAGCCTTCCGCTAAACTTGATAAGGCTCCGGCAAAAATAAATAAGCCTTTGGCCAAAATAAATATGACATCCTCCAAAATAGATAAGCCTTCGGCTCAACCTGATAAGGCTCCGGCAAAATAAATATAGCTTCGGCTAAAGTATATAAGACATTGTACGGATTAAGCAGACCATGTTTCGGATAAAATAAAGGCTGTCTCAAATTGTGAAACAGCCCTTATTTATTTTATTGCTCATTGAGCATTCCCAGCTCACCGAAATGCTTTTTGAATTTCTGAATTTTAGGTCCAACAACGGCGCTACAATAAGGCTGTGTAGGATTTTCGTTATAATATCCCTGATGATATTGTTCGGCAGGCCAGAACTTTTCAAACTTTGTTAACTCCGTCACGTAGGTTCCCTGCCATCTTCCGGATTGCTTAGACTTTTCGATTGCTTCTTCCGCTTTTGCTTTTTCAGCATCATCCTTATAATAAATTACCGAACGATATTGTGTCCCAATATCATTACCCTGTCTGTTCAGCTGCGTAGGATCATGAAGGAAAAAGAAAACATCCATTAATTGTTCATAAGAAATAATGGCCGGGTTATAAGTAATCTGTACCACTTCTGCATGACCGGTCTCTCCGGTACATACTTCCTCATAAGTAGGATGGTCTTTATGACCTCCCGAGTATCCTGAAATGGCAGATTTTACTCCCTTCAGCATATTGAAGCAGCTTTCTACGCACCAGAAACATCCACCACCGAAAGTGATCTGCTCTAAATTATTATTATCCATTCTAAGTTGATTATTGTATTTAAATATTTCTCTTTTAAAGAATAGTCATGGAGAAAAAACAATCAAAAATAAGGAAAAGTTTTTCAATTCACGTCCGATACGGCTTCTAAAAACAAATTGGAGATATAGATGAGACAAATTATTTTTGACGTGAGAATACATTAAAACTAGGGATTTTTTTTTAACGCAAAGATTTATTTTTAAAACGTATTATTTGAGTAAGCCAAGAAGTAATCAGCAAGCTGAGTGATGAAGCTCAAGTATAAGCTTCGCGAAGCAAATTTATTTGCCTTTGCCTCCTAAAGTAATCGGCCTGCAAAATCATCTTTGCGTTAAAAAAATCAGTAAAAATCCGCACTATCTGCAAAATCGGCGGGATATTTCTTTGACGCAAAGTTTTATTCCTATGATGCATATCTTAAAGGAAGCAAAGAGCGAATCAGCAAGCTGATTGATGAAGCTAACGTTTGCTTCGCGAAACAAATTCATTTGCCTTTGCCTACTAAAATGAGCGGACTGCAAAATCATCTTTGCGTTGAAAAAATTCAGTAAAAATCCGCACTATCTGCAAAATCCACGGTATATTTCCTCGACGCAAAGTTTTATTCCTATGATGCATATCTTAAAG
>JBMDXW010000215.1:0-3461 GCA_048594965.1 Chryseobacterium sp.
GATTACCTGACCGATCTTTTCCCGATCCTTGAACTGGGAACTTCGGCAAAAATGCTTTCCATCGTTCCATTAATGAACGGAGGTGGTTTATTTGAAACAGGGGCCGGAGGCTCTGCACCTAAACACGTAGAGCAGTTTGTGGAAGAAGGCTATTTAAGATGGGATTCTTTAGGTGAATTCCTTGCTTTGCAGGCGTCTTTAGAACATTTAGCTCAAACCCAAGGGAACACAAAATCCCAGGTTCTTGCTGATGCTTTGGATGAGGCCAATGCTAAATTCCTGGCAACCGATAAATCTCCTGCAAGAAAGGTAGGACAGATCGACAACAGAGGTTCTCATTTCTATTTAGCCATGTATTGGGCTGAAGCTTTAGCCAACCAAACCGCTGATGCAGAACTGGCCGCGCAATTTGCTCCGATCGCCAACGCCATGAAAGAAAATGAGGAAGTAATCAATGCTGAATTGATTGGTGCCCAAGGTAAAACTCAGGATATCGGAGGATATTACAAAACCGACAAATACAAAACGTATGCTTCCATGAGACCAAGCACAGTTTTAAATGAAATTATTGACGGAATTTAATTCCTGATTTGATATAAAATGAAAGCTCCTTTTTTTTAAAGGAGCTTTTTGTTTCAAAAATTAAGGAATGAATAGGTGAAATCCGTTTTAAATATGTGCTTTTCTTATTTTTATCATGCTCAGAATAAACAGTCCCCAAATACCTAACACAAAATAACCTTCTGCAACTTCCAGCTGTATCTGAGGCCTGATAACAGCGACAATTCCATAACTGATGGCAGAGGTGATGATAAATGCAACTCCACCCGTAAGACCACCTGCAATTCCGGCCGAATTCGGGAACCTTCCGATACAGTAAGAAAAATAATTGTTGAAGATAAATCCTGCCGTAACGTGAATTAAGAAAGCAAAAGCAACCAGGCTGTAGATGTTGTTGGAGAAATACGAAGCCACAAACATCAGAATAATTAAAAATAACTGAATGAAATTGGCATACCGTATCTTAGGCAGAAATGCTTTATTGATCAGTGCTTTCCCTAAAAAACCGCCTGCCATCCATGCAAATCCCAAAATCAGGGAAACGTAGCCTGCAACTACTTCGGAATATCCCATTTTATGTTCGATGATAAAAGATCCGCAGAGATTAAAAAACATAATCATCGAATAGCTCAGCCCACACATGATCATTCCATAGAAAAAATCCTTCGCTTTAAACATTGAATTATATTCTTTAATGAGAAACTCAATGTGAAAAGGATTTCTTTTTTTCAATGTTTCACCTGAAAATATTAACTCTAAGAATAGAAGAAGCAAACTATATCCTGCCAGTACGTAAAAATTTGACTGCCATCCAAAGTTTTTCTGCAAATATCCTCCGATAAAAGGGGCGATGATCGGTCCTACCGACCAGACAATTGTCATAATGCTCAGGTAATGCTTCCGCTCCTCCCCTTCATAGACATCTACAAAAAACGCTCTTTTGGCAACGACAGCAAAACCGGATAAAATGCCCTGCAACACACGCATTGCATAGATTACAAAAATATTCTGGGTAGTCGCCGTGATCACGAACGAAGCCACAAACAAAGCCAGGGAAATCATCGAAATCCTGTACCTTCCGAACGAATCGACAATACTTCCGGCTAAAAACTGCGTCAGCCCGTAGCTTATTAAAAATATGGATAGTGTAAGCTGAATATTGCTTTCCGGCTGATGAAGCTCCGTAGCCATACTGGGCATCGAAGGGAGGTAAATATCCGTGGCCAGACCCGACATCGGAATAACGGCAAATGCCAGGATGGTAGCAATAAATTTATTTTTTTCTTTAAGTGTAACCATGCTTTTATAAAAAGTCCCTAAAATCAGATCCCGCTTTTCAACAGGTACCTGAATGGATTATATTTTAATTATTCACTAATTTCATTGCTCCTTCACTGTATCTTTCGCCTACATCCGGATATTTTTTAAGAATGGAATCTATCGTTTCCAGATCCTGTTTAGAAAGTTCAACATCGGTAGCGGCAATATTTTCTTCCAGATACTGAATGCGTTTGGTACCGGGAATAGGAATAATGTCATCACCCTGGTTCAGTACCCAGGCAAGAGCAAGCTGGGTTCCTTTGATGCCTTTCGACTGTGCCAATTCGTTGATCTCATCTGCCAGTTTTTTGTTGTTTTCACGATAGGCTTCCTGGTATCGCGGTAAGGATTTTCTGAAGTCATCCTCACCGAAATTCTGAGCTTCGCTGATGTTCGAAAAAAGACCGCGCGCAAGCGGAGAATACGACACCAAAGTAATTCCGAGCTCTCTTACTGTGGGAAGAATTTCTTTTTCAATATCTCTTGTCAGTAAAGAATACTCTGATTGTAAGGCGGTGATCGGGTGGATTTTATTTGCTTTCCGTATAGATTCTGCGGAAGCTTCCGACAATCCCAGGTATTTTACTTTTCCTGCTTTTACCAGCTCGGCCATGGCTCCTACCGTTTCCTCAACCGGAATGTTCGGATCTATTCTATGTGCATAATAAAGATCGATCTCGTCAATGTTCAGCCGCTGGAGACTTAGATCTACAGCCTTCCTGATCCACTCCGGGGAACCGTCGAAATAAGTTCCGGGAGACCCGCTGTGACCGGCTTTTCCTTCTTTAAAACGAAATCCGAATTTGGTAGCAATAAAGATCTTATCCCGGTTCGGAACCAAAACTTTCGATATCAGTTTTTCATTATCCCCGTTGGCATACATATCTGCGGTATCCCAAAAATTCACCCCAAGATCCAGCGCTTTGTGAAGCGTACTGATACTTTGCTCTTCATCTGCCGGGCCGTAAGCAAAGCTCATTCCCATACATCCAAGACCTATGGCAGACAATTGTTTTCCTGTGTTTCCTAATGTTCTAAATTTCATGATCGCTTGTGATTTAATTTACAGTACAAAATTAGGGGATGTTTTCACAGATTTTCATATAAAATCCAAACAAAGAATTATAAAATTCAAACAACTGCCAGCCTTACCATGTTCGGCGACGTTCCTGTTTGCTTTTTGAAGTAGTTGGTAAAATAAGCGGGTTCTTCAAAACCCAGCGCATAGGCAATTTCTGAGATATTCCAGTCGGTATGCTTTAATAAGGCATTCGCTTCCTGGATGATTCTGGAGGAAATTTGCCGGCTTGTTGTTTTCCCGGTAATCTCTTTTACAGAACGGTTGAGGGAATTCACATGAATCGAAAGACTTTCTGCATAATCTACCGGGCTTTTCAGGCGCAGCGGTCGATCGGGACTTTCAATCGGAAATTGTCTTTCAAGAAGTTCCATAAATAAGGAAGCGACCCTCTGAGAGGCATTCTGGTAATGTTCAAAATTTTCTGCAGGGTGCATTTTCATCGTTTCATGGATCAGAAGATGGAGACAGGACCTCAACATGTCATACCTGTGCACATAAT
>JBMDXW010000216.1:0-9985 GCA_048594965.1 Chryseobacterium sp.
TGCAAGAATTAACTCTACTCACAAAGTGACGGACTGGCTTACCTTAGGACAGACATTTGCATATACACACCAGAAAAATCAAGGTATAAATTCAAACGGAGAATTCGGAGGTCCGATCAGTTCTGCAGTTAATCTTGATCCTACAACGCCAGTAGTTGTAAAGGATTTCTCAACAGTAGACCCGACCATGTATTCAAATCAGTATATTGTTCGAGATGAGAATGGGAACCCATATGGTATTTCTCCTTATGTAAACCAGGAAATGTCTAATCCCAAAGCTTTCAGATATACACAACTTGGAAATTTTAACTGGTCTGACGATTTTATAGGAAATGTTTATGCAGAAGTGAAAATATTAAAAAGCTTAACATTTAAATCTTCATTAAACGGTAAAAAATCATACTGGGGAAACCAAAGTTTCACACCTTTATTCTATTTAAGCCCTACTTATAGCAATCTTGTTAATAACAGTCTAAGTCGTACTACTCAAAATAAATTTGAATGGAGTATTGAAAATACATTAACATACCAAAACAAATTTGGTGATCATAATGTAAACCTAATGGTAGGAAACGGTTATTATGATTATAATATTGGAAACGGGCAAACAATTACCCACACTAATCTTCCAATTACAAGCTATCAGGATGCATCTTTTAACTTTACATTACCTTCAGAAAACCGTACTTCGAATGCATGGGATAATGTTGAGTGGAATAAAGCATCATATTTCGGCCGTTTGATATATGATTACAAAAATAAATATCTATTCACCGGAACATTAAGATATGACGGATCCTCTGTTTTTGGACCGAATTATCACTGGGGAACATTTCCTTCATTCTCTTTAGGATGGAATGTAGATAAAGAAAATTTTTGGCCGGAAAATAATATCCTTAATACTTTAAAAATCCGTGGAGGCTATGGAAAATTAGGAAATGATGGTATAGGAACATTTAAGTTTGCTAGTTTCTACGTACCGGGAGCCAACTATACCAATGGAAACAATACTGTTATGATCGGGTATTTGCCAAATACTCTGGAAAACCCCGATCTCAAATGGGAAACGACTTCGCAAGTAAATATCGCTGCAGACATGAAATTGTTCAGAGATTTTACTTTTACAGTTGATTTGTACAAGAAAAAAACGGAAGGTATTTTGCGACCTATGCAAATACCTGGATACGTGGGAGTTACTAATGCACCATTTTCCAATGTTGGAGATATGGAAAACAGAGGTATTGAATTTGAACTTGGATATAAGAAAAACTGGAATGATCTGTCCATATCAGTAAATGCTAATCTGGCTTACAATGAAAATGAAATTTTATCATTAGAATCAGGTAGACAATATCTTGACGAAGATGGATTCCAGTCAATGGGAGTAATCCAGAGAACTGCTATTGGAGGAGCTTACAAATCATTCTACGGTTTCAAAACCCTAGGAGTATTTCAGAATCAGGCACAGATTAATTCTTATGTAAATTCAAATGGTCAAATGTATCAGTCTAATGCTAAACCAGGAGATTTCATTTGGGCAGATATAAATGGAGATGGTGTAATTAATGATCTGGATAAAACAGATTTAGGAAGTTCAATTCCAAAGTATTATTTTGGAGCTACTGTAAATATAAATTACAAAAATTGGGATTTAATGGTTTTCGGTCAGGGAGCTGCAGGTCATAAGGTATTCCAAGGCCTTAGAAGGCTTGACATGCTGGATGCAAACTATCAGACCAAAATTTTAGATCGATGGACAGGAGAAGGATCTACTAATGATAATCCTAGAGTGACCAGAGACGATCCGAATAAAAACTACTCACGTTTGTCAGATTGGTATCTTCAAAAAGGAGATTACTTCCGTATTAAGCTGGTACAAATAGGATATACAATATCTAATGATGTTACTCAAAAATTCGGAGTAAGCAAAGTTCGTTTATTTGTAACCGGAGAAAACCTTTTCACTTTTACAAAATATACAGGCTACGATCCTGAAATTGCTGCCGGAGATTCCTTTGGTATTGACAGAGCTTTTTATCCACAGGCCAGAACTTTCATGTTTGGGGCTAACGTAACTTTCTAAAAAAAATATAATGAAAAATAAATTCTTAAAAATAACAATAGCAGCTTCATTACTTATTAGTGTTTCGACCTTAAATTTAGCTTGTAACGATCAGACTCTTGAAGAAAAAGAGTATTTAGGAGCATTTGAAGGAGAAAATTTCTTTAGAAATGAACAGGAATGTTTTTTCGCTCTGGTAGGAGTATACGATCCTCTACGGAAATATGCCGGTGGATTTGAAAACATGGTAACTTTCTTTAATGCAGCATCTGACGATTTTTCCGCAGGAGGAGGAAGTGCTACTGATGGCGCAGGAATTCAGGGAGCTTCCAGTTTTCAAATCAATCCTAATACAATGCCGGCAAGCTATTGGAGAGATTATTATCAGGGGATCGCTAGAGCAAATACGCTTATCATGAGAGCTCCGAATGCTGATATGAGTGATGCAGTTAAAAACAGGTTTATTAGCGAAGCGAAAGTTCTTCGTGCCTTATATTATTTTGATCTTGTTCGTATTTTTGGTAATATTCCACTGATCTTGCAACCTTTCAAAGCATCTGATGATTTTTATAATATTCCCCAAGCACCTAAATCTGCAGTTTATACTCAAATTGAATCGGATATATTAGCGGCAATTCCCAGTTTGCCTATGACCGTTTCAGGAGAACAGCGAGGTCGTCTTACACAGGGAGCAGCAAAGGCTCTTTTAGGTAAAATTTATTTATTTGATAACAAAAAAGCTGAAGCTGCGGCACAATTTGCAGATGTTAATGGAACTCCCGGTGGAAATAACCAATATGGATATAAACTCGTTGCAAATTATGCAGATCTTTTTAAATCTGCACCTGTAACCGAAGCTAATGATCCTTATAAATTCAGTACGGAATCTATTATTGAAGTAATGCATTCCAATAAAGGAAATTCTGACTGGAGCTTCTGGGGACAAGGGGGAGACGAAGGGAATTCAATTTGCATTATGACCGCTCCAAGGTCTTATGTAAGAAAATCTTCTGACGCTCCAGACATTGTTTCAGGTTGGGCATTTAATACAATTACCACAGATCTTTTCAATTTTATCCAGAACGACCCACGTGTTACAGCGACTGTATTAAATATGAATACATTGAAACAGGAAAACAAAGCAGATTATTCACCTGCATATATGGATACAGGATATTTCCTAAATAAGTTCATGCCTACAAAAGATAAAGTTACCAACTTGCCGGGAGCTTCTGAATTGAATTACAGACAGAACTATATTCTTATAAGACTTGCCGATACATATCTCATGGAGGCTGAGGCACTTAACGGTAGCGGATCAAGAGCTCAAGCATTATTAGATGCTGTACGAGCTAGAGTTGGTTTAGCTTCAATACCTGTTTCATTACAAGCCATCAAAGATGAAAGAAGAAGAGAACTTGTAGGTGAAGGACATAGGTTCTTTGATCTCGTGAGATGGGGAGATGCTGCATCAAAACTAGCTTCCAAAGGTTTCGTAGCAGGTAAAAATGAAGTTATGCCTATTCCTTACACCGAGTTATCAGGAACAATCCTAAAACAAAATACCGGTTACTAATTAAAAACTAAAATATGATAACTAAATATATCAATAAAACCTTTCTTTTAGGTTCGGCAATTTTCTTTTTGGCAAGCTGTACACCAGATACGGTTGACGGAGATGGAAATGGCATTACTCAGGGTAACCTGGATGCATCATTCAAAGTTACCAAGACATCAGAAAACCATTATTTGTTAAAAAGAAATTTCAATAATTTCCTGAATTCCCGATGGAATATCGATGATGACGGATATAATAATGGAAAAGGGGAGGAAAATATTTTCCTTCCTGATGCCGGTACTTATATTATTCAGCATCAGGCAGTAGGCGTTGGAGGGGCCGTTGGTGGTACAGCCAGTGAAACGGTTGTAGTACCTACTTCAGACCCGGTTTCAGGAAACATGATTCAGGGAGGAAGATTCGATACTCCGGATGAAGTTGCAAAGTGGTCTATTCATAAGATCAGTGCTTCAGGAGCTCAGTGGGTTTTTGCTAATGGAAAAGCGACTATCGTTGCATCAGGCAATAACCAGCAGGCTATTTACCAGCCGATAAATGTGGTAGCCGGACAAAAATATTCCATTGATATGGTTGCTTCATCAGACACACCTCTCGTAAATACATGGTTTGAAGTATACATGCTAAGCAGTATTCCTGCAACAGGACAGGATGTAGGAGGGACTGTATACCGAAACATCAATACCTGGGACGGATGTGGAACAAGTAAATTCAAAGGAAAGGTTTCTTCCGTAGGTTGTAACGTATCCAAAAACGGAGGCGAGTTTACTGCCACAACAACAGGAACTATGTATCTGGTAATTAAATGTGGAGGACAAACAGTTAATAGCTTAAGCATTGACAAAGTAGAATTCCGAAGAATGCAATAATCCTCCAAAAATTTGATATGAAGTCACAATATTCATATAGTTTCGTACTTAGAAGTGCTGCACTTTGCGGTGTAGCGCTTCTTTCTTTTTTAAACTGCAGCAGTACATCTTCTGATCTCGCAGGTAATAGTGATAACTCTGGTAACAACGGCGGGGGAAATACCTCCGGCGATCCGGTACAGGTATGGGTTACCAAAGGAGATCAGTCCATAAAACTGCAACAGCAGAATACAGCCTATTTTTCCGGAAACTCATCCTCAGGGACTGCTATTGAAGTGAATGCCTCACAGGTTTTTCAGACCATCGATGGTTTTGGGTACACTCTTACAGGCGGAAGCGTTCAGGTGATGAACCAGTTGAATACGGCTAAAAAACAGGAATTACTTACCGACCTCTTTGGCAGCGACGGGATTGGTATCAGTTATCTGAGAATAAGCATAGGCGCTTCCGACCTTAACAGTGAAGTCTTTTCATACGATGATATGCCGTCGGGACAGACAGATCCAACATTGGCTCAGTTCAGCCTGACAAAAGATCAGACCGTGATACAGATGTTGAAAGATATTCTGGCCATCAATCCGAATATTAAAATTTTAGCAACGCCATGGTCGCCTCCGGTTTGGATGAAAGACAATGGCAGTAGTATCGGAGGAAGTCTCAAAAATGAATTTTACGGAGTATACGCACAATATTTTGTAAAATACATTCAGGCTATGCAGGCCCAGGGAATTAAAATTGATGCCGTTACCCCTCAGAATGAGCCGTTACACCCTGGAAACAACCCAAGTATGTACATGACCGCCACACAGCAGGCAACTTTTATTAAAAACAACCTGGGGCCAGCATTTCAGGCAGCCAATATCAACACAAAAATTATCGCTTATGATCACAACTGCGACAATCCTGCCTATCCATTGGCCGTTTTAAATGACGCAGCAGCAAATCCCTATGTAGACGGATCTGCTTTTCATTTGTATGCCGGTGATATTTCCGCATTAAGCACCGTTCATGATCTGTTCACGGCTAAAAATGTTTATTTTACGGAACAGTGGACGAGTTCTACAGGAAATTTCGGGGGAGATTTGGATTGGCACATTAAAAACGTTATTATTGGGTCTATGAGAAACTGGAGCAGGACCGCTTTGGAATGGAATGTCGCAAATGACGCTTCATTCGGTCCTCATACCCCTGGAGGCTGCACTCAGTGCAAAGGCGCGGTGACGATAAATGGTGCCAACAGTTATGATAAAAATGTCGCTTATTATATTATTGCCCATGCTTCAAAGTTTGTTCCGGCAAATTCTCAGAGAATTGGATCTACGCAAGGAGACAATCTTTCATCAGTGGCCTTCAAAACACCGGCCGGTAAAATTGTTTTAATTGTAATGAACAGCAATTCAGGAGACAAAACATTTACCATTAAATATAATCAGAAAGCGGCTCCTGTGACTATTCCGGGAAGCGCAGCAGCGACCTATATCTTTTAAATTTAATTATGAAAAGAGTTTATTTCTTACTGGCATTTACAGCATTCGGAATCAGTGCCTTCGGACAAAAGACCATTGATCAGAAGGTTTCCGAGTTATTGTCTAAAATGACACTGGAAGAAAAAGTAGGGCAGCTTGTTCAGTACAGCGGTTTTGAATATGCCACAGGCCCGCAAAATTCCAATTCTGCCAATGTTTTAAATGAAATAAAACAAGGTAAAGTCGGCTCCATGCTGAACGTAGCGGGAGCAGAGGAAACCAGAAAATTTCAGGAATTGGCTTTAAAATCAAGACTGAAAATTCCATTATTATTTGGGTTGGATGTCATTCATGGTTACAGAACAACTTTTCCTGTCAATATCGGGCAGGCCGCAAGCTGGGATTTAAATTTAATTGAAAAATCAGAAAGAATTGCTGCAACAGAGGCCTCAGCCTACGGAATACACTGGACTTTTGCGCCGATGGTGGACATTGCCAGAGATCCCAGATGGGGAAGGGTAATGGAAGGTTCCGGTGAAGACACTTACCTCGGGACGCAGGTCGGCCTGGCAAGAATTCGTGGATTTCAGGGAAAAGGATTAGGTAATCTTGATGCCATCATGGCCTGCGCCAAGCATTTTGCAGCATACGGAGCCGCAGTCGGCGGAAGGGATTACAACTCAGTGGACATGAGTTTAAGACAATTAAATGAAACCTATCTGCCTCCTTTCAAAGCAGCAGCAGAAGCGGGTGTAGCAACGTTCATGAACTCTTTTAATGACATCAACGGAATACCGGCAACAGCCAACAAGTATATTCTCAGAGATTTATTAAAAGGAAAATGGAACTTCCGGGGATTTGTTGTTTCCGACTGGGGAAGTATCGGCGAAATGGTAAACCACGGATACGTAAAAGACAATAAAGAAGCAGCAGAAAAAGCAATCATAGCCGGCAGTGATATGGACATGGAAAGCCGTACATATATGACTGAGCTTCCAAAATTAGTTGAGGAAGGAAAAGTTGATCCCAAATTTATTGATGATGCCGCAAGAAGAATTTTAGTTAAAAAATTTGAAATGGGTCTCTTTGATGATCCTTATCGCTTCAGCAATGAAAAGCGACAGACAGAACAGACCAACAACAGGGAAAACAGAAAATTCGGCAGAGAATTCGGCTCTAAAAGTATTGTTTTACTGAAGAACGAAAAAAACATCCTGCCTCTTTCAAGGTCCACGAAAACCATTGCGCTCATTGGTCCTTTTGCGAAAGAAACGACAGCAAACCACGGTTTCTGGTCAGTGGCATTTAAGGATGACAATCAGAGAATTGTGACACAATTTGATGGCATTAAAAATCAGCTTGATAAAAATTCAACATTGCTCTATGCAAAAGGTGCGAATGTTGATGATCAGGATAAATCGATGTTTGCAGAAGCGGTAGAAACAGCGAAAAAAGCAGATGTTGTCATCATGACCCTCGGTGAAGGCCACGCCATGAGCGGTGAAGCTAAGAGCAGAAGCAATATCCGTTTTTCAGGCGTTCAGGAAGATCTTCTCAAAGAGATTGCCAAAACAGGAAAACCTATTGTGCTGATGATCAACGCAGGAAGGCCGTTGGTTTTCGACTGGGCGGCAGACCATATTCCGGCAATCATATATACGTGGTGGCTGGGAACTGAAGCAGGAAATTCTATAGCCGATGTTCTTTTCGGAACGGTGAACCCCGGAGGAAAACTGCCGATGACCTTCCCAAGAACCGAAGGACAGATTCCGGTTTACTATAATCATTATAACACGGGAAGACCTGCAAAAAACAATACCGACCGGAATTATGTTTCCGCCTATATCGATCTGGACAACGACCCTAAATTTCCTTTCGGATATGGACTGAGTTATACTAAATTTGCCTATTCGGATATGAATCTGAGTTCGTCAAATCTTAAAGGAAACCAGACTCTGGACATCAGTATCAAAGTTTCCAATACCGGAAACTATGATGGGGAGGAAGTGGTACAGCTGTACATCAGAGATCTCTACGGAAAAGTGGTAAGGCCGGTAAAAGAACTGAAAGGGTTCCAGAAGATTTTCATTAAAAAAGGAGAGAGCAAAACGGTACATTTCACTTTAACGCCTGAAAATCTGAAATTCTATGATGATGAATTAAATTTCGACTGGGAAAGCGGCGACTTCGACATTATGGTAGGAACCAATTCTCAGGAAGTGCAGACAAAGAGAGTTAATTGGTCAAAATAATAATAGTTTTACAAGACTGAGAGCGGGATGAAACCCGCTTTTGGCGGCAAAAACCTCAAGTTTACCATAAACTTATTCATATGAACATTACATTTAAATATATTTCAAATTTGATCATCGGAGGCTGCGTCGCTTTTTCTTTAGCAAACTGCGCGGCGGGCAAACATCCCGGGAAGAAACTGGTGTTGTGCGATGACTTTAATTATAAAGGTCTGCCCGATTCTACCAAGTGGAATTACGACATTGGAGGGCACGGTTTCGGAAATGAAGAGTTGCAGTTTTACACCAGGAACCGCCTGGAAAATGCCCGTGTAGAAAAAGGCAATCTTGTGATCGAGGCGAAAAAAGAAAATTGGGAAGAAAATAAGTATACCTCTGCCAGGCTCCTTACAAAAGGCAAATTCTCCTTTGAATACGGAACTATAGAAGTCCGGGCCAAATTACCGAAAGGCCGGGGCACATGGCCCGCCATCTGGATGATGAGTGAAAAAATGAAAACCTGGCCGGATGACGGTGAGCTGGACATCATGGAACACGTGGGCTACAACCAGGGATTTATTCATGCTTCAGCCCATACGAAGAATTACAACCACAAGATCAATACACAGAAAACCGATACTATTTTCGTAAAGGATGCCAGCGAAGCCTTTCATGTGTATAAAGCCGACTGGACACCGGACAAGATCGATATTTATGTAGATGACAAAAAGTTTTTTACCTATGAAAATAAGGAGAAAACCTATGGCGCATGGCCTTTTGACCAGCCTTATTTTCTCATATTAAATCTCGCTGTCGGAGGATTGTGGGGTGGTAAAGAAGGGATTGATGATACCGTTTTTCCTCAGAAGTTTGAAATAGATTATGTACGCGTATATCAGAATAAATAAAACTCTGATTGCAAAAAAGAATAGAAAAAGAAGTAGAAATAAATGAAAAAGCTAATTGTAAGTTGTTTTGTGATAGGCTTTGCATGTAATGCAAATGCACAGAATTACTGGAAAAAAAATGCAGGGAAAACCGCAAAGGTCTTTCTTACCAATGCTAAGGCCAATGAAAAAATGGCTGACAAAGGAAGTGTCAGGTTTGAAAAAATGGCACAGCCGAAAGAAACGGATGCCTGCATCTTTGTAGATCCCGACTTTAAATATCAGAAATTAATCGGTATCGGAGGTGCCATTACCGACGCTTCTGCCGAAACTTTCTATAAGCTGCCTAAAAATAAACAGCAGGAAATTATTGATGCCTATTACGGAAAAAACGGATTGGGATACACCGTGGTACGTACGAATATGAATTCGTGTGACTTCTCAAGCGATTCTTATACCTATGTTCAGGATAATGATGCTTCCCTCAAGACTTTTAATCTGTCGCATGATGAAAAGTATAAAATACCTATGATTAAAGAAGCACAGAAAGCAATAGGAAATAATTTCACTTTTTACTTTTCGCCGTGGAGCCCGCCGGCCTGGATGAAATCCAATAAAAACATGCTGAAAGGCGGCAGACTGGAAAATGCATTTTATCAGACTTGGGCAGACTATTACGTTAAATTCATAAAGGAATACGAAAAAAGAGGTATTAAAGTATGGGGACTTACCGTTCAAAACGAGCCGATGGCCACGCAAACCTGGGAGTCCTGCATCTACACCGCCGAAGAAGAGGGAGATTTTCTGAAAAATAATCTCGGCCCTGCACTGTGGAAAAACGGCTTTAAAGATAAAAAGGTCATGATCTGGGATCACAACCGTGACCTGATTTAC